>NZ_CP194337.1:308238-616477 GCF_051903265.1 Curtobacterium sp. SP.BCo
TACCGCACGGTGTCGAGCACGAGGTCGGTGTCGGCCGGGTAGCCGGCGTCGATCAGGGCGACCCCGTCCTCCTCCGCGAGGACGACCCAGTTCGAGACGGGCCCCTCGACGAACACCACACCGGGTGCGACGGACACGACGGAGCGGGGTTCGCGGGAGGTCATCCCCCGACGCTACCGCCGTCGTCGGCCGCTCCGCGTCGCGCCCGGGTCTGCGTCGCCCGGGCGGCGAGCTCCTCGTCGGCCGGGTACCCGACCTCCGTCAGGGTCAGGCCCTTCGCGGGTGCGACCTTGAACGCGCTGGTGCGGGTCTCGGCGACGCGCAGCTCCTCGAGCCGGTCGGCCCCGAACCGGCCCTCACCGACCGCGATGGTCGCCCCCACCATCGCGCGCACCATGGAGTGGCAGAAGGCGTCGGCCTGGAGGCGCGCCACCAGCACGCCGTCCGGCTCGCGGTCCCAGCGGAACTCCTGCAGCGTCCGGATCGTGGTCGCGCCCTCGCGCGGCTTGCAGAAGGTCGCGAAGTCGTGCAGCCCGAGCAACCGCAGCGCACCGCGCTCCATCGCCGCCGGGTCCAGACGCGTCGGGTGCCACACGGTGTGCCCCCGACGACGTGGGTCGCGCGGAGCGTCGGCGTCCGCGATCCGGTACGAGTAGCGCCGCCAGAGCGGGGAGAACCGGGCGTCGAACCCGTCGGGCGCGACGGAGGCCCGGGTGACGACGACGTCCCCGTCCGGTGCGGCGATGCCGTTGAGTCGCTTCACCAGGGACTCGAGCGGCGATCGCTTGGTGCCGAGGGCCTCCCACTGCGACACGGAGAGGTCGACGTGGGCGACCTGCCCGGTGGCGTGCACGCCGGCGTCGGTGCGTCCGGCGACGGTGAGCAGTGGTGGTTCGCCCCACCGGGTGAAGACGGTCGCGAGCGCGGACTCGAGCGCTCCCTGCACGGTGCGGAGTCCGGGCTGCCGGGCCCACCCGGAGAACGCGGCCCCGTCGTAGGCGATGTCGAGCCGCAGCCGGACGCCGTCCGCCGGACCGCCGCCCGCACCGCCGCTCTCGGAACCAGCCGTCTCGTCCACGCGACCACCGTACCGGCGGGGAGCCGCGCCTCCCGTCCGTCGACGGCCGCCCGTCCGCGCAACCGCAGCCCGACCCGGCCGCTCACGCGCCTGATCCGGCGGTGTCAGCGCCGCGTCAGTGCCGCGTGAGCGGCCCGCGGCACGATCGACCCCGACATCGACGAACCGCGTCGAGTCACCACGAAAGGACCTGCGCGAATGACCACCACACCGCTCGCGGTCGAGGCCACCGGCCTCGTGAAGACCTTCGGGACGAACCGCGCAGTGGACGGTGTCGACCTCCGTGTGGAGGCCGGCACGGTCTACGGCGTGCTCGGCCCCAACGGCGCCGGGAAGACCACCACCATCTCGATGCTCGCGACACTGCTCAAGGCGGACGCCGGCGAGGCCCGTGTCTTCGGGCACGACGTCCGGCGGGAAGCCCAGACGGTCCGGTCCCTGATCGGCGTGACCGGTCAGTACGCCAGCGTCGACGAGACGCTCAGCGCGACCGAGAACCTCGTCATCTTCTCGCGGCTGCTCGGCCTGAGCCGCGCCGAGTCGAAGCGCAAGTCGGTCGAGCTGCTCGAGCGGTTCGGGCTGACCGACGCGGCGAAGCGCCCGCTGAAGGCGTTCTCCGGCGGCATGCGCCGGCGTCTGGACCTGGCGGCGAGCCTCATCGCGCAGCCGCCGCTGATCTTCCTCGACGAACCGACGACGGGCCTCGACCCCCGCACCCGTGCGCAGATGTGGGACACCATCCGCGAGCTCGTCGCGACCGGCTCGACGGTGCTGCTGACGACGCAGTACCTCGACGAGGCCGACCAGCTGGCCGACCGCATCGCCGTGATCGACCACGGCCGGGTGGTCGCCGAGGGCACCGGCGACGAGCTGAAGGCCTCCATCGGCACGAGTTCCCTGCAGCTCCGGCTGAGCGACGGTCTCCGCCTCGACGCGGCCCGCGCGATCGTCCGGAACACCCTGGGCGTCGAGGCGGTGGCCAGCCCCGAGGGCTCGCGCCTGACCGCGCCGATGTCCGACCCGGACCGGGTCACCGACCTGCTGGTGTCGTTCCGCGAGGCCGGCATCTCCCTCGCCGAGATGAGCGTGCAGAAGCCGACGCTCGACGAGGTCTTCCTCACCATCACCGGCGCCCCGGCCACCACCGGAGCGGACGCCGCAGCCGAGCTCGAAGGGAGCCTCGCATGACCACCATCGCACCCACCCCGACCTCGACACCCCGGGTCACCCCGCGCCCCGGTGTCGGCGGTTCCGGACTCGGCGCCGCGATCCGGCAGTCCTTCACGATGGCGTACCGCGGCCTGGTGAAGGTCCGGCGCACCCCCGAGCAGCTGTTCGACGTGACGCTCATGCCGATCGTCTTCACGGTGATGTTCACGTACATCTTCGGCGGCGCGATCGCCGGCGACATCGGCAGCTACCTGCCAGTGATCATCCCCGGCATCCTCGTGCAGACGAACATCACGTCGTCGATCGTCACCGGGGTCCAGCTCCGCGAGGACATGGACAAGGGCGTGTTCGACCGCTTCAAGTCCCTGCCGATCGCCCGGATCGCCCCGCTCGCCGGCGCCCTGCTCGCCGACACCGTCCGCTACGCGATCGCCACCGCCATCACGTTCACGGTCGGCATCATCATGGGCCTCCGTCCCGAGGGCGGTGCGGCCGCGGTCGTGCTCGCCGGCCTGCTCGTGATCGTCGTCGCGTGGGCGATCAGCTGGATCTTCGCGTACTTCGGCGTCGTCGCCCGGACCGCGTCGAGCGTCTCCGGCATCGCCAACCTGGTGCTGTTCCCGCTGACCTTCCTGTCGAACGCGTTCGTGCCGACGGACACGCTGCCCGGCTGGCTGCGCTGGTTCACCGAGGTCAACCCGATCTCGCACCTCATCACGGCGGTCCGCGAGCTGATCAACCACGGCGCCGTCACGGGCGACCTGTGGATCAGCCTGCTCGGCGCCGCGGTGGTCGTCGCGGTGTTCGCCCCGCTGACGGTCCGCGCCTACATGCGGAAGGCGTAGCGCAGCTCCTCGAGCAGCGTCCGCGTCAGCGAGACGGCCTCGGCCCGGTCCCATCCGGCCGAGGCCGTCTCGGCGTCCGCCACGGAGTCCGCGCCGATCGCGTCGACCAGCAGCGGCCGGAGCCGTCCGTGCGCGAGCACCGCGAAGTCCTGTCGTGTCCCGAGCCGGGTCGCGGCGCCCCAGCAGCGCGCCGCCTCGGCGGGGCGGCCGCTGCGCGCCGCTGCCACGGCGAGGCCCGCCAGCGTCGTGCCGAGCACGGGCAGGTCGAGCCACCACGGGTGCAGGCGCATCATCACGACCGCCCCGACCAGTATCCGACCCGCGACCGCGCGTTCGTCGTCCTGGAGGCGCGGCGCGACCCCGACGGACCGGGCCGCGGCCGCCTCGTCGACCGCCACGATCCTCGCAGCGCCCGCCATCACGGTCCAGTGCGGCGTCTGCTTCCGGAACGGGACCACCCACTCCCACGCCGCCGTGTACTGCCGCGCAGCACCGGCCAGGTCGCCCGCGGAGCGCAGGCACTCCGCCTCGATCGCGACCGCGAGCACCCCGATCTGCGAGCGGTCGCCGTCGAAGCCACCGCGGCCGGCGACCGGACGGTGCTGCAGGTCGGCGGCGATCGCCCGGGCGGTGTCGACGGCCCCGGTGGCGGCCGAGCAGAGGCCGACGGTCCAGCCGATCTCGTACAGGTCGTCCTCGGCGCCGAAGCGTTCGAGCTGCTCCCGGGCGCGCTCGGCGTTCGCGAGGGCCTCGGTGTAGTGGCCGGTCTGGGCGAGGAGCTGGGTCATCGTGACCGCGACCGTGCCCATCGTCCACGCGTCGCCCGTGCGTTCGGCCAGCGCTTTCGCCCGGGTGGCGAACCGCAGGGCGTCCTCGAACTCGCCGTCGTTCTCGGCGAGCGGTGCGCTCAGCATCGCCGCGATCCCGGCGACGCCGTCGTCCGGGTCCTCGCGGAGACGGGCGAGCAGCGCCGAGCCAGCCGTCGGTCGGCCGAGCGTCAGGAGCAGGGACGCCTGCGCGTCGAGCACCGGGAAGCCCGTCGGGCCGGTGCGTCGGAGCCGTCGGAGCGTCGAGATCGCCCAGGCGGCCGTCCGACGGTCGTCGAACACGGAGGACGCACCGGCGACGACGAGCCCGACGTGCACCGCGGCGAGGTCTGCCGGCTCGGGAGTGGTCCTCCGCAGGGTGTCGACGACGTCCGACGCGATCGCGGTCACCTCGCCGTGCGCGCCACGGAGGGTCCAGTAGGCACCGAAGGCGGCGAAGACCTGGGCGGTCGCGGACGCGTCATCGCTCCGGAGGCTCCAGCGGAGCAGGGTCACGAGGTTGTCGGCCTCCCGCTGGACCTCGTGGAAGCGCTGCAGCTGCTCGGGACCGGTGAGCGTGAACAGGTTGCGCGCGGCGGCGAAGTCCCGGCCCCAGCGGATCATCGCCAGGCGCACGGCGTCGGCGGCGCCGCGGTCGTCGAGGCGTGCGGCCCCGAACTCGCGGACGGTCTCGAGCAGCCGGTAGCGGACCGGCTCCCCCTCGACCTCGACGAGCTGCACGAGGGACTGCTCGACGAGTTCGGCGAGGTCGTCGAGCGCGTCGCCCCGCCGGTCGGGCGCCGCCACGGCCTCGACGGCATCGATCGCGAGGCCGTCCGGGAAGAGTGCCAGGCGGGTGAGCAGGTCCTGGGCACCGGTGTCGAGCAGCCGCCAGCTCCACTCGATGACCGCGAGGAGGGTCCGGTGGCGCTCCGGGGCGCTCCGGTCGCCGCCCCGGAGCAGCGCGAACCGGTCGTCCAGCCGTCGCTCGATGTCGTCGATGCTCATGCCCCGGATGCGTGCGGCCGCCAACTCGATCGCGAGCGGCGACCCGTCGAGCCGCGTGCAGATGCGTCGGACCGCGTCGACGGGGAGCACTGCCCCGGGACGGGCGGCCCGCGCGCGCTCGGTGAACAACCGGACCGCGGCACCGTCGGCCTCGACCGGCAGCGGCGCGAGCGGTGCGACGACCTCACCGGCGATCGCGAGCGGCGCCCGCGAGGTGGTCAGGACCCGGAGGTCCGGGATGCTGCCGAGCAGGTCGGCTGCGAACGCGGCGACGTCGCCGACGAGGTGCTCGCAGTTGTCGAGGACGAGCAGGGTCGGGCCGTCGGCGAGCGCGCGGGCCACACGACTCCGCAGGTCGGCGACGACGACGTCCCGCAGCGCCCGGGCTGAACGGAACTCGGCCACGCCGAGCAGCGCACCGAGCGCGGGGACGATGTCGTCGGCGGTGGCGATCGGCGCGAGCTCGAACACCACCACGCCCGTGGTCGGCGGCACCTCGGCGGCGACCGCCTGCGCGAGACGGGTCTTGCCGAGCCCGCCCGCACCGAGGATCGTGACGAGCCGGTTGCGCGACAGGAGGTCGGTGACCGCGGCGAGGTCGTCCTGTCGCCCGACCAGCGCGTTCGGCGCGGCCCGGAGCCCGACCCGGCGGGCACGACCGGTGTCGGCCGCCGACCGGCGGAGCAGCTCCGCGTTCAGACGGACGAGGTCGCCGGAGGGGTCGGCGCCGAGCTCGTCAGCGAGCCGGTCACGGTGCGCCGCGAACGCCGCGAGCGCCTCGGCCGACCGGCCGGCGGCCACCAGGGCGCGCATGCAGCCGGCCACGGCGACCTCGTCGAGCGGGTTCGCGGCGGACTCGGCGAGCCACAGGGCAGCCGCCTCGCCCGCGTCGCCGCGATCGAGGAGGAGCGCTCCGAGGCGGCGGCGGAGCGCGCGACGAGCGGCGGCGGCCCGGTCGGCGAGCGCTGCGCCGAGGTCCCCGTCGACGTCGGCGCCGGGGTCACCACGCCACCACGCGAGCGCCGACCGGACCGTCTCGACGTCCTCGCTGGCGGCGGCGTCCTCGACGGTCGTGAGGTCGACCGCACCGGGATCGACCCCGAGTGCGTACCCCGTGCTCGTGGACACGACCGTGCCGTCGGCGGTGCTGCGACGGAGGCGCGACACGAGGGTCTGCAGCGCGGCGCGCGCACCCCGGGGCTGCTCGTCGCCCCAGAGCTCGTCGATGAGCGCCTCGGTGGTGACGGCGTGCCCGTGGGCGAGCACCAGCGCGACGAGGAACCCGCGCGCGAGTGCTCCGGGGACGGCGGTCGGACGCCCCTGCTGGTCCTCGACCTCGACCGGCCCGAGGACGGCGACACGAGGACGGGCGGGCACGTCCCGAGTCTAGGTCGAGCGTTGTCGGATCGTGACGGCGTCGGCGGTCCCCGCAGCGGTCCGCACCCGTAACCTGTGGGCATGCACACGTTCACCCGGGGGGTCGTGGGGGCCGTCGTCGCCCTCACGTCGATCGTCGTCGTCGCGGGCTGCTCCGTCCCGAGCACACCGACCGCCGAGGGGAGCGCCTCGACCGTGCCGACCGGGACACCCACGCCGTCGGCCACGGCAGCGTCGGTGGACTTCGGTCCCGCTCCGGACACGGCCGGGCGCCTCGCCTGCTCGACGGCGCTGCCGGATGACCTCGTCGCCGACCTCGTCCCCGGTCTGCATGCCGTCGACGCGCTCACGGAGTCCGCGCACATCGCCGGCACCGAGGCGTTCATCCCCGGTGCGGGCGGGATCGTCTGCGCCCGGACGAACGGCGTCGCGCCGCTCGACGACCACGTGCCCGGGCGCGCCGGCGACCCGGTGTTCGAAGCCGTCCGCCTCAGCGTGCTCCCCGACGCCCAGGCAGCGCTCGCTGAGCTCGCCGACGCCACCGGCGGCGCGGAACCGCTCCCGTGCGGCGCGAGCGATGCCGCCCGCGTGTACTGCACGGCGGACGTGGCCGCCGGCAACGCCTGGGTGCACCTCGACTCCACCCGGGTACAGGACAGCGCCGACGCCACCCCCGAGCAGGCCCAGCGGGCGTTCGACGCGCTCCTCTCCGCCGTGGTCGAGAAGGTGTCGGGTTCGCCGCTCGGGACCGCATCGGGCGGCATCACGGGGGACGACGACTCCCTCACGTCCTGCGACGCGGGGAACGTCAACGCCGTCACCACCACCGAGCTCGCGGTCGGACCCTTCGTGAACAGCGGCACGCCGCCCGAGGCCGAGGACTTCGCCCGGAACCGCCTGGGCGGCGACACGTGCGTGTTCGTCCGGGCCGAGGGCTCGTACCCGACCGCGGACGCACTCTTCACGCAGGTGCCCGATGCGGGGTGGATCGTCCAGCGGCGGCTCGCTGCCGGCCTGGTGTCGCGCGGCGACCGCCTCGACCTCGACGGGCTCGGCGCACGGGACGCCGCCTGGCGCACCTGCGACGAGGACGCCTGCACGGTGGACATCGTGCAGGACGGCGACTGGACGCACTACATCCTGTTCCGCCGAGCCGCCCCGGACACGAGCGGCGCGATCGAGCGGTGGGTCGAGGCGTCCTTCTCCGCCTGAGCGCTCGTCAGCCGGCCCGGTAGTGCGCCCGGTAGTGCGCCCGGAGTCCGGCGTACCGGGCGTCCCAGTCGAACGCGGCGATGCCCTCGGTGTCACCGGCCAGGTCGAGTTCGAGCAGCTCCAGGTAGGTGTGCCAGCCGGGTGCGTAGTCGCGGCTGCCGACCCCGTCGTGCACGAGCCGCAACGCGGCGCCGTCGGCGTCCGGCTCGACCACGACCGTGATGGTGGTCTCGCTCTCGTCGCGCGCGTGCCAGGTGGTGGAGAAGGTCCGTGGCGGGTCGCAGGCGGTGACCGTCCCCTCGGTGAAGACCGAACCGTCGTCGTACCGGGCGAGCCAGTGACCGCCGAGGCGGAAGTCGCCCTCGTACGGGGCCATCCACCGCGAGAGGCGGACCGGGTCGGTGATCGCCTCCCACAGGTCCTCGACCGTGGTCGGGTAGGTCTGGGCGAAGCGGATGCGGTACCCGCCGTCCGGTGCGTCCTCGATGGTGCCGTCGGTGGTGCGCATGTCAGTGCTCCTCGTCGTGCGTGCCGTCGCGCGGGGCCGGTGCCTCGCGTCGACCGCGGGCGATCTCGGTCGTCAGGGCGTCGAGACGCTGTCGCCACAGGGCGCGGTACCGCTCGACGGCACGGTCGAGCTCGTCGACCGCGCGGGGTTCCAGTCGGTACACGCGTGCCGTCCCCCGCGGCGCAGCCGATGCGAAGCCGGCCTCCCGCAACACCCGGAGGTGCCGGGACACCGCGGGTTGCGAGATCCCGAACTCCTGCGCGATGACCGCCGTCAGGGCCCCGGCCGTCCGGTCCCCCTCGGCGAGGAGCTCGGTCAGCCGACGCCGGACGGGATCACCGAGGACGTCGAACGCGTGCACGGCGTCACTCTATAACCGTCGTGTTATGAAGTCCAGGGTCAGCCGCGCGGCGCGTGGAACGCCGACGGGCCGGTCCGGGTGTCCAGGTCCGCGGTCGCACGACGTTCGGACTCGACGATGCCGCGCAGCGCGACCAGCGCCGCCGAGGTGACCGCGACGTGCGAGGGGTTCTCCCGCGAGGCGTCGAGCGCCCGCTCCACCGCGGCGATCGCGTCGTCGCCCGCTTCCTCCGGGCACTCGCCGCGGATCATGCAGGCCAGCTCCCGCATCGCCTTCGACAGTGGCTCCGCGAACGCCGGGTCGGGGCGCCCGAGCCCGGCGGACACCGGCCCCGACCTGGCCACGAGCTCGGTGAGGTCCGTCGTGTACCAGGCGACCCGCTCGAGGGCCCGGAACCGTGCACCGTCCCGCTCGAGCCGGGCACGGGAGCCCCGGAGTGCGCCGCGGGGGTTCAACCGGCGGCTCTCGTGGGCGATCGACACCCGGGAGCGCACGTCGGCGATCGCCCGGTCGAGGCGGTCCTGCTGCCGGTCCCAGGCCTTCTCGTCGCGGACACCGCTGTCCAGGACCTCGGCCAGCCCGTCCAGGTGGTCGGCGAGGACCGCGTTCACCGCGTCGATGCGGTGCTCGGCGTCCCAGAAGTGCAACGGCGGGAACACCAGGAAGTTCACGAGCAGCCCGACCACCACACCGACGGCCATCTGCACGAGGTACCCGAGCGAGTAGCCCTCGGCGTGGGCACCGCCGACGAGCAGGACGAACAGTGCCGCGGTGGACACCCACGAGCTGCCCTCGCCGAGCACCCGGAACCCACCGACGAGCACCCCGATGCCGACGGCCAGCGCGACGGCCAGGAACCCGGGGTCGCCGACCCACATGGTGAACCCGGCGATGACGATGCCGAGCCCGATCCCGATCAGCGTCTGGACCCCGCTCCGGATGCCCGCGAACACCGTCGTCTGCATCGCGACGACGGCACCGAGCGGCGCGTAGTACGGGTAGTCGGCTGCGACGCCCGGGACGTGTCGTGCGAGGAACCAGGCGATCACCGCGGCGGCCGCTGCCTTGGCGGCGTGCAGGAGGCGTGGCTGCGTGCCCGACGTCCGGCTCCACCGCCAGATCCGGGTGCCCACTCCCGCCACGTGCTCGAAGCCCATCGTTCCCTCTCGTCGTCCCGGCGGGTCAGGCTACGGTGCTGCGGCTGGGAGCCGGGGCCGCCCACGATCCGGACCGGCGCCGGCGCCGGACGGGAGGCGCGGGTCGGGCCCGCACCGCGCCTCCCGGCCCGGAGGTGCGCACCCCGACGACGACTGCTCACGGTCCTCGGCGCGCACCGGTCGCCCTGCTGCGCACGTCCGCGCCTCGGACGCGGAACGGCCCCCGCAGCGAGGCTGCGGGGGCCGTTCCGTGATGGTGCTGCGGTTACTTGTCGTCGCCCTTGGCGGCGGCGTCGTCCTCGACCTCGGCAGCAGCCTCGGTCTCGGTCTCCTCGGCGACGGGAGCGGACTCCTCGGTGGTCTCGGTCTGCTCGACCGGGGCCTCCTCGGTGGTCTCGGTCTCGTCGGCCGCGGGCTCCTCGACCGGCGCGGCGGCGGCCGGAGCCGACTTGCGCGAGACGGGGGCCGGCGTGCTCGAGACGGGCTCGAGGACGAGCTCGATCGACGCGAGGGGAGCGTTGTCGCCCTTGCGGAAACCGAGCTTGGTGATGCGGGTGTAGCCGCCCGGGCGGTTCTCGACCTGCGGGGCGATCTCGGTGAACAGCGTGTGCACGACGGACTTGTCGCGCAGGATGCTGATCACGCGGCGACGCGCGTGCAGGTCGCCACGCTTCGCGAACGTGATGAGACGCTCGGCGACGGGACGGAGGCGCTTGGCCTTCGTCTCGGTGGTCGTGATGCGACCGTGCGTGAAGAGGGCGTTGGCGAGGTTGCTCAGGAGCAGGCGCTCGTGGGCGGGACCGCCACCGAGGCGGGGGCCCTTGGTGGGCTTCGGCATGTCAGTTCTCCAGTGGTGATGGTGGTGCGCGCTGCGTCAGCGGCACGCGTGCGCGTCAGCGCGAGGTCAGTTGTTGGACTCGTCCTCGTCGTACCCGCTGTAGAAGTGGGCGCCGTCGAATCCGGGGACGGTGTCCTTGAGGGACAGGCCGAGCTCGGTGAGCTTGTCCTTGACCTCGTCCACCGACTTCTGACCGAAGTTGCGGATGTTCATGAGCTGCGTCTCCGACAGGGCGACGAGCTCGGACACCGTGTTGATGCCCTCCCGCTTGAGGCAGTTGTAGCTGCGGACCGACAGGTCCAGGTCCTCGATCGGGGTCTGCAGCTCGTTCGAGAGCACGGCGTCGACCGGCGCGGGGCCGATCTCGATGCCCTCGGCCGCGGTGTTGAGCTCGCGGGCGAGTCCGAACAGCTCGACGAGCGTCCGACCGGCCGACGCGATGGCGTCGCGCGGCGTGATGGCCGGCTTCGACTCGACGTCGACGACCAGGCGGTCGAAGTCCGTGCGCTCACCGGCACGCGTCGCCTCGACGCGGTAGGTGACCTTGAGGACCGGCGAGTAGATCGAGTCGATCGGGATCTGACCGGCCTCGCTGAACTCCGAACGGTTCTGCGTCGCCGAGACGTAGCCACGGCCACGCTCGATCGTCAGCTCGAGCTCGAAGCGCGCCGTGTCGTTCAGGGTCGCGATGACGAGGTCCGGGTTGTGGATCTCGACGCCGGCCGGCGCGGAGATGTCCGCGGCGGTGACCTGACCGGCACCCTGCTTGCGCAGGTACGCGGTGATCGGCTCGTCGTGCTCGCTGGAGACGACCAGGCTCTTGATGTTGAGGATGATCTCGGTGACGTCTTCCTTGACACCGGGAACGGTGCTGAACTCGTGGAGGACGCCGTCGATGCGGATGCTGGTGACAGCCGCGCCGGGGATCGAGGAGAGGAGCGTGCGGCGCAGCGAGTTGCCGAGGGTGTAACCGAAGCCCGGCTCGAGCGGCTCGATGACGAAGCGCGAGCGGAACTCGGAGATCGATTCCTCGGTCAGGGTGGGGCGCTGTGCAATGAGCACTGTGGGATTCCTTTCGGCGAAGTGTCCGCTATATGACACTTGGCGGTACGACGGGGCCAGCCGGGCCCCGACGGGTCTGTTGAGTTGTGATCACGCGCACGCGCTTGCCAGGACGGCATGACCTGCGCGATCGAACGACCAGGAATGGCCGCGGGCCCTGCCCGGCCCCGTCAGGGGACGAGCAGGGCGCGGCCGGTTGCTCCTCGCGTCAGACGCGACGGCGCTTGGGCGGGCGGCACCCGTTGTGCGCCTGCGGCGTGACGTCGTTGATCGAGCCGACCTCGAGGCCAGCGGCCTGGAGGGAGCGGATCGCGGTCTCGCGGCCCGAACCCGGACCCTTCACGAAGACGTCGACCTTCTTGACGCCGTGCTCCTGCGCCTGACGCGCAGCAGACTCGGCGGCGAGCTGCGCCGCGAACGGCGTCGACTTGCGCGAACCCTTGAAGCCCACGGCACCCGAGGACGCCCAGCTGAGGACGGCACCCGACGGGTCGGTGATGCTGACGATCGTGTTGTTGAACGTGCTCTTGATGTGGGCCTGGCCCACGGCGACGTTCTTCTTCTCCTTGCGGCGCGGCTTGCGCGCGGCAGTCTTGGGGGTAGCCATCGGGGTCTCCTATCGAGCCTTCTTCTTGCCTGCCACGGTGCGCTTCGGTCCCTTGCGGGTACGCGCGTTGGTCTTGGTGCGCTGACCGCGCACCGGGAGACCACGACGGTGGCGAAGACCCTCGTAGCTACCGATCTCGACCTTGCGGCGGATGTCGGCTGCGACCTCGCGGCGGAGGTCACCCTCCACCTTGAAGTTGCCCTCGATGAAGTCACGGAGGGCGACGAGCTGGTCGTCGGTCAGGTCCTTGACGCGGATGTCACCGGAGATACCGGTCTCGGCGAGTGCCTGGACCGCGCGGGTACGGCCGACGCCGTAGATGTACGTGAGTGCGATCTCCACGCGCTTCTCGCGCGGGATGTCGACGCCTGCTAGACGTGCCATGTGCTGGCTGCTCCTGTTGTCGATGGAGGTGTGGAGCAGTACCGGTGCTCGGGCCTCCGACCCGAGGTGTCCCCGCTCGCGCGGTTCTTGGTACTGCGTTCGATGTTGAGTTGTGGTTCCTGCGCAGGCCGCCCGAGGGCGATCCGTGTCAGGCAGCCGGGACTAGCCCTGGCGCTGCTTGTGACGCGGGTTGCTCTTGCAGATCACCATGACGCGGCCCTTGCGACGGATCACTCGGCAGTGCTCGCAGATGGGCTTGACGCTGGGGTTGACCTTCATTGCTTGTTCCTCGTGCTCGCTGGCTTCGTACCCGGCAGGATTGCCGAGTCGTTCCTTTCCAGCTCGCGGATCACTTGTAGCGGTAGACGATCCGGCCGCGGGTCAGGTCGTACGGGCTCAGCTCCACGATCACGCGGTCCTCGGGGAGGATGCGGATGTAGTGCTGGCGCATCTTCCCGGAGATGTGCGCGAGGACCTTGTGTCCGTTGGTCAGCTCAACGCGGAACATCGCGTTGGGCAGAGCTTCGAGCACCGAGCCCTCGATCTCGATGACGCCGTCTTTCTTGGCCATAGCCTCACTGTCGCTTGGTTGGATTACCGGTGTGATCCCCGAGCCGGTCTGCGGGTCGGGCGCCACGCCAAGAAGGCATGGCACACCAAAGATCGATCTTATGTGATAGACCCAGGATTGCCAAGTGGAGACGGCGAAGTCCCCACGTCTGGGGCTTCTCAGACCAGTCTGAGCGTTCCACAGTGGTTTGACGGCGCCTTCCGGGTCGTCGCCAGTCACCGGACCCTAGCGTGACCGGCGCACCCTCGTCCGCGCTCCTCGTCCGCGCCGGACCACCGAACGGAGACCACGTGCCCGACGCCACCCGACGCCCGCTCGCCCGCCACGGCCGACTCCCCCGCCGCCGTGGATGGACCACGCTCGCGTCGATCGTCGCCTCGGCCCTCGCCGTGCTCCTCGTCAGCGGCACCAGCGTGGCCGCGATCGCCGGCGCACAGCTCGCCGCCGCACCCCGGACCGTCAAGCTCAGCACCGACGACCAGAGCACCGCCCAGACCGCCGACATCACCGCGATCAAGGGCGGCGCGAACATCCTGCTCATCGGCAGCGACACGCGCGTCGGGCAGTTCGACTCCGACGAGGACGTCGAGGGTGCCCGCAACGACGTCACGATGCTCATCCACATCTCACAGGACCACACGCAGCTCACCGCGGTCAGCTTCCCGCGCGACCTCATGGTGCCGATCCCGGCGTGCACCAACCCCGAGACGGGCACCACCTACCCGGCGGCGTCGTCGGCGCAGTTCAACACGGCACTCGGGAACGGCGGCGTCTCCTGCGTGGTGGACACCGTCGAGAACCTCACCGGGCTGAGCATCCCCTACGCGGGGCTCATCACGTTCGACGGCGTCATCGAGATGTCGAACGCGCTCGGCGGCGTCGACGTCTGCGTCGCGGAGCCGATCAACGACACCTACACGGGCCTGCACCTCACCGCCGGGTCGCACAACCTCGAGGGCTCGGACGCACTCGCGTTCCTCCGTACCCGGCACGGCGTCGGCGACGGCAGCGACCTCGCCCGGATCAGCTCCCAGCAGGTCTTCCTCTCCGCCCTGCTGCGGAAGGTGACCTCGGACGGCACGCTGTCGAACCCGCTCACCCTCTACAAGCTCGCCGGTGCCGCACTGTCGAACATGACGCTCTCGGACGGGCTCGCGCAGGCACGCACCCTCGTCGGGCTCGCCGGCGCGCTGCGGGGCATGAGCACGGCGAACATGCTCTTCGTGCAGTACCCGGTGGTCGACGACCCGGCGAACAGCGCCCGGGTGATCGTCGACCAGGACACCGCCCACACGCTCAACGTCGCCCTGCAGACCGACCAGAAGACGTCGCTGACCGACTCGACCACCGGACGGGCCTCCGAGGAGTCCCCGACCGCCGGTGGGACGGCGACCGGCACCCCCACGACCGGATCGTCGCCGACCACCCCGTCGTCGGCGGCCTCCACTCCGGCCGCGGGTGCGACCGGCGCCGCGTCAGCGACGTCGACGCCGCTGCCCTCGTCCATCTCCGGCCAGAGCGCGTCCGAGCAGACCTGCTCCGTCGGCAACTGACGGCGCGGGCCGCAGCGCGGCCCGCGCCCCCGGGCTACCGAGACTCGTGTGCGGCGACCGCCCTCGGGCCTGCGGGCACGAGAACGGTCGCCGACCCCGAGACTCGTGGGCGGTCGTGGAGACGACCGGACGCACGGTCGGGCCGGCGGGGCGGGCGCGAGCCGTGCCTCCAGTCCGGTGACGCAGCCGGGAGGCGCGACCTACGGGATCGGGGCCGGCGTCACACCCAGCGGTGCGAGACCACGGGCGCCGCCGTCGGCGGCGGTCAGCACCCAGATGCCGTCCGCGTGGACCGCGATGCTGTGCTCCCAGTGCGCGGCGTCCGAACCGTCCAGCGTGCGGACCGTCCAGTCGTCGTCGTCCGTCGAGCTGTCGATCGAACCGGCGGTTACCATCGGCTCGATCGCGACCACCAGGCCGGGCTTGACGGCCGGACCGGCGCCGCGGACGCGGTAGTTGAAGACGGGCGGGTCCTCGTGCATCGAGCGTCCGATGCCGTGGCCGGTGTAGTCCTCCACGATGCCCCACGCCCCGGTCTCGTCGATCGCGTCCTCGATGACGGCGCCGACCTCGTGCAGGTTCCGCGCGTGCGCCAGCGCGGCGATGCCGTGCCAGAGCGCACGCTCGGTCGTGTCGCAGAGCGTCTGTCGCGCAGTCGCCACACCGGCGTCGCCGCCGGGCACGACCACGGTGAACGCGCTGTCACCGTTCCAGCCGTCGACCTCGGCGCCCGCGTCGACGGACACGATGTCGCCCGGCTGCAGGACGCGATCGCCGGGGATCCCGTGCACGATCTCGTCGTTCACCGACACACACAACGTGTGCCGGTAGCCGGGCACGAGCTGGAAGTTCGGGATGCCACCGCCGTCACGGATGACGGCTTCAGCGACCGCGTCGAGTTCGCCCGTGGTGATCCCAGGGCGCACGGCCGCACGGACCGCCGTCAGTGCCGCCTCGGTGAGCAGCCCCGGGCGCACCATGGCGCGGAGCTCCTCCGGCGTCTTGTAGATCGAGGGCTTGCGGAAGCGGACCACGCGGTGTCAGACGCCCGCGGTCAGTCCACGCGAGGACAGGGCGGCCTGGATGCGGTCGCCCACCTCGTCGATGCCGCCGAGGCCGTCGACGTCCACGACGAGGCCACGCTCGCCGTACGCCGCCACGATCGGTGCGGTCTGCTCCGTGTAGACCTGCTGACGACGACGGATGGTCTCCTCGTTGTCGTCGCTGCGGCCCTGCTCCTTGGCGCGCTTCAGCAGTCGCCCGACGAGCTCGTCCTGGTCGGCGACGAGCTGCACGACCGCGTCGATGCCGGTGCCCTGCTCGGCGAGCAGTGCGTCGAGGTACTCGACCTGTCCGACGGTGCGGGGGTAGCCGTCGAGCAGGAAGCCGCCCTCGGCGTCGGCCTCGTGCAGACGGGACTTCACGAGCTCGTTCGTGAGCGAGTCCGGGACGTAGTCGCCCGCGTCCATGATCGCCTTCGCCTGCACGCCGAGCGGGGTACCCTCTGCCACGTTCTTGCGGAAGATGTCGCCCGTCGAGACGGCGGGGATCCCGAACGACTCGGCGATGCGGCCGGCCTGGGTGCCCTTCCCGGCTCCGGGAGGTCCGACGATGATGAGACGTGCGCTCAACGGAGAAGCCCTTCGTAGTGACGTTGCTGCAGCTGCGAGTCGATCTGCTTCACGGTCTCGAGACCGACACCCACGATGATGAGGATGCTCGCGCCACCGAACGGGAAGTTCTGGTTCGCGCCGAACAGCGCCAGTGCTGCCAGCGGGATGAGCGCGATGAGACCGAGGTAGAGCGAGCCGGGCAACGTCACCCGGGTCAGGACGTAGTCGAGGTACTCGGCCGTCGGACGACCGGCCCGGATGCCCGGGATGAAGCCGCCGTACTTCTTCATGTTGTCGGCGACCTCTTCGGGGTTGAAGGTGATCGCGACGTAGAAGTACGTGAAGCCGACGATGAGCAGGAAGTACAGGACCATGTAGAACCAGTTGTCACCCGAGGTCAGGTTGCTCTGGATCCAGGTCACCCACGCGGCCGGCTCGGTGCCGTCGGAGGGCTGGTTGAACTGCGCGACCAGGGCCGGCAGGTACAGCAGCGACGAGGCGAAGATGACGGGCACGACGCCGGCCATGTTCACCTTGATCGGGATGTACGTGTTGTTGCCGCCGTACGTGCGACGACCGACCATGCGCTTGGCGTACTGGACGGGGATGCGCCGCTGCGACTGCTCGACGAACACGACGGCCATCATGATGACCAGGCCGACGAGGATCACGAAGAGGAAGAGCTCGAAGGACTGCGACTGCTCGATCGCCCAGAGGGCGGACGGGAACTGCGCCGCGATCGAGGTGAAGATGAGGAGCGACATGCCGTTGCCGATGCCGCGCTCGGTGACGAGCTCGCCCATCCACATGATGAGGCCGGTACCGGCGGTCAGCGTGACGACCATGAGCATGATCGCGTACCAGCTGTCGTTCGAGATGATCGACGAGCAGGAGGACGATGCGTTCGTGCCGAACAGGGCGCCGGAGCGGGCGACCGTGATCAGGGTGGTGGACTGCAGCACGCCCAGCGCGATCGTGAGGTAGCGCGTGTACTGCGTCAGCTTGGCCTGACCGGACTGCCCCTCCTTGTAGAGGGCGTCGAAGTGCGGGATGACCACGCGCAGGAGCTGCACGATGATCGACGACGTGATGTACGGCATGATGCCGAGCGCGAAGACCGAGAGCTTCAGCAGCGCGCCACCGGAGAACAGGTTGATGAGGTCGTAGAGCCCACCGGACGACGAGGCGCTGGCGAGGCAGGTCTGCACGGCCGAGTAGTCGACGAACGGCGCGGGGATGTACGACCCCAGGCGGAACAGCGCGATGATCGCGAGGGTGAAGCCGATCTTCTTGCGAAGATCGGGGGTGCGCATGATGCGCGCGACCGCTCTGAACACGAGGACTCCGAACTTCTGGGACCGGCGGCCCGCCCAGGGACCGTCACCGGTGTGGTCGGCAGGACCGACCTGGTCGACGGATGCCGACCACTGTCAAGGAAACCGTAACGGCGGCCCGTGCGCAAACGCACGGGCCGCCGACGGGGTTACTGGGAGACGGTGCCGCCAGCAGCCGCGATCTTCTCGGCGGCGGACGCCGAGACCTTGTCGACCGAGACCGTGAGCTTCACGCTGATGTCACCCTGACCGAGAACCTTGACCTTCTCGTTCTTGCGGACGGCGCCCTTGGCGACCAGGTCCGCGACGGTGACGTCGCCACCGTTCGGGTAGAGCTCCGCGATCTTGTCCAGGTTCACGACCTGGTACTCGACACGGAACGGGTTCTTGAACCCGCGGAGCTTCGGGGTGCGCATGTGCAGCGGCATCTGCCCACCCTCGAAGCCGACCTTGACCTGGTACCGAGCCTTCTGACCCTTGGTACCACGGCCGGCGGTCTTGCCCTTCGAACCCTCACCACGACCGACGCGGGTGCGTGCCTTCTTGGCACCCTCGGCGGGGCGGAGGTGGTGCAGCTTCAGCACCTGCACGCGCTCGTTCTTCTCGTCGCTCATGCGTCGACCTCCTCGACCTTCACGAGGTGCGCGACCGTCGCGATGTACCCGCGGTTCTGGGCGTTGTCCTCACGCAGGACCGTACGGCCGATGCGCTTGAGACCCAGGCTGCGGAGCGTGTCGCGCTGGTACTGCTTCTCGCTGATAACGGACTTCGTCTGCGTGATCTTCAGCATCGCCATCACGCACCTGCCTTCTCGGACGCGGCACGCAGGGCAGCGGCCTCGGCCTGGAGCAGACGATCCGGGACGACCCGGTCGACCGGGAGACCGCGACGGCTTGCGACCGCACGGGGCTCCTCGAGCTGCTGCAGCGCCGTGACGGTCGCGTGCACGATGTTGATGGTGTTCGACGAACCGAGCGACTTGCTCAGGACGTCGTGGATGCCTGCGCACTCGAGGACGGCGCGGACCGGACCACCGGCGATGACACCGGTACCGGCAGCGGCCGGACGGAGGAGCACGACACCGGCAGCGGCCTCACCCTGCACCGGGTGCGGGATGGTGTTGCCGACGCGCGGGACGCGGAAGAAGTTCTTCTTCGCCTCCTCGACACCCTTCGAGATGGCGGTCGGGACCTCGCGGGCCTTGCCGTAGCCGACGCCCACCAGACCGTTGCCGTCACCGACGACGACGAGCGCGGTGAAGCTGAAGCGACGACCACCCTTGACGACCTTGGAGACGCGGTTGATGGTCACGACGCGCTCGAGGAACTGGCTGTCGCCACCCCGCCCGTTGCGGTCGTTGCCACGGCCGCCACCCTGCTGACGGTCGCGACCGCCACCACGGCGGCCACGGTTGTCGGCGGAGTCGCGGTTGTTCGAAGCCGAACCCGCAGCGGTCTCGACGGGACGCTCGACGACCGGGACCTCGGGCTCCTTGGCCGCGGGGGCCTTGGTCTCCGTGGTCTCAGTCGCCTCGGTGGCCTCGGGCGCTTCCGTGGCCTCGACGTTGGCGTCTTCGTTGGTGTTCGCGATGTCGCTCACAGGTTCAGCCCTCCTTCACGGGCACCATCGGCGATCGCGGCGACGCGACCGGCGTACTTGCTACCACCGCGGTCGAAGACCACGGCCTCGACGCCGGCGGCCTTCGCGCGCTCGGCGAGGAGCTCGCCGACGCGACGGGCCTTGGCCGTCTTGTCGCCGTCGAACGTCCGGAGGTCGGCTTCCATCGTCGACGCGCTGGCCAGGGTGTGACCCTTGGCGTCGTCGATGACCTGGACGAACACGTGACGTGCCGAACGGGTGACGGCGAGACGCGGACGGGCCTCGGTGCCGGTGATCTTCTTGCGGAGACGGTTGTGACGGCGCGCCTTGGCGGCCGACTTGCTCTTGCCTCGTGTCTTGAGGAGACCCATGACTACTTACCTGACTTTCCGGCCTTGCGGCGCACGATCTCGCCGGCGTAGCGGACACCCTTGCCCTTGTAGGGCTCGGGCTTGCGCAGCTTGCGGATGTTTGCAGCGACCTCGCCGACGGACTGCTTGTCGATGCCGTTGACGGTCAGCTTGTTGTTGCCCTCGACGGCGAAGCTGATGCCCGCGGGCGGCTCGACCGTGATCGGGTGGGAGTAGCCGAGCGCGAACTCGACGTTGTTGCCCTTCGCCTGCACGCGGTAACCGGTGCCGACGACCTCGAGGCCCTTGGAGTAGCCCTGGGTCACACCGATGATGTTGTTCGCGATGAGGGTACGGGTCAGGCCGTGCAGCGCACGCGAGCTGCGCTCGTCGTCCGGACGGGTGACGAGGACCTGGTTCTCCTCGACCTTGGCCTGGATGGGCTCGGCGACGACGAGCGCGAGCTCGCCCTTCGGGCCCTTGACCGCGACGCTCTGACCGTCGATGGAGACGGTCACGCCCGCGGGGATGTCAATGGGAAGACGTCCGATTCGAGACATTGTCGATCACCACACGTAGGCGAGGACTTCCCCACCCACGCCCTTCTGCTCGGCTTCACGGTCGGTCAGCAGTCCCGAGGAGGTCGAGAGGATCGCCACACCGAGGCCACCGAGGACCTGGGGGATCTCCGTCGACTTCGCGTAGACCCGGAGGCCCGGCTTCGAGACGCGCTTGATGCCGGCGATCGAGCGCTCGCGCTCGGGGCCGTACTTCAGGTCGATCGTGAGGGTCTCGCCGACGCGGGCGTCCTCGATCTTCCACTCGCTGATGTAACCCTCGCGCTTGAGGATCTCGGCGATGTTCTTCTTCAGCTTGGAGCTCGGAAGCGAGACGGCGTCGTGGTGCGCCGAGTTCGCGTTCCGCAATCTGGTCAGCATGTCTGCGACCGGATCGGTCATCGTCATGATGGTTCATCCATTTCTCGCCTGGTTTCGACACCCGTTCCACGAATGCCGACCTGAGCGATCGAGTGATCCCGAGGCGAATCCCGGGGATCGGTGTGTTCGTGCGTGCGGGCCGGAGGACGTGAATCCTCCGGCCCGCACCGCCCGAAGTATCTTAGACCGTCTGCTCGGCAGAACGGAACGGGAACCCGAGCTGGCGGAGCAGCGCGCGGCCCTCGTCGTCCGACTTCGCGGTGGTCACGACGGTGATGTCGAAGCCACGCACGCGGTCGATGCGGTCCTGGTCGATCTCGTGGAACACGGACTGCTCCGTGAGACCGAACGTGTAGTTGCCGTTGCCGTCGAACTGCTTGTCGCTGAGGCCGCGGAAGTCGCGGATGCGGGGCAGTGCGAGGGTGACGAGACGGTCGATGAACTCCCAGGCGCGGTCGCCACGGAGGGTGACGTGCGCGCCGATCGCCTGACCCTCGCGCAGCTTGAACTGCGCGATGGACTTGCGGGCCTTCGTGACCTGGGGCTTCTGACCCGTGATCGCCGTGAGGTCCTTGATGGCCCCCTCGATGATCTTCGAGTCGCGAGCGGCCTCACCGACACCGGTGTTCACGACGACCTTGACCAGGCCGGGGACCTGGTTGACGTTCGCGTACCCGAACTGCTCGGTGAGGGCAGCCTTGATCTCGTTCTTGTACTTCTGCTTGAGGCGCGGCTCGACCTTGGTCGCCGGCGCGGCAGTCGTGTCGGTCATCAGAGCTTCTCACCCGACTTCTTGGCGTAGCGGACGCGGACGGTCTTCTTGACGCCGTCCTTCTCCACCTCTTCGTTGCGGAAACCGACGCGGGTCGGCTTCTTGGTCTTCGGGTCGACGATGGCGACGTTCGACACGTGGATCGGAGCCTCGTGCTGCTCGATGCCGCCGGTCTTCGAGCCGCGCTGCGTCTGGCCGACGCGGACGTGCTTCGTGACGAAGTTCACGCCCTCGACGACGACGCGGTTCTTGTCCTTGAGGACCTCGATGACCTTGCCCTGCTTGCCACGGTCACCGCCGCGCTCCTGCTTGGCACCCGTGATGACCTGGACCAGGTCACCCTTCTTGATGTTCGCCATGGCTTACAGCACCTCCGGCGCGAGCGAGATGATCTTCATGAACTTCTTGTCACGGAGCTCGCGACCGACCGGACCGAAGATGCGCGTACCGCGCGGGTCGCCGTCGGCCTTGAGGATCACTGCCGCGTTCTCGTCGAACTTGATGTAGGAGCCGTCCTGACGACGGGTCTCCTTCTTGGTGCGAACGATGACCGCCTTGACGACGTCACCCTTCTTCACGTTGCCGCCGGGGATGGCGTCCTTCACCGTGGCGACGATGACGTCACCGAGACCGGCGTAACGACGACCCGAGCCACCGAGCACGCGGATGGTCAAGATCTCCTTGGCACCCGTGTTGTCGGCGACCTTGAGGCGGGATTCCTGCTGAATCACTGCTGTCTCCTATTCCGAAGCAGGCCGGGGCCTACTTGGCCTTCTCGAGGATCTCGACCAGGCGCCAGCGCTTGGAAGCGCTCAGGGGACGGGTCTCGCTGATCACGACGAGGTCGCCGACACCAGCGGTGCCGAGCTCGTCGTGGGCCTTCACCTTGGACGTGCGACGGATGATCTTGCCGTAGAGCGCGTGCTTCACGCGGTCCTCGACCTCGACCACGATGGTCTTGTCCATCTTGTCGCTCGTGACGTAGCCACGACGCGTCTTGCGGTAGCCGCGAGCGGAGGCGGCGGAGGTCTTCTCTTCGTTCGCCATTACTTCTCCTCGGCGGTCTCGGCCTCGGTCGACTCAGCCGGCTTCTCAGCCTTCTTGGTCGTCTTCTTGGCCTTGGTGGCGGTCTCGACGGGCGCGGGAGTGGCACGGATGCCGAGCTCGCGCTCGCGGAGGACGGTGTAGATACGGGCGATGTCGCGCTTGACGGCACGGAGACGACCGTGGCTCTCCAGCTGGCCGGTGGCCGACTGGAAGCGGAGGTTGAAGAGTTCCTCCTTGGCCTTCTTCAGTTCGTCAGCAAGACGCTCGTTCTCGAACGTGTCGAGCTCCGTCGGACGGAGCTCCTTGGAACCGATCGCCATTATGCGTCGCCCTCCTCGCGCTTGATGATGCGTGCCTTGAGGGGCAGCTTGTGGATTGCACGGGTCAGCGCCTCGCGGGCGATGTCCTCGCTGACGCCGGAGAGCTCGAAGAGCACACGACCCGGCTTGACGTTGGCGACCCACCACTCGGGGGAACCCTTACCGGAACCCATGCGGGTCTCGGCCGGCTTCTTCGTGAGCGGACGGTCCGGGTAGATGTTGATCCACACCTTGCCGCCACGCTTGATGTGACGCGTCATGGCGATACGAGCGGACTCGATCTGACGGTTGGTCACGTAAGCGGGCGTGAGGGCCTGGATACCGAAGTCACCGAACGACACCTTGGTGCCACCGGTGGCCTGACCCGAACGCTTCGGGTGGTGCTGCTTGCGGTGCTTGACTCGACGGGGAATAAGCATGGTTACGCCTCAACTCCTGCGCCGGCCGGCGCGTCCTGCGGAGCCTGCTGCTGACGTCCACCGCGGTCGCCGCCACGGCGGTCGCCGCGCTCGCCACGGGGGCCGCCACGACGCTCGGGGCGCGACGAACGCTGGTTCGCCTGCTCGCGAGCGAGCTCCTTGTTCGTGATGTCGCCCTTGTAGATCCAGACCTTCACGCCGATGCGGCCGAACGTGGTCCGGGCCTCGTAGAAGCCGTAGTCGATGTTCGCGCGGAGCGTGTGCAGCGGCACACGGCCCTCGCGGTAGAACTCCGAACGCGACATCTCGGCGCCGCCGAGACGACCCGACACCTGGATGCGGACACCCTTGGCGCCGGCGCGCTGTGCACCCTGCAGGCCCTTGCGCATGGCGCGACGGAACGCGACACGAGCGGAGAGCTGCTCGGCGATGCCCTGCGCGACGAGCTGGGCCTCGGTCTCGGGGTTCTTGACCTCGAGGATGTTGAGCTGGATCTGCTTCTTGGTGAGCTTCTCGAGCTCGCCACGGACGCGCTCCGCCTCGGCGCCACGGCGACCGATGACGATGCCCGGACGCGCGGTGTGGATGTCCACGCGGACACGGTCACGGGTGCGCTCGAGCTCGATGCGGGCGACGCCGGCGCGGTCGAGGGTCTTCTTCAGGTACTCGCGCACCTTGATGTCCTCGGCCACGTAGTCGGCGTAGCGCTGACCCGGCTTCGTGCTGTCGGTGAACCAGTGCGAGACGTGGTCCGTCGTGATCCCGAGACGGAAGCCGTACGGGTTGACCTTCTGGCCCATTACTTGCTCGCCTTCTTGCTCGTCGCGGCAGCCTCGGCCTCTTCCGGCGTCGCGAGGACGACGGTGATGTGGCTGGTGCGCTTGTTGATGCGGAAGGCGCGGCCCTGGGCACGCGGCTGGAACCGCTTCAGGGTCGTGCCCTCGTCGACGAAGACGCGGCTCACGTAGAGGTCGCGCTCGTCGAGGAAGCTGTTCGTCGAGTCCGCCTTCACCCGGGCGTTCGCGATCGCCGAGGCGACCAGCTTGTACACGGGCTCCGAAGCGCCCTGCGGGGCGAACTTCAGGATGGCGAGCGCCTCGTGGGCCTGCTTGCCGCGGATCAGCTCGATGACGCGACGGGCCTTCTGAGGCGTGACGCGGATGTGTCGCACGCGTGCGATCGACTCCACCATTTCGTTCCTCCTCTGCGTCGCCGCGTTAGCGGCGACGGCCCTTCTTGTCGTCCTTCACGTGACCACGGAAGGTGCGGGTCGGCGCGAACTCGCCGAGCTTGTGACCGACCATCGACTCGGTGACGAACACCGGGATGTGCTTGCGGCCGTCGTGCACGGCGATCGTGTGCCCGAGCATGTTCGGGATGATCATCGAGCGACGCGACCAGGTGCGGATCACGTTCTTGGTGTTGGCCTCGTTCTGCGTGACGACCTTGCGAAGCAGGTGCTCGTCGACGAAGGGGCCCTTCTTCAGACTGCGTGGCATCTTCTGAACTCCTACTTGCGCTTCTTGCCGGCGTTACGGCGACGGACGATGAGCTTGTCGCTCGGCTTGTTCGGCTTGCGCGTGCGACCCTCGGCCTGGCCCCAGGGGCTGACCGGGTGACGACCACCGGACGTCTTGCCCTCACCACCACCGTGCGGGTGGTCGACCGGGTTCATCGCGACACCACGGACGGTCGGGCGGACGCCCTTCCAGCGCATGCGGCCGGCCTTGCCCCAGTTGATGTTCGACTGCTCGGCGTTGCCGACCTCGCCGATCGTGGCGCGGCAGCGGGCGTCGACGTTGCGGACCTCGCCCGACGGCAGACGGAGCTGCGCGTAGGGGCCGTCCTTGGCGACGAGACGCACCGAGGCGCCGGCCGAACGGGCCATCTTCGCGCCGCCACCGGGGCGGAGCTCGATCGCGTGCACGACCGTACCCACCGGGATGTTGCGGAGCGGCAGGTTGTTGCCGGGCTTGATGTCGGCGCCGGGACCCTGCTCGATGACGTCGCCCTGCTTGAGCTTGTTCGGCGCGATGATGTACCGCTTCGTGCCGTCCACGTAGTGCAGGAGCGCGATGCGCGCGGTGCGGTTCGGGTCGTACTCGATGTGTGCGACCTTGGCGTCCACGCCGTCCTTGTCGTGACGACGGAAGTCGATCACGCGGTACTGGCGCTTGTGGCCACCACCGATGTGACGCGTGGTGATGCGGCCCGAGCTGTTGCGGCCACCGGTCTTCGGCAGCGGACGAAGCAGCGACTTCTCCGGCGTCGAACGAGTGATCTCAGCGAAGTCGGAGACCGACGAGCCACGACGACCGGGGGTCGTCGGCTTGTAGTTACGAATAGCCATGATTTATCCCTCTGGTCCTCAGCCGACAGCCGTGAAGATGTCGATCGAACCGGACTTGAGCGTCACGATGGCGCGCTTGGTGTCCTTGCGCTTGCCCATGCCGAAACGCGTGCGACGGGTCTTGCCCGGACGGTTCAGCGTGTTGATGCTCGCGACCTTGACGTCGAAGATCTTCTCGATGGCGAGCTTGATCTCGGTCTTGTTCGAACGGGGGTCCACGATGAACGTGTACTTGCCCTGGTCGATCAGGCCGTAGCTCTTCTCCGAGACGACCGGCGAGATGATGATGTCGCGCGGGTCCTTGTTGAAGCCGCTCATGCGGAGATCTCCTTCGCGGTCTTCGACGCGATGAAGGCGTCGAGTGCGCTCTTGCTGAAGACGAGCGCGTCGGCCTTGAGCACGTCGTAGGCGTTGAGCTGGCCGTACGAGAGCGCGTGGACGTTCGGCAGGTTGCGGATCGACTTGAGCGTGAGCTCGTCGTCCTGCTCGAGCACGATGAGCACGTGCTTGACGGGCGCGACCTTCTCGAGGAGCGTGCGGGCGGTCTTGGTCGACGGCACCTCGGCCGTGACGAAGCCCTCCACAGCGGAGATGCGGCCACCGCGGGCGCGGTCCGAGAGCGAGCCGAGCAGAGCAGCGGCGATCATCTTCTTCGGGGTGCGCTGCGAGTAGTCGCGCGGGGTCGGTCCGTGGACGACGCCACCGCCGGTGTGCTCCGGAGCGCGGACCGAACCCTGACGGGAGCGGCCGGTGCCCTTCTGCTTGAACGGCTTGCGACCGGCACCGCGGACTTCGCCGCGGTTCTTGGTCTTGTGGGTGCCCTGACGCGCGGCGGCGAGCTGCGCGGTGACGACCTGGTGGATCAGCGGGACGTTGGTCTCGACGTCGAAGAGCTCGGCGGGGAGCTCGACGGTGCCGGACTTGGCGCCCGATGCGTCGAGGACGTCGATCGTGGTTGCGGTCGTGGTGGCCATGATCACTTACCCTTCACGGCGGTGCGGACGAAGACGGAGCGACCGCGAGCACCGGGGACGGCGCCCTTGACGAGCAGCAGACCCTTCTCGGCGTCGACGGCGTGCACCGTGAGGTTGAGGACGGTCACGCGCTCGCCACCCATGCGACCAGCCATCCGCATGCCCTTGAAGACACGCGACGGGGTCGACGAAGCACCGATCGAACCGGGCTTGCGGTGGTTGCGGTGGGCACCGTGCGAAGCGGACACACCGGCGAAGCCGTGGCGCTTCATGACACCGGCGAAGCCCTTGCCCTTGGAAGTGCCGACGACGTCGACCTTCTGGCCGGCCTCGAAGGTGTCGACGGTGAGCTCCTGGCCGAGCGTGTACTCGGCGGAGTCGTTGGTGCGGATCTCCGTGAGGGTCCGGCGCGGGGTGACCCCGGCGGCCTCGAAGTGGCCGGCGGCCGGCTTGTTGACCTTGCGCGGGTCGATCGCACCGGCGGCGATCTGGATCGCCTCGTAGCCGTCGCGCTCGACGTTGCGGATCTGGGTGACCACGTTCGGGCCGACCTCGATCACGGTGACGGGGATGAACTTGTTGTTCTCGTCCCACACCTGGGTCATCCCGAGCTTCTTGCCGAGGAGGCCCTTGACGGTCTTGGTTGAGTTCGCCATCAGTCCAGCCCCCTTACAGCTTGATCTCGATGTTGACGTCGGCCGGGAGGTCGAGTCGCATGAGCGAGTCGACGGCCTTCGGCGTCGGGTCGACGATGTCGATGACCCGCTTGTGCGTGCGCTTCTCGAAGTGCTCGCGCGAGTCCTTGTACTTGTGGGGAGAACGGATCACGGTGACCACGTTCTTCTCGGTGGGGAGCGGCACCGGGCCGACCACGGTCGCACCGGCACGGGTCACCGTGTCGACGATCTTCCGGGCCGACGTGTCGATGACCTCGTGGTCGTACGACTTGAGCCGGATGCGGATCTTCTGTCCCGCCATGTGTCTCTTTGTCCTCTCTGCGCCGCGCACCCTCGGGCCGCCTGACGCCGCCGTCACCGTGCATTCCTGCAGGGCTTGGCTGTTTTCCTGAACCAACCGGCCGCATCCGCTGGGGATGACCGCTGTTCTCCTGTCAACCGCGCGGGGCGACCTGGGCCGTCCAGCGTGGGCATGTCGCTTCCCCCGCGTCCGGACACAGCTGTGGCCGGGCGCTCACGAGGGACTCGATCGTGTTCTGCTGCCTGCGGCCCAACCCAGCCCTGCTGGACAGGGGGGTTGTGCACTGCCAGAGCAGTGATCCTGTGCACGCGAACGCACGCGGAATTCGGAACCGGACAAGTCTCGCATAGGCACGCCATCCGTGCAACCCGGGCGTGTCGCGATTCGCGGGCGTGTCGGGATCGGCTCGCTTCCCCGGATCCACGGGGATCGCGGGCCCGGAGGCACGGCTCGGCCCCGACACGCAGCATGCCCTCCGGAACGGGTCCGGAGGGCATGCTGCGCAGGGTGCGGGATCGCTACTCGGCGGTCACCGGTGGCACGAACCACGGCGGGAAGACGGCGACGCGAGGAGCGTGTCCGCCGTGGTCCTGCAGCACCGCCTTGACGGTCTGGCGGACCCGGTCGTTCGGCACGCCGATCACGGCGACGGCGGAGAACGGCACGCTCGGGCCGGCGAGCAGCTCGAGCCCGAGCATCTCCGGGTCGGTGAAGTCCGTGCGACGGATGAGGTTGGTCGCCGCCTCGGGACCGACGGCGAACCGGACGTCCTCGGCCTCGGCGTCCTGGTCGGCGACGATCACGGACGCGCCGAAGGCCGAGACGGGCACGACGAGCATGATGTACTCGGTGGCCTTCGTGCGGCGGGCGGCGTCGGACCAGCGCTCGCCCTCGGCGCCGGAGCGGAGCTCGTCCCAGCGGGTGGCGTCCGGCGACAGCGTGAACGGCACGTGCCCGGCGACCGGGGAGCCGTCCGGGGCGGTGGCCTCGGCCCGCGCGGCACGGGCGGACGGGGCGGCGACGTCGACGACCGGCGTCACGGCGTCCGACGCGAGGATCGCACCGGAACCGACGATGTCGTCGAGGTTGTCCACGTGTGTGACGTGGTGGGCCCGCAGCGAGGCGAAGTCACGCGCCTCGGGCAGGTCGGGCACCGGGGACCGCAACGAGGACGCAGGGGTCGCGGCCTGGCCGGGGACGCTCCGGAGCGAGGTGGTGATCCGGGTACGGCGCGGGGTCGGGGTGGGGGTCTCCGCTGCCTCGCGCTGGCGCGGGGCGCAGATGTCGCAGAGCTCGGTGGGGAATCCGTGGATGCACTCGTCAGTCACGACTGGTGGGGGTCCTTCCGTGCCCGTGTGGGGGTGATCGGGCACGAGGTCCAACGGTACGTCATCCCGGCCCCCGGCGTGGTCACTGTCGGTAGAGCAGGGCGCGGACCTCGGACTCCGCGGCGTGGGTGCGGGCCGGGTCGATGGTCTCCCCGTGCTCGTAGGCGTCGAGCAGCCGCGGGTCGATGTAGCTCTGCCGGCAGACCGTCGGGGTGTTGCCGAGTTCCTCGCTGGCCGCCTTCACGGCGTGCGAGACCGCCCGCTTCCGCTTCGACTCCGACGACTGCGGGCCGGTCACGGCGAGGTCGACGGCCGCGGCCACGGTGCCGTGCAGGGTGCGGAAGTCCTTCGCGGTGAACTCGTCCCCCGCGCGTTCCTTCACGTAGGCGTTGATGTCCTCCGCGGAGAGCGGCTCCCACTCGTCACCGCGGCGCTCCCGGAAGGACAGCAGTCGGGCGTTCGGACCACGACGCTTCATGCCGGCGATGACCGTGGCGAGGTCGGGGTCGTGGATCGACGACGACCACTCCTGCCCGCTCTTGCCGGGGAAGTCGAGCTCGATGTCGTCCCCGGACACGTGGGCGTGCGCGCAGAGCAACGTCGAGAGCCCGCGACTGCCGTGCTCCGAGGCGTACCGCTCCGACCCGACCCGGAGCGACCCCTGGTCGAGCATCCGGAACGCTGCGGCGAGGGCGCGCTGCCGGTCCGGCTCCGGACGGCGCAGGTCCATGGTGACACCGCGACGCGCGACCGGGAGCGACTCGGCGAGGGCGAGCGCACGGTCGTACTTGATCCGGTCCATCCGCTCCCGCCAGGACGGGTGGTAGATGTACTGCCGTCGGCCGGCGCCGTCGATCCCCGTGGCCAGGACGTGCCCGTTGTCGTACGGCGAGATCCAGACGTCGTCCCAGGCGGGCGGGATGACGAGCTCCTCGAGGTGCTCGCGGACCGCGCGGTCGGTCACGGTGTTCCCGTCCGGGTCACGGTACGAGAAGCCGCGTCCGCTGCGGACGCGGTGGTAGCCGCGGCCGTTGGTCGCGGATCGGCGAAGACGTGTCACGCCCTCGATGCAACTCGCCCGTGCCTGTGACCCGGCCCACCACGGACGGGAGGCGCGGTGCCGGCTGGCACCGCGCCTCCCTCGCAGGCTCGGTCGGCGGCTCAGGCGCGTCGGCGACGTCGCGTCACCAGCAGGACCCCGCCGGCGGTCATCGCGAGGAGCGCGAGGACCGCGCCGACCCCGAGGCCGGCCGCGCCCGTGAAGGCGAGCTCCGCGGACTTCGGCGCGCTGCCCACGGGGGCCGGGTCGCTCGCGCGCATCGGGTCGGTCGGGCTGGCCGAACCGGCGATCGGCGTCACCTGCGTCGTCGGCGACGAGACCGTCGCGACGTTCGTGATCCGGTCCGGGGCGTCCGTCGCGATCTTCGCCGTGATCTGGAACGCGACCTTCCCGCCGACCGCGAGCGGCCCGTCGAGCGTGCACGTGACGGTCTGCCCGGTGCTGCAGGTCGCCACCCGGCCGTCGTTCACGCTGACCAGGGTCAGGCCGACCGGCAGCCGGTCGGTGACCACCACGGGACCCGGGTCCTCGGTCGGGCCGTCGTTGCGCACCGTGACCGTGTAGCCGACGGTCTCCCCGCGGACCAGCGTGCCGGCGTGCGTCTTCGTGACGGACAGGCTCGACGCCGGGTCGACCGCGAGCTCGTCCGCAGCCTGGTTGTCGGCGAGCGTCGTCTCGGTCGTGCTCGTCGCGACGGTCGCGCTCGGCTGCACGCCCGGGTACGCCTCGGCGGTCGGCGTCTGGTGCACCGTGATGGTCGGAGCACTCGAGCCGGCGGCGAGTGTGCCCGCGAGCGCGAACGTCACCGTCGTCGAGCCGTCCGCGTTCCGGACGACCCCGGTCACGGTCCAGGCCGCGTCGGCCTCGGTCGAGACGTACGTCAGGCCCTTCGGAAGCGTGTACGTCGCGGTGACCGCGGCGGCGTCGGACAGCCCGTCGTTCCGGACCCGGATCGTCTCCGGCAGGTCCTTCCCGATGACGGCGGTGCCCTGGTGGCCGATGGTGATCGCGACGTTCGCGACGTCGTCCACGTCGAGCGGGCTCGTGACGGGCTGGTCGTTCGTGCCGGCCGGCGCGGGCGTGCCCTGGCCCGAGACGACCGCACGGTTCGCGATCTGCCCGGCCGTGTAGCCGGAGGCCACCTTCGTCGTGATCCAGAGGCCCGGTGCATCGGTCCCGGCGACGATCGTCGACGGGAGGGCGCACGTCACCAGGGTCGGGTCCGAGGCGCCGTCGCAGGTCCAGGCGGCGCCGTCGCTCGAGGCACCGACGAACGTCAGGCCCTCGGGCAGGACGTCGGTGACCTCGGTCGTCGGCTGCTCGTCGGACGGACCCTCGTTGCGCACCTGCAGCAGCCAGACCTGCTCGGCACCTGCCGTGACACGCTTCGCCGCGGTGGTGGAGCCGACCGCGGTGACCGGGGTCTTCGTCAGGGCGAGCGTCGCGTGCGTGGTGACCGCGACGTCGTCACCGGCGGTGTCGTCCGCCGGGTCGGTGTCCGGCGTCGCGCTCGACACCGTGGCGGTGTTGCGGAGCGTGCCGGCCGGGGTGCCGGAGGCGACCGAGGCGGTCACGTGGAACACCGTGACGGCTCCGCTGGCGAAGGTACGGGTCGACCACGTGGCCGGGGTGTCGCCCTGCTCCCAGGCGGTGTCGTCCGTCGTGACGTCCGTGACCGTCATGCCGGCCGGCGGGGTGTCGGTCCACGTCGCGTCCTGCGCGTCCGAGGGGCCGTCGTTCGTCACGGTGACGTCGTAGGTGACGGTCGTGCCGGCGTCGGCGCTCGGGGCGCTCGTGCGCTGCTTGGTGATCGACAGGTCGGCGTGCGTGGTGACGTCGACGGTCGCCGTGTCCTGGGCGGTCGGTCCGTTCGCGGTGATCGGTGCCGCCGTCGCCGTGTTCACGATCGACGAGCCGCGGAACGACGCCGGCACGTGCACGGTCAGCACGATGGTGTTCGGGTCGGTGGCACCGGCGGCGATGCCGTCGGCGCTGGACAGCGTCAGGACGCCGTCCTCGTTCGACTCGAGGGTCCAGTGCTGCGCGGTCGCCGCCGAGAGCTCCCGGAACTCGACGCCGGCGGGCAGGGTGTCCTGCACGCGGACGCTCGGCGACGTCCGGTCACCGGGGGGCAGGTCCGACGGCCCCGTCGGGTTCGCGACGGTGATCGTGTAGGTGACGTCCTTCCCGGCGTCGACCGTCTCGACGTCCGCGGTCTTCGTCACGGACAGGCCGGCCGTCTGCGTCGCGTCACTGCGGGCCTCGGCCTGCTGCGGTGCGGCGTTGTCCGCGGTCACGACGGCGGTGTTCGTCAGCGTGCCGGTGAACGACGACGGGGTCGTCACGGTGATGGTGAAGGACGTGCTCGTACCGGCGGCCAGGGTGCCGTCCAGGACGCAGGTCACGTCGGCCGGGTCGTCGTCGGCGGTGCAGGTCCAGTCGCCGTCGGTCTGGGAGCCCTGGAGGCGCGTCCCCGACTCGAGCGCGTCCGTCACCGTGACGTGGCGTGCGTCCGCCGTGCCGGTGTTCGTCACCGTGATCGTCCAGTCGGCGGGGTCGCCGGCGACGAGCTTCGCGGCCCCGGTGTCGCGCGGGCCCCCGAACGCCTTCGCGACGGTCAGCGACGTCGTGTCGTCCACGGCGGTCGTGGCCTTCGAGGAGTCGTTCGACGCCGTCGGGTCGGTCGTCGTCGCGGTGTCCACGGCGACCGCGGCCGTGTTCACGATCGACTGGTCCGCCGTGACGTCGGCGTGCACGGTCGCGGAGACGGTGATCGCCCCCGCGGTCCGGCCGCTCGCGAGGCCGTCGCGGGTGCAGGTCACCGTGTTGCCGTCGGTGTCACAGGTCCACCCGGTGTCGCTCGAGGTCGCACCGACCAGCGTGACGGTGTCCGGCAGGGTGTCGGTGACCGTCACCGTGCCGCGGGCGTCGGAGACGCTCTGCACGGCGGTGTCCTGCCGGTTCTGCACGGAGAGGTTCCAGGAGATCGTCCGTCCGGCCTGCGCCGCGGTGGACGGCCCGGTCTTCGTGATCGCCAGGTCGGCGATCGCGACCGGGGTCACGCTCGCGGAGTCGCGGTCGTTCGCGGCGTTCGGGTCGAAGGTCTGCCCGGTGCCCTGGCGGATCGTCGCCGTGTTGCCGATCGCGGTGAGCGGGGCGTCCGACGGCAGGGTGAGCGCGACGGCGAGCTCGGGGAACGAGCCGCCCTTCGCGACCGTGGCGCCGTTGACGCACGTCCAGGTGCCGTCCGTCGGGGTGCACGTCCAGCCGGTGCCGGAGAACGCGAGGGTCGCACCGGCCGGCAGGGCCGTCGGCGCGTCCACGACGGTGGTGCCGTGCGCCGCGTCGTCGCCGGTGTTGGTGACGGTGATCGTCCACGCCTTCGCCGTGGTGGCGCCGGCGACGACCTTCGCGGTCGTCGCGGTCTTCGTCAGGGCGAGGTCCGCCGCGTCGATCCGGGCGGTGGCCGTCGCGTCGTCACCGCCGTCCGGGTAGGACACGAACGAGCCGTCGCCACCGTCGTACGAGGTGCCGCCCGAGGCGTCCGTGACGGTCGCGGTGACGTGGTTCGTGTGCGCCACCGAGCTGCCGGCACCCGGGGTGGTGGCTGCGTCGGCGGTCGGGGTCGCCTGGTAGTGCAGGGTCATCGTGCCGTCGGCGGCGAGGGCACCGAGGTCGCCCCAGGTCAGCGTCCGACCGCTCACGGCGGGGTCGGTCACCGTGCTGGCGGCTCCCCCGTCACGGGCGAGCGTCGCGCTGCCGGCGACGTACTGCCAGTTCGCCGGCAGGACGTCCCGTGCCGAGACCTTCGTCGCGGCGCTGCCGCGGTTCGTGAAGGTCACCGAGAAGTCCGACGCGACCCCGGTGTACGAGAGCCCGCCGACGGTGTCGTTCGACTTCGCGACGGCGACGTCCGGGAACGCCGGGGTGACGGTCGCGCTGTCGGTCGCCGGGGCGTACGTCGCGCCGCCGGTCCGCAGGCTGCGGTACGGGCCCGTCGAGACGGTGTTCCGCAGCGGTGCGCCGCTGAGCGACACGTCGTCCGCGAGCTTCGCCTGGTAGGTGTGCTGCACGGAGCCACCGGCCCCGCCGACGGTGGTGGTGGGCCAGCTGATCACACCGCCGCCGCAGTCGTTGGTCGCGGCGCCGAGGGTGCCGCCGTCCGAGATCGACCCGCCGTCGACGACGACGCCTGCGGGCACGCAGTCGGTGACGGTGGTGCCGTAGGCCGGCGAGGCGCCCGTGGCGTTCGTCACGGTGACGGTGTACCGGATCGACTGGCCAGGCTCGACCGCGAGGGCGTCGCTCGTCGTCCCGAGCACCGTGGCGGTCTTGTCGATCGAGAGCGACGGCGCGACGACCGTGGCGTTCGCGGGGTTCGACGTGGCGGTGCCGTCGCTCGGGGTCGTGCCCTTCGCCGACGTGTTCCAGGCGAAGGTCGCCCGGTTCGACAGCGCCGTGCCGGCCGTGGAGCTCGTCGACAGCCGCACCGGGATGTCGACCGTGACGACCACGGCCTGCGGGCGGCCGGTCGCGATGTCGCTCACGCTGACGCGCACGGTGTTCGTCGTGGTGTCGACCGATGCCGACGCGGTGACGGTGGAGTCGGAACTCGTCGCGACCGGGTCCCCGTCGACCGTCAGGCCGGTCGGGAGCGCGTCCGAGAGCCGGGCGTCGAAGAGGGCGACGTTCGCGGGGATCGTCGTGGTCACCCGGTAGGTCGCGGCGTCACCCGGGCGGACCGGGAGCGCGGTCGTCGTGGTCGGGTCCGTGGTCGCGGGCGTGCCGTCGGCGCCGTCCGTGTTCGACCAGGTCGGGGCGGTCAGCTGCTTCGACACGGTCGGCGTCGCCACCGTGATGGTGTCGTCCGCGCTGGCGGTCTGGACGTAGGTCGCGCCCGCCGTCGTGTAGTCGGTGTCGAGGCTGGAGCCGACGACCTTCGCGGTGTTCGCGTAGCTCGTGCCGGCCGGGGCCCGGTCGGCGAGGGTGCCGGTCACGGTGATGGTGGCCGAAGCACCGGGGGCGAGTGTGCCGACCCTCCAGGCGTGCAGGGTGCGGTCGGTGCCGCAGCTGCCGAGGGCGTCGCGCTCCGCCTGGGTCAGCGAACCGGTGTCCTCGGTGCGCGACGAACCCGTGAACTGCAGGCTCGACGGGAAGCAGTCCGCGACGATGGTGCTGCGGGCGTCGGTCGTCTTCGACTTGTTCGTCGCCGTCAGCGTCCACGTGACGACGTCCTGACCGGACACCGCCGCGCCGTTCCGGTCGTCGGTCTTCGTGATCGCGAGGTTCGGCGCCTGCACGTTCACGGCGAGGGCCTTCGACGGGTTCGCCGTCGCACCGGTGACCGGGTCGGTGCTGCGGAAGGTCGCCGTGTTGGTGACCGTCGCGGACGAGAACGTCGTGCCGTCCGACTTCGGGTACGTCCCGGTGCCGGCCGAGACGGCGAGACCGGACACCGTCACCGAGAAGGTGACGTCGCTGCCCGTGGTGTTGTCGAACACGGACGGGAACACCAGCGCGCCGCCGCCGTTCGAGTTCGTCGTCGCACCGCCGGTGAAGGTGTAGTCCTGGCCGGCGTAGGTGACCGTGGTGTCGCCGTCACCGATGCCCCGCGTCGCCGCACCGGCCGCGCCGGGCAGGTCGAGCGTCCAGGTGGTGGTGCTGGTCGTCCGCAGCCCGGTGACCGAGGCGAGCGGGTCGACCAGGGAGGCGGAGCCGACGCTCGTGCCGGCCTTCACCGTCACCGAGTAGCTGTACTTCAGGGGCTGCCCCGGCACGGCGTTCAGACCGGACCGGTTCGTGGCGCCGCCGTCCGTGCCGCCGGTCTTCGCGACGACGACGGGCGTGATCGTCACGCTGCGCTGCGCGTCCGCGGTGGTCGCGACCAGCTGTGCCCCGGTCGCGCCGGATGCGTGCGTGCTCGTGCCGGCGACCGGCTTGGGCACCCAGGTCTGCGCCGTGCCGGTGTCCGCCGTCGTGTCGAAGCGCACGACCGAGGCCGAGTTCTTGTACACGGTGCCGGCGAACGACTGGGACGGCACCTGCATCGTGTAGAGGAGGTCCTTGGCCGCGCCGGAGGCGATCGGGCCGACACCGGTCCACACCACGAACGAGCGCTTGGAGAACGTCGACGAGGCGCCGGTCGGCGGGGTGTCCGTGCAGGTTCCGCCGCTGGCCGAGGCGTCGACCGCGCTGCAGACGATGCCGGCGGGCAGGGCGTCCCAGACCGAGACGTTGCTGATCGGGTACGAACCGCCGGTTCCTGTCGGGTTCGTGACGCTGACCTGGTACTGGAGCACCTGCCCCTCGGTCGTGTTCGCCGGGTTCGCGTTCGGGCTGAGGCTCGCGGCGTCCTTGCCGGTCTGCACGATGCTCTTGGCCAGGGTGGCGGACGCCGGGCCGGCCACCGTGTAGTTCGCGGACGACCGGAGGCTCGTGACCGAACCGGCGGTGTTCTGCTGCGCGAACTTCATGAGGTTCGCCGTGATGTCCGGCGTCGTGGCGCTCGACCCGGACGTCGCGATCCGGGCGGCGACGTACAGCACGACGGTCGCGCCGGAGGTGTCACCGTCGACGTACGTGCCACCGGTCGCCGGGGAGCCGATCGAGAACGACGCCATGGACGTGCTCGAGCCGGTCAGCTTCACCTGCTCGGCCGGGACGGTGCTCTCGGTGCCGTAGGTCCAGTCGGTCCCCTGCACCCACTGGGCGGCCGAGGCCGTGGTGCCGACGGGGAGCATGTCGGTCACGGTTGCGTTGCGGCTCTGCACGCCGGCCGGGAAGGTCACCTGCAGACGGAAGCAGACGAGGTCGTTGACCGTGAACGGGTCGGCGGGCGTCGTCGACGTGTACGTCCCCGTCGACGCGGCGCAGTCGGCCGAGCTCGTCACCGGCGCCGTGGTGCTGCGCGGCAGGACCGACTTCGCGATCTGCGGGCTGTTCGACGTGATCGTCGCCTTCGAGTCGTCCACGACCTGCTGGGTGCCGGTGTCGCCGTGCACCCCGGTGGACGTGCCGGCGATCGCGACCTTGTTCGTGAAGTCGTCGCCCGCAGCGGTCGGGCCGCCGCTGCCGGTCACCGAGTACGCCTGGCGCATCAGGGCCTTGTACGTGACCGTCGGGCTGGCGTCGGTGGCCTGGTCGGCGATGTGGAACCGCACCGTGAAGGTGCCGTCCGCCGCGGAGTACGCGACCGAGTCGATCGTGGCTCCGGTCATCTGCTGGTCGAGTGCGGAGTTCTTCGACGGGTCGCAGTCGGCCGGCAGGGTGCCGGTCGTCGGCGTCGACGCGGGGAACGCGGGGCACATGCCGTCGGGCAGCGTGTCGGTCAGGCTGATGCCGGCCGACGACTCGTACTCGCTCGTGCGGACCAGGAGCGAGTACGTCGCGAGCTTGCCCGCCGCGAACGTGGTCGGCGAGACGCTCTTGGCGACGGCGAGGTCCATCGCCTCCACCGTCAGCGACGCCGTGGCCTGCTGCGCGGCGGTCGCGCCACCACCGACCGCACCGGTGTAGGTGCCCTGGGCGTCGACCAGGTTGGTCTGGCCCTGCCCGTTTGAGGTCGTGTCGCTGGTGTCCTGCCGCGTCGAGGGGCCGTTGTTGTTGTCCAGGTCGGCGGCCTGCTGCAGCGACGTCGCGGCCGGTGCGGCACTGCTGGTCGACGGCTGGCCGGGCTGCCCCGCGAAGGACATCGTGTTCTCACGCAGCGGCACGGCGGCGAGGTACTTGATCGTCACGGTCGCGCCCTTGGCGAGATCGCCGACGTTCCACACGACCTTCGTGAAGACGGAGGAGCCCTGGCCGGTCACCGTGTTCACGGTGTCGACGCTCTGCGGCGTCGAGCAGGCCGTCGCGTCCCAGGTGCCGGTCGCCTTCGCCGCGGTGGTCGCGGTGAGCGACGGTGCGCCCGGGTACTCCGCGCCGGACGTGGTGTTGTCGATCGCGCCGCACTGCAGGAACTCCAGCCCGGCCGGCAGGTAGTCCGTGACGACGACGCCCGTGGTGGGTGCCTGCGCCGTGTTCTTCACCGTCAGCGTGTAGACGGTCGGGTGGTCGTGCACGCCCCGGACGAGCTCGTTCTCCGGGCTCTCCTCGGCCTTCGTGATGCTCAGGGCCGAGACCGTCGTGGCGTTCGACTGTGCGCTCGCGGCGTTCGTGCCCGGTGCGGCGACCGGGGTGCCGTCGGCGCCGAAGGTCGGCACGGTTCGTGCGTCCGTGTTCGCCGCGACCTGCGCGGTCCCCGTGAAGGACTCGCCGACCGGGAACGAGGCGTCGGCGGACTGCACCGAGAACGTGATCGACTTCTGGTCCCCGGCGACCAGGTCGGACACGTTCGACCACACGAGGAGCGTGCCGGCGCCCTGGGCCCCGCTCAGCGTCGTGATGGTCGGTTCACCGGTCTGCGTGCCGGCGGAGCCCGCGACGTACGCGACGCCGACCGGCAGTCGGTAGGAGTACCCGAGGTTGTAGAGCGGCGTCGTGCTGCTGTTCTTCGCGGTGAGGGTGACCCCGGCCGGCGTGCCGTTCAGCACCGACCGGTCCGCCTTCGCCGTGACGGACACGAGCGAGTCCGCAGCGTTGGTCGGCGCCGCGACGGCGAACACCGACAGCAGCGCCGCGAGGAGGCTCACCACCACCGCCATGGCGATCGCGCGCGGGCGTGCAGGGAACAGGGCAGAACGCATCGGGAAGTGCTCTCGGGTCGTCGTCCGGCGACGCCGAGCACGGCGCAGCGATGCAGCACCGTGCGGGCAGGGTCCCCGGGGTGCGAGCTGCGGGCGGTTCGGGCCACCACGCGGGCCGGTCCGGCCTCGCGACTCCACGGTATCGAGATGCGGGCAGCCGCCGCTGCACCCAGTGTGGGGTACAGACTGGCCCCCCAATGCGTGGACGCCCGCCCGGCGCAGTGCCGGACGGGCGTCGTCGTGCCGTGTGGGGTTCTAGGCCCCGGACGTCGTCCCGGAGTCGCCGTTGTTCCCGATCTTGTCGTCGAGGTCCTGTGCGGTCTTGTCGATCTGCTCGTCGAACTTCCCGCCGGTGACCTTCTTGATGCCGTCGGCGAGGCCGTGGATGATCTTGTCGGAGACCTCCTCGGCCTTGTCGCTCTTGACGGCCTCCTCGATCTTGTCGCGGTTCTCGTCGACGAACGCCTTCGCCTTGTCGGTGACTTCCTGCGCCTTGGCGGACACGTTCTTCTGGATGTCGTCGAAGCCGGCCATGCTGCCTCCCTGCCCGGCCGGCGAGCCGACCGATCGATGGCCGGACGTCCCGACCCCTTGGCCCACATGCTGCACCAGGCGCACGGGCTTGTCCGGGATGCGCAGGCAAATCGTGAGGAAACGACAACGGGGCCGAGCCCGAAGGCTCGACCCCGCTGCAGCAGGTAACCGGAGTTACTTGGTGATCTCCTCGACCGTACCGGCGCCGACCGTACGACCACCCTCACGGATGGCGAAACGGAGGCCCGGCTCCATGGCGATCGGCTGGATGAGCTCGACGGTCATGGAGACGGTGTCGCCGGGCATGACCATCTCGGTGCCCTCGGGCAGCGTGATGACGCCGGTGACGTCCGTGGTGCGGAAGTAGAACTGCGGGCGGTAGTTCGCGTAGAACGGGTTGTGACGCCCACCCTCGTCCTTGGTCAGGATGTACGCGTTCGCCTTGAAGTTCGTGTGCGGCGTGACCGAACCCGGCTTCACGACGACCTGGCCGCGCTCCACGTCCTCGCGCTTGAGGCCACGGATGAGCAGACCGGTGTTGTCACCAGCCTCGGCCTTGTCGAGCAGCTTGCGGAACATCTCGATGCCCGTGACCGTGGTCTTCTGCGTCGGGCGGATGCCGACGATCTCGACCTCGGAGTTGAGGTCGAGCGTGCCACGCTCGACACGACCGGTGACGACGGTGCCACGACCGGTGATCGTGAAGACGTCCTCGATCGGCATCAGGAAGGGCTGGTCGGTGGCGCGCACCGGGTCCGGAACGGACTCGTCGACGGCGGCCATCAGGTCCTGGACGGACTTGACCCACTTGTCGTCGCCCTCGAGCGCCTTGAGCGCCGAGACCTGCACGACGGGGGCGTCCTCGTCGAACTCCTGCGAGCCGAGGAGCTCGCGGACCTCGAGCTCGACGAGCTCCAGGATCTCCTCGTCGTCCACCATGTCGGACTTGTTCAGCGCGACGACGATGTAGGGGACGCCGACCTGGCGGGCGAGCAGCACGTGCTCACGCGTCTGGGGCATCGGGCCGTCGGTGGCGGCGACCACGAGGATCGCGCCGTCCATCTGCGCCGCACCCGTGATCATGTTCTTCACGTAGTCAGCGTGACCGGGGGCGTCGACGTGCGCGTAGTGACGCTTCTCGGTCTGGTACTCCACGTGGGAGATGTTGATCGTGATACCGCGGTCGCGCTCCTCGGGAGCGCTGTCGATCTGCGCGAAGTCACGGGCCTCGTTGAGGTCCGGGTACTGGTCGTGCAGAACCTTGGTGATCGCCGCCGTGAGCGTCGTCTTGCCGTGGTCGACGTGACCGATGGTTCCGATGTTGACGTGCGGCTTGGTGCGCTCGAACTTGGCCTTGGCCACTGGGGTCCTCCTCAGGACTCGGAAGCGACACCCCCGGCCGGCCCTGGATGGGCTCGGGACCGTTGGTGCGCGGTGTGTGTCTTTACTTTACTTGGTGGCGAGGGGCCCGTCGCCGGGCGCCCCCGCCTGTGGAGCAACGCTGGAGCGTTACTCCCCCGCGTTCTTCGCGATGATCTCCTCGGCGACCTTGGCCGGGACCTGGCTGTAGGTCTCGAAGGTCATCGAGTAGACGGCACGACCAGAGGTCTTCGACCGGAGGTCGCCGACGTAGCCGAACATCTCGGACAGCGGCACGCTCGCGCGGACCACCTTGACGCCGGACGCGTCCTCCATCGAGGCGATCTGGCCACGACGGGAGTTGAGGTCACCGATGACGTCGCCCATGTACTCCTCGGGAGTACGCACCTCGACGGCCATGATCGGCTCGAGGATGGCGGGGCCGGCCTTGCGGGCGGCTTCCTTGTAGGCGATGGAACCGGCGATCTTGAACGCCATCTCGGACGAGTCGACGTCGTGCGCCGCGCCGTCCTTGAGGATGGCCTTCACGCCGACCGTCGGGTACCCGGCGAGGATGCCGACCTGCATGGCGTCCTGGATACCGGCGTCGACCGACGGGATGTACTCGCGCGGGACGCGGCCACCCGTGACGGCGTTCTCGAACTCGTAGACCTTCTCGGCCGTGACCTCCATGGGCTCGAGCGCGATCTGCACCTTCGCGAACTGACCGGATCCACCGGTCTGCTTCTTGTGGGTGTAGTCGTAGCGCTCGACGACCTTGGTCAGCGTCTCGCGGTAGGCCACCTGGGGCTTGCCGACGCTGGCCTCGACCTTGAACTCACGCTTCATGCGGTCGACCAGGATGTCGAGGTGGAGCTCGCCCATGCCCTTGATCGTGGTCTGACCGGTCTCGGCGTTGAGCTCGACGCGGAACGTCGGGTCCTCTTCGGCGAGCTTCTGGATGGCCGTGGAGAGCTTCTCCTGGTCGGCCTTCGTGTTCGGCTCGATCGCGACCTCGATGACCGGCTCCGGGAACGTCATCGACTCGAGGACGACCTGGTTCTGCGGGTCGCAGAGGGTGTCACCCGTGGTCGTGTCCTTGAGACCGATGACCGCGTAGATGTGACCGGCGGTGACGTTGTCGACCGGGTTCTCCTTGTTGGAGTGCATCTGGAAGATCTTGCCGATGCGCTCCTTCTTGCCCTTGGTCGAGTTGATGACCTGGGCACCGGACTCGATCGAGCCGGAGTACACGCGGACGTAGGTGAGGCGACCGAAGAACGGGTGCACCGCGACCTTGAACGCGAGGGCGGAGAACGGCTCGGAGGCATCCGGCTTGCGGATGATCTCCTTCTCCTCGTCCTTGACGTCGTGGCCGATCATCGGCGGCACGTCGAGCGGGGACGGGAGGTAGTCGATGACAGCGTCGAGCATCGGCTGGACACCGCGGTTCTTGAAGGCCGAACCACAGAGGACGGGGTAGACCTCGGAGGAGATCGTGAGCTTGCGGATCGCAGCCTTGATCTCGTCCTTGGTGAGCTCCTCGCCACCGAAGTACTTCTCGAGCAGGGCGTCGTCGGTCTCGGCGACGCGCTCGATCAGCTTGCCGCGGTACTCCTCGGCACGGGCCTGGAGGTCAGCGGGGATCTCCTGGACCTCGTACTGCGCGCCCATGGTGACATCACCCTTGGCGTCGCCCGGCCAGACCTTGGCGTGCATCTCGATGAGGTCGATGATGCCGACGAAGTCGTTCTCGGCACCGATCGGGAGCTGGAGCACGAGCGGCTCCGCACCGAGACGGTTGATGATCGTGTCGACGGTGAAGTAGAAGTCCGCACCGAGCTTGTCCATCTTGTTGACGAAGCAGATGCGCGGGACGTTGTACTTGTCCGCCTGACGCCACACGGTCTCGGACTGGGGCTCGACGCCCTCCTTGCCGTCGAAGACAGCGACCGCACCGTCGAGGACGCGGAGCGAGCGCTCCACCTCGACCGTGAAGTCCACGTGACCGGGGGTGTCGATGATGTTGATCTGGTTGTTGTCCCAGAAGCAGGTCGTCGCGGCCGACGTGATCGTGATGCCGCGCTCCTGCTCCTGCGCCATCCAGTCCATCGTCGCGGCGCCGTCGTGGACCTCACCGATCTTGTGCGTGATGCCCGTGTAGAACAGGATGCGCTCGGTCGTCGTGGTCTTGCCGGCATCGATGTGCGCCATGATGCCGATGTTGCGGACCTTGTTCAGGTCGGTGAGCACGTCCTGTGCCACAGGGTTCCTCCGGAAGAGTTGTAGGAGAGGTTGGCGTCCGTCCGGGGCGCCGACGGTTCATGACCACCGGCGCCCGGACGGTGCCGGGACTACCAGCGGTAGTGGGCGAAGGCCTTGTTCGACTCGGCCATCTTGTGGGTGTCCTCACGGCGCTTGACCGCGGCACCGAGACCGTTCGACGCGTCGAGGATCTCGTTCATGAGACGCTCGGTCATCGTCTTCTCGCGACGGGCCTTGGCGTACGAGGTGAGCCAGCGGAGCGCGAGGGTGTTCGCGCGGTGCGGCTTGACCTCGACCGGGACCTGGTAGGTCGAGCCGCCGACGCGGCGGCTGCGGACCTCGAGGGTCGGACGGACGTTGTCGAGCGCCTTCTTGAGCGTCGCGACGGCGTCCTGCTGGTTCTTGGCGGAAACGCCTTCGAGTGCGTCGTAGACGATGCGCTCGGCGAGGCCCTTCTTGCCGTCCAGCAGGATCTTGTTCACGAGCTGGCTGACGATCGGTGCGCCGTAGACCGGGTCTGCGACGACGGGACGCTTGGGGGCGGGACCCTTACGAGGCATTGGCTCAACCCTTCTTCGCGCCGTAGCGGCTACGCGCCTGCTTACGGTTCTTCACGGCCTGCGTGTCGAGCGCGCCGCGGATGATCTTGTAGCGGACACCGGGGAGGTCCTTCACACGACCGCCGCGCACGAGCACCATCGAGTGCTCCTGGAGGTTGTGGCCCTCACCGGGGATGTAGGCCGTGACCTCGGTGCCGTTCGAGAGCTTGACACGAGCGACCTTGCGCAGTGCCGAGTTCGGCTTCTTCGGGGTGGTGGTGTAGACGCGGGTGCACACACCACGCTGCTGGGGGTTCGCCTTCAGGGCGGGCGCCTTGGTCTTGGTGACCTTCGGCGAACGACCCTTGCGAACGAGCTGCTGAATAGTAGGCAACTGTTCTCCTGGTCCTGCTCGTGTTCTCTGGCCGACGCGGTCCGCCGGCTTCCTCGTCCCACGCTGATTGCCGCCTGACGGCGGACGACGATGGGGGACGGAGTCCGGTCGACCGAGGGTCGAGCCGGATTTTTCGGGCGCGCACGAGGGCGCACACCCGGAAGAGACTACCCGCGTACCCTCGCGAAATCAATCCGGGCGCGTCGCCCTGGAGGCCCGCCACGGCCGCCGTGGGCGAACACGCCAGAGCCCGTGGTCGCGCTTGCGCGCGGGGCGCGACGCCCGGCCGTGACCGGCGCGCCCGTGCGCGTCGAGGCGCGTGCAGACGCGCCCGCCTGCGCGTCCGCCTCCGCGTCCGCGACCGCCCGCACGGGTCGAGCCGTGGACGGGTCGGGCCGTGGACGGGTCGAGCCGTGGACGGGACGGGCCGTGGACGGGTCGAGCCGTGGACGGGACGGGCGTCCGTGGTGCCGAGCGTGGCGGGGGTGCACCGCGCCTCCAGGCAGGGGTACTGCTGTGCTCGACGACGGCCGGGTCAGGAACCGCTGTCGGACGAACCGTTGCCGACCGCCGAGCGGAACGTCGCCCCCGCATCGGTGAAGCCCGTGATGTAGCCGCTCGCGTTCACGTTCATCGGGCCGGCCGACGCGGTCCCGACGCCGCCCGCTCCCGAGATGTCGGCCGTGAACGTCGCCCGACCGAAGGTCGTCGTGGTGACCAGCCAGCCGTTCGAGAGCCAGCCACCCACCGACACCACCGGACGGGTGTCGAGCGTCCACTTCTGGTTCGTGTACGTGTACGCCGAGTCCTCGCCGTACGCGTAGAAGCTGCAGCCCTTCGGGGCCGCGTCGGTGGAGGCGATGCAGCCGTCCACCCAGGCGTCCACCGCGGCTTTGGCGGACTGCGCGCCCGCGGCGGTGAGCTTCGTCGTCATCGAGACCGGGCTGGAAGCGGTCCCGCCGAAACCCGCCACCGTCGCCGTCGTCGCGTCGGCGGTGAACCACTTGCCGCCGTCCACCGCGACGTCGTACGTGCCCGGGAGCGCCGTCAGCGTCGCCGTGCCGTCCTTCGACGTCGTGACGTCCTGCCCACCGACCTGCACGGTCGCGCCGGCCGGACCCCGCACGCTCACGTCGACCGCGCCGAGCTTCGGTGCCTCGAGCGCCCACACCGGGAACACGCCCCAGTCGGTGCCCGTCTTGTCGAGGGTGAACGTCGCCGAGACGTCACGACCGGCCTGCCGGAGGTACGCCGTCACCGTCGCGGTGTCGCCGTCGTCGCGCGTCGCCGCGATGCGGTACCCGGTGACGCGGTCCTTCGCCCTGGCGTACGCGGCGTCCGTCAGGAGGACGTCACCCTTGTCGTGGTCGATGCCCGCGGTCTGCAGGGCGTCGTCGACCTTGCCGGCGGTGAGGTCGTCGAGGAAGGCCCGGACCGGACGGTCCGCCGAGTGCGTGGACGTGCCGACCGAGTAGCCGACCACCCCCGCCACCAGCAGCAGCACGACCGCGGCCCCACCCGCGATGATGCCGACGAGCGTCCCGCGGCGCAGCTTCCGGCGCGGAGGCGGAGTCGGCGCCCCCGGACCGAGCGGCGCCCCACGTGTGCCGCTGATCTGCTCGACACTGGGGACCGAACCCCATCCGTCGGCCTGGTGCTGGTCGGTCATCGATCCCCCGTCGTCCGCTGGTGCTGGTCGGAATCCTACCGTCGCGCACCGTCATCGCCGGTGGCCGCAGGGACCTCCGCCGCCTTCGCCTGGTGACGGCTCATCGCGATCCCGCCGACGACGCAGAGGAGCGCCACCACCACGGAGCCGACCACGAACGGGCCGAGCGCGTAGCCGGCCGGGAACACCAGCAGCTCGGTGACGTCGCCCCGGACCAGCGCGTAGCCGACCGCACCGACCCCGAGCATCACCAGGTACGCCGTCGCGGCTGCGACGAGGCCGGTGACGCCCGGGTTGCCGTCGCGGGCGCCCACCGCCGTCGCCAGGAACACCACGACCGCACCGGCCAGCACCATCGCGGGGCCGAGGTACGGGGTCGCGTCGGGCTGCGAGATGACCTCGACGTCGGCGAGCAGGGCCTCGAAGCCCGTCACCGCGATGACGAGCGCGATGAAGAGGATCGACGTCATCGTCGCGATCAACCACCGGGACATGCGGTGATCGTACCGCTGGCCGGCGTCAGGCAGGGGTGCGGTCTGCGTGCTGCGGCTGCCGGTCGTGCGGGTCGTGCTGGTCGTGCTGTTCCTGCTGGTCGTGCTGTTCCTGCTGGTCGTGCTGTTCCTGGGCTGCTGCGACGAGGGCGAGGGCGATCGTGGCCGTGATCACCGGGATGGACGCGGTCATCGGGGCAGCGGGCGTGGTCGCTTCCGTCGTCGAGTCCGTGGTCGCGTCGGTCGTCGCGTCGATCGCCGGGACAGTCATCGCGTCGGTCGTCGCGACCGTCGTCGCGTCGGTCGTCGGGACCGTCATCGCGTCGGTCGTCGCGACCGTCGTCGCGTCCGTCGTGACGGACTGGAGGCGCGGTTCGGCCGCCGGCTGCTCCGTCGCCTCGGACCCGTGGTCACGCAGCGCCGGGCCGATGATCGGGAGGACCGCCGTGGTCGCCGCCGGCTCGGTGTGCAGCACCGGCTGCTCCGCCGCCGGTGCACCGCGCTTCGCGGCGCGACGCGCACGCGCCATCTTGACGAGGACGACCACTGCGACGACCGCCCAGATGCCGTTCACGATCGTCGACGGGACGGCGTGGTGCGCCGCGACGTTGATCGCCACCGCCAAGCCCCCGACGAGGTTGAAGAGCTGGTAGACGGGCCCGTTCGGGAGCTTGCCCATCGAGAACAATAGGTAACCAGCTAGGACAGTTACGGCTCCGAACCAGCCGAGGAATTCCACGATTCCAGCCAACACGCGCGACTCCGGGCACGACGAGGAGCGGCCATTTCGAGCGGCCGTTCGAGAGGGGGATGAGCAGCCGCGAACGCGACGTCGGGAGCATCGTAAGCACACCGGAACGCGCCACGGAAGAGGGCTCGGCGTGGCGCGTCCCACCCCATTTGGTGGGGGTCGGATGGTGGTGGTTCGTCAGCCCTTGGAGGCGGTGGTGGAGGAGGTGTCGGCGGAGGTGCCGGACCCGCTCTCCGACTTCTGCGAGGACTGTGCCGACGCTGCGTCGGACAGCACGTAGATGAACCCGGACAGGGTCCAGGTCGTCGCTCCGGAGCCGGCCGTGGCATCGGTGGTGGAGCCGTCGGTCGTCTCGGCACGCGCCGACTTGATGTCGTTCACGAGGAAGAGCCGCTCCCCGTTCTGCACGCCCGACGTGAACGCGAGCGCCTGCTCGAACGAACCCGTCACGTCGATGCTGATCGCGATCGTCGAGAAGTTCGACGCGGTGATCTGCGCGTTCGTGACGGGAGCAGCGGCGGCCGGGGCTGACGGCGTCGCTGACGGGGTGGCCGCGGGGGTGCTCCCGGCCGAGGCGGTCGACGAATCGGTCGGCGTCCCCGCAGCGGCCTCGGCGGCCGGGGGCGTGTAGGCGGCCGCCCAGGAGGTCGTGATGCCGCTCACTGTGACCCCGGAGGACGCGGCGACTGCGTTGACCTCCTTGTAGAAGGACGACGTGTCCGCCGAGGACGGCACGGACCGCCCGAGCGCTGCGGCCTGACGCTGCATCGCGGGCAACTTCGCTGACTGTGCCGCGAGCCGGGCGAGCTCGGCGCGGTACGTGTCGTTCGTCGAGTCGATCGACTGCTGCTGCTCGCGGTTCGCGGCGGCCGAGGCGAGCTGGGGCTGGACACCGAGGAAGAAACCGCCCACGAGGACGACGGCCCCGATCGCGAGCGCGATGACGAGGTGCAGCCGGTTCTTGGTCATTTCGCCTTCTCCGCGTACTTGCCGTCGAACGCCTGCTCGTTGATGTGGACCGTCATGTCGACCGTGTAGTGCCCCGTTTCGCTGGTGAGCGTCACGGAGTTCGCGTTCGCGTCGACGAAGCCGGTGAGTCCGTGGACGCGGTCGAGCCAGTCGGGGATCGAGGGCAGGGTCGGGCTGTCGGCCTCGAACGTGAGCGTCGCCACGCGTTCGCCCTGGAGCGGCGTGGTCGGCTGCTCGTAGCGCTCGAGCGGTGACGCCGAGTCCACGGTCACGCCGACGATCGTCACGCCGGTCGGGAGCGACGCCTGCACCTTGCCCAGGTACGTGCTCCAGTCGATCTCCGGCGCCCCACCCACGGCCTGACCGGCCTCGGCGAGCGCGGTGCGCGACTCGACCTTCCGCACCTCTGCGTACTGTCCCTGCTGCTGGAGCAGGGAGGTGCCCTCGTCCTGCGCCGCGCGGAGCTGGGAGGCCGACGAGATGCTGTCCATGGTCGACACACCCACGCCGAGCGCGACGACCGCTGCGACCACGATCACCCCGAGCCAGGCCCGACGGACCGTGGCCCGCTGTCGACGGTGGACGAGGACCTCGGCGGGCAGCAGGTCGGCCCGGGGCGTCCCGCCGACGACGAATGCCGCCTTCCCGGGCTTCCCCGGCCGCTCGACCCGCGTCTCGGTGGCGTTCCGAGCGCGCTTGGACCTGCCGAGGCGCGCGCCGATCGGCGGCTTGGTCAGACTCTCGGTCATGCTGCTCGTCCTCCTGCTGCCAGGCCCCACGCCACGGCGAGGGACGTGCCGCGCTGCTCGACGACGGCTGCTTCGACGCCCCGGGCACGACGGACGCCCGTGAAGGCGTCCCCGACGACGACCTGCGCGTCGGTCGACTCCGCGAGCGCCTCCCGGAAACCGGCGAGGTCGCTGCCCGCACCGGCGAGCACGATCCGACCGATCGGACGCCCCTCGTCCTTGGTGTTCGCGAAGTAGTTCAGGGTGTTGCGGATGCTGGCGATGAGCTCCTGCGCGGCCTCGCGGATGACCACAGCGGCACGCTGGTCGTCCGGGGTCTGCGCCCGTGCGCCCATCCCGATGTAGCGCTTGACGGCTTCGGCCTGCTCGGCGGGGATCTCCAGGCGGAGGGCGACCTGCTTCGTCACCTCGTCACCGCCGGTCGGGATGATGCGCACGAACTGCGGCACGCCGTCGATGCTGATCACGACGGTGCTCGTGTTGCCACCGACCTCGACGAGCGCGACGGTCCCGCCGACTCCGCCGATCGGTGTGAGCACACGGCTCAGCGCGAACGGGATGAGGTCGACCCCGACGGGGTTGAGGCCGGCGAGCTGGACGGCCCGGACGTTCGCGAGGACGGCGTCCTTCACCGCTGCCACGAGCAATCCGTGCACGACCGGGCCGGACTCGCCGAACCCTTCACCGGTCGGGTAGAAGTCGAGGATCGCGTCACCCACGGGGACCGGCAGGAGTTCCTGCACCTGGAACGGCAACGACTCGCGGATCTGCGCCAGCGGCGCCTTCGGGACCGTGAGGTCACGGGAGAGCACCCGCTGGTTGCCCATCCCGAGGGCGACGTCCTTCGTCTTGAACTTCCCGATGGCCCACAGCTGCCGCAGGACGCCCGCGATCGTGTTCGTCTCGAGCACCTCGCCCCGCTGGGTCGAGCCGGCAGGCAGGGGGACCTCGGCGATGCGCTCGATGGACGCGACGCCCTTCCGGGAGCGGGCGACCTCGACCGCGCGGATGGACACGCTGCCGATGTCGATGCCGACGACGTTGCTCGTCATGGTGATCGCTTTCTCCGGGCGGTTCAGGTGAGGCCGATGAGGCCGGTGTAGGCGTCCCACAACGGGCCGCCGCAGAGGATGCCGAGCCAAGCTCCGGCGAGCATCCACGGTCCGAACGGGATCCCGCTCCCCCGCTTGGCGCGGCGGGCGGCGAGGAGACCGATGGCGAAGATAGCTCCGAGGGCGAACCCGCCGAAAGCTCCCACTGCGAGGGGTCCCCATCCGAGGTACGCGAGGACGAGGCCGAGCACACCGGCCAGCTTGACGTCGCCCATCCCCATCCCGCCGGGGACCGCGACGGCGAGCGCGAAGTACACGGCGAGGAGCACGAGCATGCCGATGCCGCCGCGCGCGAGTGCCCACCAGTCCCCGGAGGTCGCGGACGTCACGGCGAGGAGCACCGCGAGCACCCCGTACGCCGGCAGGACGATCTTGTCCGGCAGCCGGTGGGTGTCGACGTCGATGAGCGCCAGCGCCACGGTGATCGCCATCAGGTAGAGCAGGGCGACGAGCATCCCCACCGTCGGGGCAAGCGTCGCGCCGGCGCCGACGGCACGTGCCAGCACGATGCCGGCGACGACCGCGAACAACGCAGCGGTGGCTGCCTCGACCAGGGGGTACCGCGCGGAGATGCGGTCGCCGCAGTCCCGGCAGGCACCGCGGAGCACGATCCAGGACAGCACCGGCACGTTGTCGAACCCGCGGATCTCGTGGCCGCACCGGGGACAGGCGCTCGCCGGCCGGACGACCGACATGCCGGCGGGCACCCGGTACACGACGACGTTGAGGAACGAGCCGATCAGGAGACCGAGGACGCCGGCGAGTCCGACGAGGACCACCGTGAGTTGCTGGAGCGCGGTCATACGCAGACACCTGCCTTCTTCACGCAGTCGCCCGAGGTCGTGTACGCCGGAGAGACCTCTGCCATCGTCGTCACGCCGTAGGTGGTGGTGACGGGGTTGAGGAAGCTCGGCGGAGCGGAGTGCTTCAGTCGGGCGTCGTAGGTGTACGCCTTGATGTAGCCGTTCGATCCGGAACGCACGACGCCACGGAACTTCTGCGCGATCGCCCCGTACACCGTCAGTGTCCCGCGGTCGCCGCCGTACCCGTAGTTCTGCACCTGGAAGGTGTGCGCGGCGGAGATGATGGCGGCGTCGATCTCACGGTCCGTGTCGCCGAGGATCGACGTGTAGCAGGTGCTCCGCCCACAGGCCACGGCCTGCACCGGGTTCCAGACCATGACGGCGTTGGTGGCGGTGAGCCCGAGCATGTCCGATCCGCGGTCGGCGTAGGTGAGGTCACCGGTGACGTAGAGGTAGTTCTCCGCGGCGACCGTCACCTGGCCGTCGAGGACGCCGTGCACGAAGGCGTCGCCCGATCGCGTGCCGTAACTGCACGGGGAGGTGCTCAGTTGCGCCTCACCGGACCGCGGGTACCCGACGCCGTTCCCGGTGTTGCAGGCGTCGGCGAGCTTGGCCGTGGTCGTCGCGTTCGCATCCCCTGCCTGCGGAACGTTCTGCACGTAGATCAGGTTGTTGGCCGGCACGGGGACCGTCGCCCCGGTGGTGGAACCGAGCTGCCCCGCCCCGGTGCCCGGCAGTCCGCACGCCGTCGGGGTCTGGCCCTTCGTCGGGTCGGTCGCGTCCGTCTGGGTCTTGATCGACCGCGGGGACTTGACCGTCATCGTCCCGTCGGCGTTGAAGGTGATGTCCGTCGGCCCCGTGTAGAGGCATCCCGGGCTCCGGGTCGCCGTCGCCGCCGTGTTGTACTGCGTGGCCGCCTTCTGCTGCGCGTTGGTCGACGGCATGCCGATGGTCGACGTGAACGCCGGCTGGGTCACCCCCGCTGGGAAGTTCTGACCGGTGCAGCTCGCGCCGTTCGAGTCGACCTTGTTGTAGCGGAGGCCCGACGTCGGGTTCGACGTCGTGATCTGCTTCGTGAACGTCGCCTGGCAGATGCGCATCGTGTCGTTCGAGTGTGCCGGCCCGTCGATCGTGTCGCCGCCGCTGAAGGCGATCTCACCGCACAGGTTGCTCGTCCGCGAGGTCGGCCGCCCCTCCCACGCGTGCTTGACACACGTGGCGGTGTCGACGTTCGTCATCACCGGGTCCTGGATCTCGTAATCGGTGAAGTACAGGAAGTCGATGAAGCCCTGCTGCCGGATGCTCGCCACCACCGAGCGGACCGCCGACCCCACCTTGCCGGTCGCGCGGATCCGGATGGTGCCGGTGTCGTAGTACTTGGAGGCGTCGACCTCGTACCGGTAGAACGACTTGCCGTCGCCGCCGGGGACGGTGGCCCAGGTGCCGGTCGCGCCCGACCCGAACGCCGCGTTCGTCGCACCGGCGGTCGGCAGCGTGAGGCCGGTGCTGGTCGACGAGAACGGTGCCGCCGGGTTGCCGTACTGGGTGTACCCGGTGTCGTTCGACAGGCGGGCCTCGTAGTCCTGCACCCCCGCGTACGCGGCACTCAGGGCGGCGTTCCAGTCGGAGTCGGTCGAGGACTTCTTGATGCCGGCGACGGCGACCGACGTCGCCGTCGCGATCATGAACACGACGACCGTCCCGAAGATCACGGCGATGGCCAGGGCCATGCCGCGATCGTCGCGCACGGCGTCAAAGTGGAGGAGGCGGCGGAGCCGGATCACGTCGGGTCTCCCGTCGGTTCGAGGAGGTTCGGCAGCCCCACGGTGTTCTGCAGGGTGATGCCGTTCTTGAGGGTGCTCGCCGTGGACGAGAAGCGCAGGGTGACCTTGACGAAGGCGATCTGACCGACCTGGTCGGTCGTCAACGCGCTCGCACCGTTCGTCAAGGGGGTGTTCCCGGCGTCGAGGTACTGGAAGACCGGCGTGCCGGTGCTCGTCGGCACCTCGATCGACGAGGCGATCGTGGACGTCGAACCGGCGCCGGGGAACGTGTAGTACGCGTTGTCCGTGGTGGAACCCGCGATGACCTTCTCGGTGAGCACGCCGGCAGCGCTCACCGAGAACGTGACCTGCTGCGGCACGGCGTTGCGCCCCGTGGCGACGAGTGTCGTGAACTGCATGGACGTCGGCCCGGCCGAGAGGAACGCCGGGGTGTCGGCCGCCCCGACGTTCGGGTTGTCCGCCGCGGCACGCACCTGGCGGACGATCTCGTTCATCGCGTTCGACGCGTTCCGGCTGTTCTGGTCGCGCGCGGCCGCGAACGTCGTCGCCCGGGTGATCGAGTAGAACGTGCCGCCGACGATCGCGAGCAGGACCCCGAACAGACTCATCGCGACGAGGAGCTCGATGAGGGTGAGTCCCTCGTCACGCCGCTCGCCTCGGACGACGGACCGGATGCGCTGGATCACGGCGCCGTCCTCGGGTCGAGGGTCACCGAACCGGAGTTCAGGATGACGCCGATCAACCCCTTCGCCGTCACGTTCACCGCGGCCGAGCTGGAGTTCTTCTGGCTGGTGACCGACCACGTGCCGTAGGGGAGCGCGAGCGTGATGTCGGTCGTCCCCGACGTGCCGGTCGCGGTGCGTGTGAACGAGTAGCTCTGGGTGACCTTGCACCCCGGGTCCCCGCCGGCAGCGGTGGCCGTCCTCGCGGTCAGGATCGTGTCCGACTTGTTGATCGTCACCGTCACCAGCCCCATCGCGACGTTCGCGGTGAGCTGGTCCTTCGACACCGACGGCGTCGGGGTCTTGCCGATGCGGCCGTCGCTGGCCTTCGGCCACATCGTGGGGTCGGTGGAGAGGCAGCTGTTCGGGTTCGTCGTCGTGTCGGCGTTCGTGACGTTCGAGTCGTACACGCCCGGGTACACGACGTACCCGGACCCGATCGGGCTGAGGTACTGCGTCGCACTCGTCCCGGTCGCCTTGTAGGTGCCGTAGGTGCTGACGAACGAGGTCACGAGGTTCGTGGGCAGCAGCGCGCCGGAGCCGTTGTTCGCGTAGTTCATCGACACCGCGATGGCGGGATCGTAGTTGAACGAGGCCCCGCTCGACTGACCGGCCTTGACCACCACGGTCTTCGAGGGTGTGGCGGACTGCTCCTGATCGCGGTACTGGCCGGAGGGCGGTCCGAGCGTCACCGTGTACGTGCCGGGCGTCACCTTGATCGCGACCGTGCAGCCGTCCTGGTTCGTGACGTCGGGCTGCGTCGACAGTGACTTCGCCGTGTTCGCGGGGACCGTCGTCGCCGGAGCGATGGTCGCGTTCACGCCGCCGACACCACCACTCCCGGTGATCGACTGCACCTGGACGAGGATCGTACCGAGCGTCGGGTCGTTGATCTTGGTCGACGGGGAGAACACCGTCTCCTGGGTGACCGGAGCGGCCGAGCCCATACCGGGCCAGGTCACCTTGATGTGCACGTTGAGGAAGAGGAGCTGGGCGGTTGTCCCGGAGGCCGTCGCGGAGCACCGGTTCGTCGTTCCGTCGGTGTACTGCCAGTCGAGGGTCCGCTTGACCGTGTACTGGCGACCGTCCACCGTCGGCTGGTCCGTGCTGCCGGCCATGCCGGTGATGTTGTTCTGGGCCTCGATGCGCGCGGTGTCGATGGCGCCGGCCGCGAGGTTGGTCGCCTGCGCTCGGGCCGAGTTGTCGGAGGTCACCCGCATCACGGAAACGACACCGACCAGTGCACCGGCGATGATGATGCCGAACACGGTGATCGCGACGATGACCTCGACGAGCGTGAAGCCCTCGTCACGGGCTTCCACGCGAGCTCGACTTGTGAACAATTCGACACCTCCTCCGGGACCGCTTCGCACGCGATGTGCAGGGGTCGGGGGCGCGGCCCCGACCCCTGCACGGTGGTTGTTAGGAGCCCGCGGTGAACGTCGCGGAGGAGAAGGTAGCGCCGCTGCAGCTGCCGGACTTGACGCCCTGGGTCTCGGTCGCAGCGAAGGACTTCCCGGTGCTGCTGACACCCATCACGCAGAACGTGTTGGCGCCGGTGCCGCTGCCCGGGTTGTAGACCAGGCGGGTCTCGGCGTCACTCCAGGTGGCGCCAGCGGCGAGCCAGGTCTGTCCACCGGAGACACCCGCGGCGCCGAGGCCGTTCGTGGTGGCCGTCCCGGACGTCGCCGTGATCGTACCGGGAAGCGCGTTGCTGTTCTGCGTCGAGATGCTCACGACCGCGGTCTTGAAGTTCGAGACGTCGTTCTGCACGCCCGAGTCCTTCGCGTTGTTCTGCACACCCAGGTACACCGGGATGGCGATCGCGGCGAGGATGCCGATGATGATCACGACGACCAGGAGCTCGATGAGGGTGAAGCCCTTCTCGGAGTCCTTGACGAGTTCGTTGCGGCGAGCGTTCAGCTTGCCCATGAGCGCGAAGTACATGACTTCTTCCATTCTTTCGGGAATGTGATTGGAATTGGTGGTTGGGGCTGTGCTCTGCCGCCGTCGACAAGCGTATTGACGGCACTTTCTGGGCATAATCCCGAGAACGGGGGCCACCGGGCAAGAAAATGCCCCCAGAAGCGGGGGCATTCTCAACCAAACCACCCCCGAGCGCGGGGCCCCTTTTGAGGGGTCAGTGGATCAGCGAGGTGATCTTGAAGATCGGCAGGTAGAGCGCGACGATCATGCCGCCCACGACAACGCCCAAGAAGGCGATGAGGAGCGGTTCGATCAGGGATGTCAGCGCCTCTGTGGTGGTTTCGACCTCGTTGTCGTAGAACTCGGCGATCTTCTCCAGCATCGTCTCGAGGGAGCCGGCGTCCTCACCGACAGCGACCATTTGCGAAACCATTTCCGGGAATACTTTCTCGGCAGCCAAAGGAACCGCGATGGATTCACCCTTCCGAACTGATTCCGCGACGCGTTCGAGTGCCCGTTGCACGACGAAGTTGTTCGACACCTCACCGACGATCTGCAATGCCTGCAGAATGGGGACGCCGGCTCCGATCATGTTCGAGAAATTACGGGCGAACCGCGCGATGACGATCTTCCGGTTCAGTTCTCCGAAGACCGGTAGGCGCAGTCTGATCGGGTCGACGAATCCGCGGACGCGGTCGGTGTTCTTGTTCGCACGCCACCAGAGCCAGCCGAGGACGATCGCGACGAGGAGGATCGGACCGACCCACACCATCGCGTGCGACGCGTAGACCAGCACCATCGTCGGCAGCGGGAGCTGACCGCCGAGCGAGGTGAACATCTTCTGGAAGATCGGCACGATGAAGACGAGCATCACGACGACGGCGACGAGCGACATCACCAGCACCACGACCGGGTACGTCATCGCCGACTTGATCGTCGACCGGAGCTTGTGCTCCTTCTCGAAGTTCGTCGCGATGGAGTCCATCGCCTGGTCGAGGAACCCGCCGGTCTCCCCCGCCCGGATCATGTTGATCATGATCGGCGGGAAGTCCACCGGGTACTTCGCCACGGCGTCGGAGAACGAGACACCGCGTTCGACGTCGTCCCGGACCTTGCCGAGGATCTCCTTGAGCTTCTTGTTGTCCGTCTGGTCCGCCAGGATCGACAGCGCTCGGAGGAGCGAGAGTCCGGATGACAGCATCGTGGACGCCTGGCGCGACATGATCGCGAGGTCCTTGAGCCCGACGCCCTTCTCGAACCCGGGGATCTTGATCTCGGTCTGCAGCCCCGTGCCGGCCTTGGCCTCGGTGATGGCGATCGGCGAGACGCCCATGCCCCGCAGGCGCTGGACGACGGCCCCTTCGGAGGACGCGTCGAGCCGACCCTTGACGAGCTTGCCGGCGCCGTCACGCCCCCGGTAGTCGTATGCGAGGGACATCAGTGGCCTCCTGAGTACTTGTCGCCGAAGTCGATCTCGGACGCGGCGATCGCGGCGGCGGAGGAGTCGGACGGCGATTCGACGCGCTGCACGAGCCGGTCGAAGCCCTCGAGGTCGTGCACTTTCTCGAGTGCGGCCTTCCGGGTGATCGTGCCGACGTTGACGAGTTCGGCGAGGTCCTGGTCCATCGTGTGCATGCCCATGTCACGGCCGGCCTGCATGGCGGAGGTGATCTGGTAGGTCTTGCCCTCGCGCACGAGGTTCCCGATGGCCGGGGTCGTCTTCATGATCTCGGTGGCGACGACCCGTCCGGCGCCGTTGGCCTTCGGCACGAGGGTCTGGCAGACGACCCCTTCGAGCGTGGAGGCGAGCTGGGTGCGGATCTGGCCCTGCTGGTGCGGCGGGAACACGTCGATGACGCGGTCGATCGTGCCGGGGGCGCTCTGCGTGTGCAGCGTGGCGAACACCAGGTGGCCGGTCTCCGCCGCGGTCAGTGCGACGGAGATGGTCTCCAGGTCGCGGAGCTCGCCGATCAGGATGACGTCCGGGTCCTGGCGGAGGACGTGCTTGAGTGCAGCGGCGAACGAGTGCGTGTCCGCGCCGACCTCGCGCTGGTTGATGATCGCCTTCTTGTGCTCGTGCATGAACTCGATCGGGTCCTCGACGGTCACGATGTGGTCGGCGCGGGTCTCGTTGACGAGGTCGATGAGGGCGGCGAGGGTGGTCGACTTGCCGGAGCCGGTGGGCCCGGTGACGAGCACGAGTCCGCGCGGCAGCTTCGCGAACTCGCCGACGTACTCGGGGATGCCGAGCTGCTTGAGGGTCTTGATCTTGGTGGGGATGATGCGGAACGCCGCGCCCCAGTTCCCGCGCTGCTGGTAGTAGTTCACGCGGAAGCGGAACTCCGGCGACAGCGAGTACGCGAAGTCGAGTTCCTGCTCGTGGTCGAACTGTCCGGCCTGTTCGACGGACAGGAGCGTCTTCAGCGCGGCGATCACCTTGTTGCGGGCCCAGGGTCCGCCGGGGACGGCCGGCCGGAGCGCCCCGTCGACGCGCACGGTGGGTGCCGCGTCGGCGGTGAGGTGGAGGTCGGAGGCGCCCTGGTAGACGACCTGGGCGAGCGCGGTGATGAGGTCCGGGTCGGCGACCTCCCGTGCGTGGCGGGTGAAGTTGATCTCTGCCTGCCCGTCGGGTGCGGGCGCGTAGGTGGGGGCGTGGACGGCCTGGAGGACCGTGGTCGGGTCCGAGGGGACGACCGGCAGGTGCTGGGTCACGGCGTCGGCGTACCCGTAGGACGCGGTCGACGGCGGGACGGCTGCGGGCGGTGTCGCGGGAGCGGCCTGCGGCTGCGCCACCGGGACGGCGACGGGGTCGCCGGCCGGGGCCGGCCACGCGGCCGACTCACTCGACAGGTCGTAGACCGGGACCGACGGGGCGGCGGCGACCGGCGCCTCCAGGTCGGGTGAGGTGGGCTGCTGGGCCGCCGCGGCGAGGCGTGCGGCGCGACGGCCACCGATCTCGTTGCCGGGGCGCCCCGGGTGCCATCCGGCGACCGGCTCGTCGCCGGGCACGGAGATGTCGTAGACGGAGTCAGTCATCGTTCCACTCCCACGCCTACGCGACCACGCGCAGGATCTCGTCGATGCTCGTCATGCCGAGCTTGACCTTCTCCCACCCGTCCTGCCGGAGGGTGAGCATGCCCTGCGCCTGGGCGACGCGGCTGATCTCGGCGCTCGACGCCCGTGCGACGGCGAGGCGTTCGATCTCCTCGGTGACCGTCATGACCTCGTGCAGCGCGATGCGACCGCGGTAGCCGGTGTTCGAGCAGACCGCGCAGCCGACGGGGCCGAAGAACTCGGGGACCTCGGAGTCCTCCGTCGGGACGAAGCCGAGTGCCACGAGCTGCGCGGGCGTGTACTGCGCCGGGGCCTTGCAGCGGTCGCAGAGCCGTCGGGACAGACGTTGGGCGACGACGGAGTCGAGCGCGGAGCCGACCAGGAACGGCTCGATGTCCATCTCGGTGAGGCGGACGACCGCGGACGGCGCGTCGTTGGTGTGCAGGGTCGAGAGCACGAGGTGGCCGGTGAGCGAGGCCTCGATGGCGATCTGCGCGGTCTCGTGGTCACGGATCTCGCCGAGGAGCACGACGTCGGGGTCGGACCGGAGGATCGACCGGAGCGCCGAGGCGAACGTCAGGCCGGCCTTCGGGTTGACCTGCACCTGGTTGATGCCGGCCATCCGGTACTCGACCGGGTCCTCGACGGTGATGACGTTGATCTCCGGGCGGGCGACCGCGTTGAGGGTCGTGTACAGCGTCGTCGACTTGCCGGAGCCGGTCGGACCGGTGACGAGGATCATGCCGTACGGCTTCGAGTAGGAGCGCTGGTACGCCTCGAAGTTCTGCTCGAGCAGGTTGAGGTCCTTCAGGGACATCGACGTGTTCGTGTTGTCGAGGATGCGCATGACGACCTTCTCGCCCCACACCGTGGGGAGGGTCGCGACGCGGAGGTCGATCTGCCGACCGCCGTGGCGGACCGACATGCGGCCGTCCTGGGGCTTCCGACGCTCGGCGATGTCGATGTCGCTCATGATCTTCAGACGGCTGATGACGCCGTTCTGGATGTTCTTCGGCGCGGGGGCCATCTCGTGCAGCACGCCGTCGATGCGGTACCGCACCCGCACCTCGTGCTCGCCGGGCTCGATGTGGATGTCGGACGCGTGGTCCTGGATGGCCTGGGACACGAGCAGGTTCACGAAGCGGACGATCGGGACGTCGTCGAGCGACCCGTCGGTGAGGTCGTTCTGCTGCTGCGCCTGCGCGGATGCCTCTTCCTCGAGCGAGGACGTCAGGTCGTTGAGCTCGTCGTCGGCGCGGAGGTAGCGGTCGAGGGCTGCCGCCAGGTCACGCTCGTCGACCTGCAAGGGCTTCACCGACCGACCGGAGGCCGTGCGGGCGTCGTCGATCGCGAGGACGTTCGTCGGGTTCACCATCGCGAGCACGAGGGTCTCGCCCTCGAACCCGACGCCGAGCACACCGTGGCGACGGCAGAGGGCCGCGGGCAGCATCGACACCGCGGTGCCGTCGACCGGGTAGTCGGTCAGCGGGACGGTCTTGGAGTTGTTCGACGCGGCCCGGGCGGTGATGTACTGCGCCTCGCTGACCAGTCCTTGGTCGACGAGCGAACGGATCGACCGCTCGTCGATCTCTTCGTCGCCGGTCATCGAGTCGAGGTGCTCGATCGGCAGGGCTCCGTTGAGGATGAGGATCTCGGACAGTGTGGCCATGTGCCTCCGAGCCTCCTTCGGTTCGCGCGCGGATCGTGGGGAGCGTCGCAGGGGTTCGACGCCCGACCACGCTACGTCCGCACCGGAGGAGCCCCGCAGTCCCACAACGAGGGGGCGAGGGGGTGTCGCGTGCCCCCAGTGCTGGGGTACCCGCGGGTATCGACCGGTGTCAGAGGCTGGCCGACGAGGAGACGTGCACCTCGCCCGCGACGAACCCGAGACGCTCGTAGATGCGGCCCGCACCGCTCGGGTTCTCGGCGTCGACGTGCAGGACCGCGGCGGACAGGCCGTCCGCTCGGATCGCCCGCAGCGAGGCGTCGAGGACGATCGGCGCGAGCGCCCGGCCGCGTGCGGCACGCACGACACCGACCCAGTGGACGTACCCGTAGGACCGACCGCGGGCCGCGAAGCCGTCCGGGTCCACCTCGACGATCGCGAACGCGGCGATGCCCCCGTCGGGGTCGAGCACGACGCGGGACAGGTCGAGGCGGCTCTTGGTCGCGGTGAGGAACCCGTGCCAGTCCGACGCGACCATCGGCTGCGATCCCCAGTGGTCACGGAAGGCGTCGTTCTTCGCGAGGCGCAACGGCTCGATGTCGTCGGGGGTCGCCGACCGGACGACGAACCCCTCGGGCAGCGGCGGCACCCCGGCGTCGGCGCCGTCGTCGAACACGACCTGCATGTCGACCCAGTTCCGGACCGGTTCGAACCCGAACCGCGCCGCGAGCCGCAGCGCTCCGGCCCCCTGCGGGGCGCCGACGTCGAGCGTCGCCGGCAGGTCGACGTCGAGCATCGCCAGTCGTTGCCGCGCACGACCGATCTGCCACGCGAGGACCCGCCGTCCGATGCCCTGCCCGCGGAAGTCAGGGTGTACCGCCCCGTCGAGCACCGCACGGGCGGCGGTGACCCGGGAGGGGACGTCGATGACGATGCCGTAGGCCTGCACATGCCCATCAGCATCGACGCCGACGAGGGTGTCCCGGGCGACGTCGAGCCCTTCTGTGGACAACGTCCGCTCGAAGTCCGCTGTGGAGGGACGAGCATGCGGGTCGTCGACGGCCGCTGCCGCCACGGCCACTCCGTGCACGCCGGCGAGGTCCCCGGGGGTCCCCGCCCGGAACGTCAGCCCACCGATCGGCACCGGCGGCTCGAGGTGGGCAGGAGCAGTGATCCGTTCGCGCAGCGTCGCCATCCCACCAGCCTGCCAGCCAGAAACTCCTCGACGTGCACGGCCGCGGCGGGACATGATGAGTCATGGACATCACGAGCGTGACCGTGGGGCTGCCCGTCACCGACATCGAAGCGTCCTGCCTCTGGTACGGCGCCGTCTTCGAGCGCGCCGAACCCGACCTCGAGCCGGACGACGGCATCGCCGAGTACGAGGTCGGCGGCATCTGGATCCAGCTCTACGAGGACGAGAACGCCGAGGAGAACCCGGTCAGCGTCCGGTTCGGCGTCGACGACGTCGCCGCGCAGCACGCCCGCATCGGCGCACTCGGCATCGACATCGGGCCGGTCGAGTGCGTCGACGGCGCCGTCGACTGGTTCGACGTCCGGGACCCGGACGGCAACGTCCTCAGCCTCTTCTCGCTGGTCGACGAGACCGGTCGCGGCTCCGGCCGCGACAGCGGCGCGGACCGGGCGGTCTGAACAGGACCATGTGACGGCCAGGAGGCGCGTGCCGGCCCCGCCCCGCGCCTCCCGTCCGTGTCACCGCGGCTCGGCGCGCACCTGACGGATCCAGCCGACGAGGCAAGGCACCGCGGTCCACAGGAGCGAGTGCCCGCACCGGGATCGTGCCCACCCGAGCGACTCCGAGGTTCAGCTGGACGATGCCGGTCAACACGCGGTCACGGAACCCGGCCGGCAGCCGAACGACACCTCCTCGAGCGCGGTGTTCGTGCCGGAGCGCGTCGACACGCGGTCGAGGCTGATGTCGGTCACGTCGTCACCGTGAAGTACAGGACGGTTGCGCTTCCGACGACCGCCAAGTCGACAAGGAACACGGCCGGAGCGAGTTTGCTCCCCGTGTGGATGGTGCCGGCAGTTGTTGCTGAGCCGAGTGAGAGCGCACCGAGGAGGAGCGCCGGACCGTGCAGGAGTACGGCGATGACGCAAGCGAGCCCGAGCACGACCGAGAGGACGGCGAGGGTTCGCGACGCTATGAGTTTGAGGGTGGTTGTGAGATGCATACCGGTCAGCAACATATCACGTGGCAACGGACAGATCTGTGCAGTGCCATCCGCGAGACGGAAGGCGCACGCCGGCCCCGCCCCGCGCCTCCCGTCCGTCACGCACTTCGTGAGCACGAATGGTCGGGTCGCCGCAGCGGACCCGACCATTCGTGCTCACGAAGCCGCAGGTGCGCGCACCCACGAACGGGAACGGCCCCCGCATCCGAGGATGCGGGGGCCGTTCCGGTGGAGCTCAGACTCAGTTGTAGGTGCCCGGCGTGAAGTCGTCCGACGAGAAGCTGTCGAAGTCGACGAAGCTCAGGTCGGCGTCCGAGAACGACGAGTCGTCGGCGAAGATGCGGTTGGGGTACCGCTCCGCCTTCGCCTCTTCGGTCGCGTTCACGTCCACGTCACGGTACCGGCTGAGGCCCGTCCCGGCGGGGATGAGCTTACCGATGATGACGTTCTCCTTGAGGCCGACGAGGTGGTCCTGCTTGCCCTCCATGGCCGCCTGCGTGAGCACGCGGGTGGTCTCCTGGAAGGACGCGGCGGACAGCCACGACTCGGTCGCGAGGGACGCCTTCGTGATGCCCATGACCTCCTGGCGAGCGGAAGCGGTCTTGCGACCCTCCTGCAGCGCCGCACGGTTGAGCTCGTTGTACCGCGAACGGTCCACGAGCTCGCCCGGGAGCAGATCGGTGTCGCCGTGGTCGACGACGGTGACCTTGCGGAGCATCTGGCGCACGATGACCTCGATGTGCTTGTCGTGGATCGGCACGCCCTGCGAGCCGTACACGTCCTGCACACCGTTGACGAGGTGCTTCTGGACCTCACGCACACCCTTGACCCGCAGGACTTCCTTCGGGTCGACGGTGCCGGCGATGAACTGCTCGCCGAGCTCGACGTGCTGGCCGTCCTCGATGAGGAGGGTCGCACGCTTGAGCACCGGGTAGATGAACGGCTCGTCGCCGTTGTCCGGCGTGAGGATGATGCGACGACCCTTGTCGGTGTCCTCGATCGTGGCGCGGCCGGGGGCCTCGGCGATCGGGGAAGCACCCTTCGGGGTCCGGGCCTCGAAGAGCTCGGTCACGCGGGGCAGACCCTGCGTGATGTCGTCGGCCGAGGCCGAACCACCCGTGTGGAAGGTACGCATCGTCAGCTGGGTACCGGGCTCACCGATGGACTGGGCGGCGATGATGCCGACCGCCTCGCCGATGTCGACGAGGTTGCCCGTGGCGAGCGAACGGCCGTAGCACTTCGCGCAGACACCGACGCTCGACTCGCAGGTCAGGACCGAGCGCACCTTGATGCTCTCGACACCGGCTGCGATGAGCTTGTCGATCAGGACGTCACCGACGTCCTCACCGGCCTCGGCGACGACCGTGCCCTTGGCGTCCACGGCCGGGGTGGCCAGGGTGCGCGAGTAAACGGTGTTCTCGACGCGCGGGTCGCGGACGAGCTTGCCGTCGGCACCCACGGTCGCGATCGGGAGCTCGAGGCCCCGGCTCGTGCCGCAGTCGTCCTCGCGGATGATGACGTCCTGCGAGACGTCCACGAGACGACGGGTGAGGTACCCGGAGTCCGCGGTACGGAGCGCGGTGTCGGCAAGACCCTTGCGAGCACCGTGCGTGGCGATGAAGTACTCCGCCACGGTCAGGCCCTCGCGGTACGAGTTGATGATCGGGCGGGCGATGATCTCGCCCTTCGGGTTGTTCACCAGACCACGCATACCGGCGATGTTGCGGACCTGCAGCCAGTTACCACGAGCACCCGACGACACCATGCGGTTGATGGTGTTGTCGATCGGGAAGTTGTCGCGCATCTCCTGCGCGATCTCGTTCGTGGCTTCCGTCCAGATCTTGATCAGGTCGGCGCGACGCTCGGAGTCGGTGATCAGACCCTTGTCGAACTCGCCCTGCACCTTGGCCGCCTGGACCTCGTAGCCCGCGATGATCTCCTTTTTGCGAGGAGGCGTCACGACGTCCGAGAGCGCGACGGTCACACCGGAGCGCGTGCCCCAGTAGAAGCCGGCGTCCTTGATCCGGTCCAGCGCGGCGGCCGTCTCGGTCTTGGAGTAGCGCTCGGCGAGGTCGTTGACGATCGCGGAGAGCACGCCCTTGTCGGTGACCTTCTGGACGAACGGGTAGTTCGTCGGGAGGGTCTCGTTGAAGAGCGCACGGCCCAGGGTGGTCTCGAGCAGCACGGTGTCGCCCTGCTCGAAGCCCTCGGGAGCCTCGCCCTCGCCGAACCACACGTTGTCCATGCGGATCTTCACGAGCGCGTTGAGGTGCAGCGTGCCCTGGTCCTTCGCGAGGATGGCCTCGGCGACGGAGGAGAACGCACGGCCTTCGCCCACGGCGCCCTCGCGGACGGTCGTGAGGTGGTGCAGACCGATGATCATGTCCTGTGCGGGCAGGGTCACCGGGCGGCCGTCGGACGGCTTCAGGATGTTGTTCGAGGCGAGCATCAGGATGCGGGCCTCGGCCTGGGCCTCCACCGACAGCGGCAGGTGCACGGCCATCTGGTCACCGTCGAAGTCCGCGTTGAACGCAGCACACACGAGCGGGTGGAGCTGGATGGCCTTGCCCTCGACGAGCTGCGGCTCGAACGCCTGGATGCCCAGTCGGTGCAGCGTCGGCGCACGGTTCAGCAGCACGGGGCGCTCGCGGATGATCTCCTCGAGCACGTCCCACACCTGCGGACGCGAACGCTCGACCATGCGCTTCGCCGACTTGATGTTCTGCGCGTGCGACAGGTCGATGAGGCGCTTGATGACGAACGGCTTGAAGAGCTCCAGCGCCATCTGCTTGGGCAGACCGCACTGGTGCAGCTTCAGCTGCGGGCCGACGATGATGACCGAACGGCCCGAGTAGTCGACGCGCTTGCCGAGCAGGTTCTGGCGGAAACGACCCTGCTTGCCCTTGAGCATGTCGCTCAGGGACTTCAGGGCGCGGTTGCCGGTACCCGTGACGGGACGACCACGACGACCGTTGTCGAACAGCGCGTCGACCGCTTCCTGCAGCATGCGCTTCTCGTTGTTCACGATGATCTCGGGGGCACCGAGGTCGAGCAGGCGGCGGAGACGGTTGTTGCGGTTGATCACACGACGGTAGAGGTCGTTGAGGTCCGACGTGGCGAAGCGGCCACCGTCGAGCTGCACCATCGGGCGGAGCTCCGGCGGGATGACCGGCACGACGCCGAGCACCATCGCGGCCGGCGAGTTGCCGGTGGCGAGGAAGGAGCTGACGACGCGCAGACGCTTGATCGCGCGGATCTTCTTCTGGCCCTTGCCCTCGGCGATCTGCAGGCGCAGCGCCTCGGCCTCGGCGGCCAGGTCGAACGCCTCGAGCCGCAGCTTGATCGCCTCGGCGCCCATGTAGGCGTCGAAGTAGATCCCGAAGCGGTCCTGGAGCTCGTGGAAGACGGCGTCCTCGGGCTTGAGGTCGCCCACCTTGAGGTTGCGGAAGTCCTCCCACACGCGCTCGAGGCGGGTGATGTCCTCGTCGAACGACTTGCGGACCTGGGACATCTCCTTCTCGGCGGTGTCCTTGGTGCGGCGCTTGACGTCGGCCTTGGCGCCCTCTTCCTCGAGCGCTGCGAGGTCGTCCTCGAGCTTCTTGAGGCGGTCGGCGATGATCGAGTCGCGCTGCCCCTCGAGGGTCTTGATCTCGAGGCGCATCTCGTTCTCGAGACCCGGCATGTCCGCGTGACGGCCCTCTTCATCGATGTCGATGATCATGTACGCCGCGAAGTAGATGACCTTCTCGAGGTCCTTCGGCGCCATGTCGAGGAGGTACCCGAGGCGCGACGGGACGCCCTTGAAGTACCAGATGTGCGTGACGGGGGCGGCGAGCTCGATGTGGCCCATGCGCTCACGGCGGACCGAGGACTTGGTGACCTCGACGCCGCAGCGCTCGCAGACGATGCCCTTGAACCGGACACGCTTGTACTTGCCGCAGGCGCACTCCCAGTCGCGGGACGGACCGAAGATCTGCTCGCCGAACAGACCGTCCTTCTCGGGCTTGAGGGTGCGGTAGTTGATGGTCTCCGGCTTCTTGACCTCGCCGTACGACCACTGGCGGATGTCCTCGGCCGTGGCGAGGCCGATCCGCAGTGCGTCAAATGAAGTTGCTTCGAGCAATGTTCTTCTCTCTAGCTGGATTCGTTACGAGTACGGGCGGGATCAGATGTCGTCGACGGACGACGACTCGAACCGCGAGGAGATGTTGATGCCGAGCTCTTCAGCGGCACGGAAGACCTCGTCGTCCGTGTCGCGGAGGCTGACCGCCTGGCCGTCGGCCGAGAGGACCTCGACGTTCAGGCAGAGCGACTGCATCTCCTTCATGAGGACCTTGAACGACTCCGGGATACCCGGCTCCTGGATGTTCTCGCCCTTGACGATCGCCTCGTAGACCTTCACGCGGCCGAGGATGTCGTCGGACTTGATCGTCAGGAGCTCCTGGAGGGCGTAGGCGGCGCCGTACGCCTCGAGCGCCCACACCTCCATCTCGCCGAAGCGCTGTCCACCGAACTGCGCCTTACCACCCAGTGGCTGCTGCGTGATCATCGAGTACGGACCGGTCGAACGCGCGTGGATCTTGTCGTCGACCAGGTGGTGCAGCTTGAGGATGTACATGTACCCGACCGACACCGGCTCCGGGAACGGCTCGCCGGAGCGGCCGTCGAAGAGCTGGGCCTTGCCGGACGAACCGATCAGACGCTCGCCGTCGCGGTTCGGGAGGGTGCTGTCGAGGAGCCCCTCGATCTCACGCTCGTACGCACCGTCGAACACCGGGGTGGCGACCTTCGTGCCGGGCTCCGCGCTGCGGGCCGCCTCGGGGAGAGCCGAAGCCCACTCCTGGATGCCCTCGACGTTCCAGCCCTGCTTCGCGAGCCACCCGAGGTGGATCTCGAGGACCTGGCCGAAGTTCATGCGGCCGGGGACGCCGAGCGGGTTGAGCACGATGTCGACGGGGGTGCCGTCGGCGAGGAACGGCATGTCCTCGACCGGCAGGATCGTCGAGATGACGCCCTTGTTGCCGTGACGACCGGCGAGCTTGTCGCCCGCGGTGATCTTGCGCTTCTGGGCGATGTAGACGACCACGCGCTGGTTGACGCCCGAGCCGAGCTCGTCGTCGCCGTCCTGCGCGTCGAACACCTTGACGCCGATGATCGTGCCCTCTTCACCGTGGGGCACCTTCAGCGAGGTGTCGCGGACTTCACGCGACTTCTCGTTGAAGATGGCGCGGAGGAGGCGCTCTTCGGCGCTGAGCTCGGTCTCGCCCTTCGGCGTGACCTTGCCGACCAGGATGTCGCCGGGGCGGACCTCGGCACCGATGCGGATGATGCCGCGCTCGTCGAGGTCGGCCAGGAGGTCCGGGCTGACGTTCGGGAGGTCGCGGGTGATCTCCTCCTTGCCGAGCTTGGTGTCGCGGGCGTCGACCTCGTACTCCTCGATGTGGATCGAGGAGAGCGTGTCGTCCTTCACGAGGTTCTGCGACAGGATCATCGCGTCCTCGTAGTTGTAGCCCTCCCACGGCATGAACGCGACGAGGAGGTTCTTGCCGAGCGCGAGCTCGCCGTTCTCCGTCGCGGGGCCGTCGGCGATGACCTCGCCCTGCTCCACACGCTCACCGGCCGAGACGACCACGCGGTGGTTGTAGCTCGTGCCCTGGTTCGAGCGGTCGAACTTGCGCAGGTAGAAGGTCTGCGTGCCGCCCTCGTCGAGCTGCAGGGTCACGGCGTCGGCCGAGACCTCGGAGACGACACCGGCCTTGTCGGCGGTGACGACGTCGCCGGCGTCGATGGCGGTGTAGCCCTCCATGCCGGTGCCGACGAGCGGCGACTCGGAGCGGAGGAGCGGCACGGCCTGGCGCTGCATGTTCGCACCCATGAGCGCGCGGTTCGCGTCGTCGTGCTCGAGGAACGGGATCAGGGAGGTCGCGACCGACACCATCTGGCGCGGCGAGACGTCCATGTAGTCGACCTCGTCCTTGGCGACGAGTTCGACCTCGCCGCCCTTCTTGCGGACGAGCACCTTGTCGTCGGCGAAGTGGAACGAGTCCGTCAGCGGGGCGTTGGCCTGCGCGACGACGAAGTCGTCCTCTTCCGAGGCGGTGAGGTAGTCGATGGTCTTCGTGACCTCGCCGTTGACGACGCGACGGTACGGGGTCTCGATGAAGCCGAACGAGTTGATCCGACCGAACGACGCGAGCGAACCGATCAGGCCGATGTTCGGGCCTTCCGGGGTCTCGATCGGGCACATGCGGCCGTAGTGCGACGGGTGGACGTCACGGACCTCGACGCCGGCACGCTCACGGGACAGACCACCCGGGCCGAGGGCCGAGAGACGACGCTTGTGCGTCAGGCCCGCGAGCGGGTTGTTCTGGTCCATGAACTGCGACAGCTGGGACGTCCCGAAGAACTCCTTGATCGCGGCGACGACGGGACGCACGTTGATGAGCGTCTGCGGCGTGATGGCCTCGATGTCCTGCGTGGTCATGCGCTCGCGGACGACGCGCTCCATGCGGGACAGACCCGTGCGGACCTGGTTCTGGATGAGCTCGCCCACGGCGCGGATGCGACGGTTGCCGAAGTGGTCGATGTCGTCCACGTCGAGGCGGAGCGACACCGGCTCGCCGTCACGGACGCCGTCGAGGTTGGTCTTCTCGGCGTGCAGCGAGACGAGGTACTTGATCGTGCGGACGATGTCCTGCACGGTCAGGACCGAGTCGCTGAGCGGCGCGTCGATGCCGAGCTTGCGGTTGACCTTGTAGCGGCCGACCTTCGCGAGGTCGTAGCGCTTCGGGTTGAAGTAGAAGTTGTCGAGGAGCGCACGCGCGGCCTCGGCGGCGACCTGCTCGCCCGGACGCAGCTTGCGGTAGATGTCCTTGAGCGCCTCTTCCTTGGTGAGGATGGCGTCCTTCTCGAGGGTCGACTCGATCGAGGCGAAGCCCTGGAACTCCTCCATGATCTCTTCGCTCGTCATGCCGAGCGCCTTGAGGAAGACCGTGACCGACTGCTTGCGCTTGCGGTCGATGCGCACGCCCACCTGGTCGCGCTTGTCGATCTCGAACTCGAGCCACGCACCACGCGACGGGATCACGCGGGCGGAGTAGATGTCCTTGTCGGACGTCTTCTCCTGCTGGCGCTCGAAGTACACGCCCGGGGAACGGACGAGCTGCGAGACCACGACACGCTCGGTGCCGTTGATGATGAACGTGCCGCGCTCGGTCATGAGCGGGAAGTCGCCCATGAAGACGGTCTGCGTCTTGATCTCACCGGTCATGTGGTTCATGAACTCGGCGTTGACGTAGAGCGGGGCCGCGTAGGTCTTGCCACGCTCCTTGCACTCGTCGATGGAGTACTTCGGGTCCTCGAGCTCGGGCGACGTGAAGCCGAGCTGCATGGTCTCGCCGAGGTCCTCGATCGGGGAGATCTCCTCGAAGATCTCCTCGAGGCCGGAGTGCAGTGCGAGGTCGGTGCGACCCTGCTCCTGGCCTTCGGCGAGGCGGGCCTTCCAGACGTCGTTGCCGACGAGCCAGTCGAAGCTCTCCGTCTGGAGTGCGAGCAGATCAGGAACCGTGAGGGTGTCCGTGATCTTGGCGAACGAGAGTCGCGAGTGGTTGCGACCGTTCTTGGGGTTGGTGGATGCGTTGGGCGCAGCAGCCAAGGGTTTGACCTCCGGTAGGCCCCGTCGGGCCGGTACTGACGAGCAGCACGTAGGTGAGTGGATTGACGCTTGAGCGCACCCTCGAAGACACGCGATCACGGGCCGCCGCGTGAGCGAGGACACATGTGCGATGATCTGGGTGAGCGGTACCCGCCGACATATACGGGTCCGGCTTCACCAGGGCGGGCGTCGACCGCAATATGACGACACGGATGCCAGGGAGCGCGAACTGTCATCATAGGTCGCCGCTGTGCGCGGTGTCCAGTCCTGGCTTGACCGAATTCGTCCGTGCCGTGTATAAGCCGGTGGACAGACCCGGTGTTCCCCCGCCGACGGCGCTGCGAGCGGCCCGGCGAAGCCGTCAGCGCAGCGCGCGGAACGCCGCCTCGGGACGCCGCACCCGCACGAACGTCACCCGCCCGCGGTCGTCGGTGATCTCGATGCCGCGCCCCGGCGTGAGGATCAGCGCACGCACCCCGCGGCCGAGCCGGAGCCCGATCCCGCCGTAGGTGGTGGCGTCGGCCTCGGCGAGCCGCACGTCCACGATCCGACGTCGGGCGATGCGGCGGGCGGGCAACGGCCGGAAGTGCAGGACCACGTGCGTCTCGGTCACGGTGAACCCGGTCCGGGCGAGCAGGAGCAGGAGACCGACGGCCACCGCGACGACGCCGGGGACGACGAGCGCAGCCTCGGGCGCGTCCCCCGGCCAGCCGAGCACCGCCGCAACGAGTCCGAACCCGGCGACGAGCAGGACCCCACCGACGGCACGCATCCAGGTCGGCGCACCCTCGTGGTCGGTGTGCGCGGACACCGGTCGGGAGGCGCGGGTCGGTGCCCCGGTGCGGGTCGCGGTGGCGAGGCGGTACGTCGGGACGCTCATGGTGTCGGTCATGGCTACGGGCTCCTGCGGATTCGTGGTCCGGTTGCGTGCTGCGCCAGTATTTTACATAGCGCACACGATGTTCTCAATGGCCGGTGCGCGGGGCACGGTCACGGCAGCGCGCGCACGGAGCCGACGGTGGGTGGTCGGACGGGCGCGCCGCTGTCACGAGTGGGGTGCGGAACCGCGAGGTGTGGGGCACTGCGCGGTTCGACGCACCCGAGGGTGACGACCCGGTGAACGATAGGTGGCCAGGCTTGGCGTCCGCTGGCCGTACATGTGTACGCATTCACCTGGCTCCCGGAGCGCCGGGAACGCGGGGCGGGGCACAGGGCGCAGGGGCGGTCAGCGCAGGACGAGTGCGACGGCCTCCGCGCGGGTGCGGACGCCCAGCTTCGTGAAGACCTGGTTCACGTAGGACTTCACGGTCGGCACGGTCAGGAACAGCTCGGCGGCGATCTCCGGGTTCGACCGGCCCTCGGCGATCCGCTCGAGCACGTCGGCCTCGCGCGGGGTCAGGTCCGGGAAGCGCGTCCGGAGCCCGACCGGTCCCGGCGGGGCCGCCACGGGCGCCGCACCGCCGGCGAGCTGCGCCACCAGCCGCGCCCCGACACTCGCGTCGAACGTCGACTGCCCCGACGCCACCGCGCGGATCGCGGTCGCGATCTCCGTCCGGCCGGCGTCCTTCGTCAGGTAGCCGCGGGCGCCCGCCCGGAGCGCGGTCACGATCGACTCGTCGTCGGCGTACGTCGTCAGCACGAGGACGGCGACGTGCGGGTGCGCCGCGGTGATGCGCGCGGTCGCGGTCGGTCCGTCGACCGTGGGCATCCGGAGGTCCATCAACACGACGTCCGGGGCGTCCTGCTCGACGGCGGCGACCGCCTCGGCACCGTCGGCGGCCTCGCCCACCACCGTCAGGTCCGGCACGAGCGACAGCACCGTCACCAGGCCGTCGCGCACGATCGCCTGGTCGTCGACGACGAGCACGCGGATGGTCACGAGCGGTCCTCCTCGACCGGGACCTCGGCGACGGGCAGGTGCATCGCCACGACGAACTCGTCGTCCGAGCGTTCCGCCTCCACCGTCGCGCCGCTGCCGAGCTCCTGGAAGCGCTCCCGCATCCCGATCAGACCGTGTCCGCCGCCGGTCGTCGGGTTCGCCACGACGACGTCCACGGCGTCGCCGTCCCGGATGACGGACAGCGACACGGGGCGGCCGGGCGCGTGCCTGCGCGCGTTGCTGAGGGCCTCCCGGACGACCTGCACCACGGCGGCCCGGTGGGCCGCGTCCAGGTCGGCGAGCGTCTCGTCACCCTGCGTCACGATCACGCCGCCGAAGGAACGGTGCGCGTCGACGAGGGCCGTCAGGCCCGCACCGTGGTCGGTGGTCGGCCGGGAGGGACGGATCGCCTCGCCCGTCGACATCGCGTCGGTGCGCGTGGTCGGCTCCTCGGGCTCGATGTCCTCCCGCAGCGCGTGCACGGCCCGCCGCGCCTCGGCGAGCCCGTCGGCCGCGAGCGTCCGGGCGTCCTGCGCGCGCTTCGTCGCGTCCTCGACCCGGCCGGCCTCGAGGAGGGCCTCCACCGCGTCGAGCTGCAGGACGAGGCCGCCGAGGGAGTGTGCGAGCACGTCGTGGACGTCCCGCGCCGCCCGGGACCGATCGGCGAGGAGCTCCGCGCGCTGCTGCTCCCGCTCGGCCTCGCGCGCCCGCTCGGCGGCGACCCGGAACTGCCGGCGGCTGAAGCCGATGAGGACCCCGAGCAGCATCCCGCCGCTCGTGCCCAGGACGAACTGCAGCGACGCGTGCTCGAGCGTCGCGGTGACGGCGACCACGACGACCGCGACGAGGGCGACGACCGCGGCCGCCCAGACCGGGAACCGCAGGTTCGCGCCGATCAGCACGATCCCGACGATCACCGGGACGATCATCAGCGAGTCCGTCGGCACCACCGTGACGGAGCCTGCGGCGATCATCACCACGCCGGCTGCGAGGAGGACGCGGTCCGACCTGCCGAACTCCCGGAACGCCCACCCGGCGAGCGCCACCGAGCCGAGCACCCACACCCAGACCGGGTGGTGCAGCAGCACGCCGTTGCGGACGAAGAAGAACGCCACGATCGCTATCCCGAGGGCGTTCAGTCCCCACGCAGCGCTCGAACGCGGCCGGCCTCCGGGGAGGTCGGTCGCGTCCTGGCCGGTCAGCAGGGTCACCGGACCATCATGCCGCGCGCCTGACGGTCACCGCGGGGGATGCGCTGGTCGATGACGAGCGCCCGGGCGGCACGGTTCAGCGCGAGGACGAGCAGGATCGTGCCGGTCGAGGTGAGCAGGTGGGCGCCGAGCTGTCCGCCGAGGACGTCGAGGCCGACGCGCACGACGATGAGGACGATCCACAGGGAGGCGCCGAGCCAGCCGGTGCGGGACTGGATCGTGCGGCCCTTGCTGTCCGGGGTGCCGACGGTGCGGAACCGGGTGATGCTGCCCATCGTCAGGCCGACGCCGATCGTGACGAGGGCCTCGATGCCGAGGAACACGACGTCCGTGGTGGTGACGGTGGCCGTCGTCTGGGCGAGGACGACCACGCCGATGATCGCCATGACGAGCGGCGTGCGCCAGATGCGCGTCGGGTCGAGGTACTGCCAGGTCGCCTGGCGGTACCCGAGGAACACGACGAGGGCGATCCCGATCAGGATGTTCGCGACGAGCTGGACCGACATGGTGTGTGCCTTTCGTGGAGGTCCGGTGGGGCGTTCCCGACCGGTGGGACAAGCCTCGTTCGCGGGCCTCGGCGAGCACACCAACCAGGGGTGGGGACGCGGGTGGTGATCGCGGTGGTGTTCGATTGGTGCCATGGCTGATGCGTTCGACGGGTTCCGGATCGGTGCGGGGTACGCGGTCGTCGAGCCGGACCGGCACCGGCCGGGGTCGTTCACGCTCGTGGTGGACGGCACGCCGCAGTCGCACGTGGACCTCGACGACCCGACGCACCTGGCGTTCGAGTACATCCGGCGGATCGGGCACGCGATCGACCTGCTGCCCGCCGGGCCCGTCACGGCGCTGCACCTCGGTGCGGGTGCCCTGACGCTGCCCCGGTACGTCGCGGTGACCCGTCCGGGCTCGCGCCAGCAGGTCGTCGAGCTCGAGCGGGACCTGGTCGACCACGTCCGCGAGGCGTTGCCGTTCCCCCGTGGCGCGTCGATCCGGGTGCGGTACGGCGACGCGCGGGAGGTCCTCGGCAAGCTCCCCGCCGGACTGCACGGCACCGTCGACCTCGCCGTCGTGGACGTGTTCGGCGGCTCGCAGATCCCGGCGCACGTGACGAGCGTCGAGTTCTACCGGTCCGTGGCGTCGTTCCTGTCGCCGACGGGGATCGTCGCGGTGAACGTCGCGGACGGCGCCGGGCTGGCCTTCGCCCGTGGGCAGGCGTCGACGCTGCAGTCGGTGCTGCCGTCGGTGGCGGCGGTCGCGGACACCGGGATGCTCAAGGGGCGGCGGTTCGGGAACATCGTGCTGCTCGGCTCGCCCACCGACCTGCCCGTGGCGGACATGCCGCGGCGGTACTCCTCCGACCCGATGCCGGCGAAGGTCGTGCACGGTGCCGAACTGCGGGCGTTCATCGCCGGCGCGCCGATCGTCACCGACCAGACGGCCGTGGCGTCGCCGGAGCCGAACCGGAGCGTCTTCGGCGGCTGACCCGGCCGACCCGGAACGACGACTCCGACGTCGCACGACATCGCTGGTGTCGTCTCGTGCACGCGCAACCACCCGCGCGACGGGGCGGGCGGTGGCGGGCGCGCGCCGTGCCTCCCGTCCGGTGTTCGGCGGACACGCGGAGGACGCGCCTGCCAGGATGGGCTGGACGACCGCGCAGCCGCGCGACCGAGCGAGGGGACCCCCTGATGACGAACGACGACCGGAGCAACGAGGACCGGCCCGGCGACGGCCAGGTGCCGAGCTGGGGCGAGGCGCCGCAGCAGCACGCAGCCGGAGCGACCCCCGCTGCCGACGAGCCGCGCTACGGCGAGCGTGCGCCGCAGGGCGAGACCCCGCAGTACGGCTCGACCCAGTACGCCGAGCAGCAGGGGCAGTACGGCCGGCCGGACGACGCGCAGCCGCAGTACGGCCAGCAGCAGGGCGCACCGTCGTGGGGCGACCAGCACCAGGCGCAGCAACCCTACGCGGCGGCCGCAGCGCCTGCGAGCGCCGGAGCGCCGTCGTGGCAGGGCTACGAGGAGCCGAAGCGGAAGAAGAAGACGGTCGGTGCGATCGCCTTCGTCGTCGGTCTGTTGGCCCTGGTGTCCGGTGTGGTGGCGGGCGTGCTCATCGGAGCGGCGTTCGGTGACTCGACGGCACTCCGCGAGGCGGCGAACAGCGGCTCGACGACCCCGAGCGACGCCGCGATCCGCGAGCTCATGACCTCCCCCGGCGCCGTCAGCGCGTCACTGCTCTTCTACCTCGGCACGGCGCTCGGCCTCTGGGCCATCGTGCAGGGCATCATCGCCGCCGTCACGAAGCGCGGCCGGGCCTGGGGGGTCTGGGGCCTCGTGCTGGCCGTCGTCGGCGTCATCGCGTTCTTCATCGCCGCAGCCGTATCGGTGACCGGAGCGGTGGGCGGGAACGTCTGACACCCCTCCGCGGAACGAACGGCCCGTCGTGCTCGCGCGACGGGCCGTTCGTGCACCCTGCGTGAACTCGGTGGCCCCCGTGCGCGTGGCACCGCTCGCTCTCGGGTGGTCGTGGTTACCCTCGAACCGATGTCCCTCCCGCCCGACGACCAGCAGCAGCCCGACCGCCTCGACCGCGCCCGGGAACCGCGTCATGCGGCGCCGGTGACGGCAGGCGTCAGCCCGGGCAGCACCTTCGCCCCCATCAGCCTGCGGCCCGCCGTCGACGCCGACGCGATCCAGCAGCGCCTCCGCGACCTCGGGCAGAGCCGCAGCACCGAGGCGCTCGCCGAACGTGCCGAGCTCCTCCGCCTGCTCGGACGACTGGACGAATCGCTCGTCATCGCGGAGGAGGTCTTCCGGTTGACGATGTTCACCGGCGAGCGGTCGGACAAGGTCTCCGCCCGGATCCGCCGCGCCCACGTGCTGCACGACCTCGGCCGCTACGAGCGCGCTGCGACCGAGTCGGCCCTCGCCCGGGACACCGCACGGACCGAGGAGTGGCCGGAGCTCGAGGGCGCCGCCGCGGAGCTCGAGGGCTGGTCGCTGTTCGAGCTGTCCCGCTTCGAGGAGGCCCGGTCGGCGCTGTCCCGTGCGTACCAGGCGTTCCGGCAGGCCGGCGCACCGTCCGAGCGCACCGAGGCGCTCCGCACCGCCGTCGAGGCTGCGCTGCGTGCCTCCGTGGCCCAGCCGAAGGCGGAGGACCGGCCGCGCACCGCCCGCGAGGTCGCCGCACGCCGCGCCGACGAGGACGAGCCGGCGACGCGCGTCGCCGAGCCGGTGAAGCAGGTCCCGCCGATCCGACGCCGGGTCCTCGGCGCGCCGGACGCCGCCCGGACCGAGGCCGACGACCTGTGGGGGCGCATCGCCGCACGCGCGGCGCAGAAGGGCCAGGCCGGTCGGGACGAGCCGGACGACGACCTGCGGTGACTGGGCGGTGACGACGCTCGAGGCGGTCCGTGCCCGGGCCGAGCACCTCATGGCCGCGCACCTCGGCGACCGCACCTGGGCCTTCGGGTTCGACCACGCGAAGACCCGCGCCGGACAGTGCGACTTCGCCCGCCGTCGCATCACGGTGAGTCGACACCTGGCCGTCCGGTTCTCCGACGAGGACGTCGACCAGGTGCTCCTGCACGAGATCGCCCACGCCCTCGCCGGCGCCCGCGCGGGCCACGGACCGCGGTGGCGCCGGACGGCAGCGGCCCTCGGGTACACCGGGTCGCGGTTGTACGACGGGCCGGTCGCGAGCGAACTGGCGCCGTGGGTCGGCACGTGCCCGGCCGGTCACGAGCACTTCCGGTACCGCACCCCGACGCGGCCGCTGGCGTGCGCGACGTGCTCGCGACGGTTCGACCCTCGAAACGTGATCACCTGGAGTCGACGCATCGACGAGGACCAGAGCGACCGGCGAGCTACCGCATGACGTCGCGAGCGCTCGGAGGCGCGCCGGTAACCCGTTAGCCTGGGCGGATGCACACGGGGCAGCACATCCGCACGGACACCGGTTCCACGTGGTTCTTCGACGCCGGACGGATCGCCCTGGACTTCGCGCACACCGGCGGGTTCGCCGACGACACGGACGGACGACGGCCGCGGGCGCAGCTCGGCGAACTGCTGATGACCCCCGCCGACCTCGACGAGTGGCTGACCGACCACACCGAACCGATCGACGTCGGCGCGACGGCGCGCGAGCTGCAGGACGCCCGAGCGCTCCGTGCCGCCATCGCTCGGCTGGCGGTCGCCGCCGCCCCCGGTCCCGCGTCCACCGCTGCCGAGCGCACCGCCGTGGCAGCGGGCCTGCGCGCCGGGACCGGCCGCACGCGCCCCGCGCCCGACGACATCGACACCGTCAACCTGTTCGCTGCACTGCCGGACGTGCCCCCGAGCCTCCCGGGTGGCCGTCGCCGGGCCGGGGCGAACCGCGTCCGGCTCGCCCAGGCGCTGTCGAGCGTGGCGCGGGACGCGGTCGCACTGTTCACCGAGGTCGGGTTCGACGACGTCGCGGCCGACGGTCAGCCGACCCGGCTGAGCCGCTGCTCGGCGGACGACTGCGGGCTGGTGTTCTACGACTCGTCGCGAGGCGGGACGCGCCGCTGGTGCTCGATGCAGCGCTGCGGGAACCGCGCGAAGGTGCGGGCGCACCGGGCACGGCGCGCGTCGGCCTGACCGGGACGCGGGTCGGACCGGCCGGCACCGCGGGTCGGCTCGGCCGGATCGCGCGATCTCCCGAAAACGAGGATTCGGCGTGCCGAATCCTCTGGCATGCTGGACGGCATGACCGACACGGCGACCCCGCCCATCGCTCCGCCCACGCCCCGGCGTCGACGCGGCGCGAGCCTGACGCTGCTCGGCCCGGCGTTCGTCGCCGCGATCGCCTACGTCGACCCGGGCAACGTCGCCGCGAACCTCACCGCCGGCGCGAAGTACGGCTACCTGCTGCTCTGGGTCCTCGTCGCCGCGAACGCCAGCGCGGTCGTCGTGCAGTACCTCTCCGCGAAGCTCGGCGTCGTCACCGGGAAGTCCTTGCCGGAGCACCTCGGGCTGCGGATGCGACGCACACCCCGGCTGCTGTTCTGGGCGCAGGCCGAGGTCGTGGCCGCCGCCACCGACATCGCCGAGGTCATCGGTGGAGCTCTCGCCCTGCACCTGCTCTTCGGTGTGCCCCTGGTGGCGGGCGGCGTCATCACCGGGGTGGTGTCGATGCTCATCCTCGCGCTGCACAGCCGTCGGAGCACCCGGACGTTCGAGACCGTCGTCACCGCGATGCTCGCGATCCTGACGGTCGGGTTCTGCGCCGGACTGCTGTTCGCGCAGGTCTCCCCGGGTGAACTCGTCGCCGGCCTCGTCCCACGCTTCCAGGGCTCCGAGTCGGTGATGCTCGCGGCGTCCATGCTCGGCGCCACCGTGATGCCGCACGCCGTCTACCTGCACTCCGCCCTCGCCCGCGACCGGCACGGCGACGTCCCCGCCGGCCCCGAGCGTCGACGGGTGCTCGTCGCGACGCGGTGGGATGTGGGGCTCGCGCTCGTCGTCGCGGGCGGTGTGAACATCTGCATGCTCGTGCTGGCCGCCGCGACGCTGCCCGGGGTGTCCGGCACGGACTCGATCCCGGGAGCGCAGGCCGCCATCGCCGCCAACGTCGGGCCCGTCGTCGGGGTGCTCTTCGCCGTGGGGCTGCTGGCGTCCGGGCTCGCCTCGACCTCGGTCGGCTGCATGGCCGGCGCCGAGATCATGCACGGGCTCCTGCACGTCCGGGTGCCGCTGATCGTCCGACGCCTGGTCACGCTCGTGCCGGCGATCGTCCTGCTCGCGCTGAACGCCGACGCGACGATGCTGCTCGTCGTCAGCCAGGTCGTGCTGAGCTTCGGGATCGCCTTCGCGATCGTGCCGCTCGTCGTCTACACGTCACGGCGGAGCGTGATGGGCGCCGACGTCAACGCGGTGCCGACCCGCGTCGTCGCCGGCGTCATCGCGCTGGTGATCGTCGTGCTCAACGTGGCGCTCGTCGCGCTCACGCTCGCCGGCTGAGGGCCCGCGCGGCGCGCACCGTGCGAGGCGCAGCGCGGGCCCTCCCACCTCGCACCGTGCGAGGCGCGGCGCGCACGGTGCGAGGTTCCGACCAAGGTGCGAGGTCGTTCGCGTCCCACCGTGCGCGGAACCTCGCACACTGCGACGACGCGCCTACTCGACGACGCGGACGCCCTTCCAGAAGGCGACGTAGCCGGAGTAGTCCTTGCCGACGCGGTCGAACGAGGACGGGATCGGCGTCGGGTACGACCACGCGTTGTCCTGCAACGCCTGCCCGTCGACGTTCACGGTGAAGTACTGCGTGTCGCCCTTCCACGGGCAGTGGTACTGCGTGGGGCTCTCGGTGAACAGCTCGGTCTTCACGCTCGACGGCGGGAAGTACCAGTTGCCCTCGATCTGGATGAGGTCCTCCTGCGGGGCCTCGGCGATCACGGTGTCTCCGACGACTGCCTTCATGGCGTGCTCCTTCGCTGGGTCTTCGAGTGTCGACCGGAACGCTACGCGCGCCGGTTCGATTCCCGCAGGACGACGAGGTCCCTCGACTCGGCGAGCGCCGCGTGCACGTCCTCGCGCGCCAGCTCGGCGGCTCCCTCGGCGGCGCTGACGAGGTGCTTCACCGCCCGTCGCAACCCCGTGTGGGCAGCGCAGGCCGCGGCGGCCTCGGGCGAGGTGTGGTCGATGCCGACCGCCGCCAGGGCGTCGACGACCGCTCCGGCGGCGAGGAGGTCCTCGACCGCGAAGTCGGGTGCGTCCGGCACGTCGGAGGCCTCGCCCGCGGCCTCCGCCGCGTCGTCCGCGGGAGCGTGGTGGCGTCCGGCGGCGACGATCCCGACCACGCATCGGTCGCCGCGTTCGGCCTGGAGGCGCACCACCCGTTCCGCGATCGCCGTCACGTTGCCGAGGTGGCCGAGCACGACCTCCGGACCGTCCGGCAGCTGCGCGGCGACCGCTCGCAGTGCCCGGTCGCGGTCACGGTGGTCACGGGACGCCGGGGTCGGCAGGACGTCGACCCAGACGAGCAGGTGGGTGCCGTGCGCGATCCGACGTGCGCCGCCGATCCCCCACCCGAAACGGACCTGGTACTGCTGCTGGGTGCGTGCTGCCACCCGAGCCACGATAGCCGCCGGGAGCCGCCTGACCGTTTCCACAGGTCGACCCTCGTCAGCGGTTCGACAGGGCCGGTCACCGTAGGATTCCTTGCCATGGAGATCGCCCCCGCACCCACCCTGACCGGCGACCGCGTGACGCTCGAGCCCCTCGCTCCCGAGCACGCGGACGACCTCCGGGCGGCGGTCGCGGACGGCGATCTCTGGCGCACCTGGTACACCTCGATCCCCGCGCCGGCGCAGGTCGACGACGAGATCGCCCGGCGCCTCGCCGAGCACGACGCCGGCCGGATGGTGCCGTTCGCCGTGCGGGACCGGCCCACCGGTCGTGTGGTGGGCTCGACGACGTTCCTGCACCCCGACACCGCGAACCACCGGGTGGAGATCGGCGCGACCTTCCTGTCGCGGTCGTCGCAGCGGTCCGGCATCAACACCGAGGCGAAGCTGCTGATGCTCTCGCACGCGTTCGACGTGTGGCAGTGCATCGCGGTGGAGTTCCGGACGCACTGGCACAACACGCAGTCGCGCACGGCGATCGCCGCACTCGGCGCGAAGCAGGACGGCGTGCTCCGCAACCACGCGGTCGGTCGCGACGGCACGCTCCGCGACACCGTGGTCTTCTCGATCATCGCGTCGGAGTGGCCCACGGTCCGGCTGTCACTGGCGGAGCGTCTGCGCCGGCACGACCGGGCCGAGGGCTCCCGCCGCCGGTCGGCCCGGCACGCCTGACCCGACCCCGTCCTCGGCGAACGGGGTCGGGGCGTCAGCGGGTCAGAGCGCGTGCTGGACGGTGCGGTCCCCGAGCGGCTGGACCGGGCGCGCGTTCCCGACGTGCGCGGCCTCCAGGTCGGCGAGCTGGTCCGCGCCGAGCTCGACCGGCTGCTCGAGCACGATCCAGCGCACACCCTCGGTGCACGGCGGTGTCGTGAGGGACCCCTGGTAGGTCGCGAACGCCCGCTTCGCCGGGAGCATCGCCTCGACGTCGACCGTGCCAGCCCGACCGGCACCCGCCGTCGCCCCGGCGATGAGGTCGTCGTAGGCCGGGTTGTGCGCGCCACGCTCCGCGAGGACACCGAGGACCGTGAGTTCGCCGCTCTCGGAGGCGTGCACGAAGTGGAACTCGGCAGCCGTGTCCCGTCCCGCCCTGGTGTGCTCCGATCCGGCGTGGAAGTGCACCTGGACGAAGTCGAGTTCCGCACCGCCGACGACCGTGGTGGCACCGTCGTCGGCGGTGAACTGCACGGTGTGGCCGTTGTCGGCCGTGACACCGCGCACCGGGCCGGAGCCGTCGACGTCGAGCGCCGCGCCACCCTGCGGTGCGGGCAGGTCGATCGGCGACTGCTGCTCCCCGGTGGTGCACGTCCGGTACTCGTCCGCCAGATCGCCCCAGTGTTCCGGAGCGCCCGGGCCCTCGTACGCCCACGCCGCACCGGCATCGTGGCCGGATGCCTGGTGGGTCGTCCCGGCAGCGCAGCCGGCGAGGGTGGCGAGGACGACGGGGAAGGTGAGCAGGGACACGACGGTCCGGTTGGTTCGCATGGCCACCATTGTCACATGTGAGATTTCACATGTAGGACAGAGGCGGTGGCGGAACGTTCACCGCATCGCGCACAGGCCGCCCTCGGTACCGTCGGGTCATGCACGTGGGCCTCCGGATCATCCTCGACGCACCGGTCGACGCCGTGCGCGACGCACTCCTCTCCCCGGCGGTGATGGTCGCGGTCACGAAGCCGTTCCTCGTCTACCGGTCCCGCGACCCGCAGGGGTTCCCGGTGCGGTGGACGCCCGGCGAACCGCACCCGATCACCGCCGCCGCGTTCGGGATCGTCCCGAGCGGCGACACGCACGTCGACATCGACCTGTACGAGGTCGAGGGCGTCCCCGTACAGCGGGACAACGGTGGCGGCACGTCAGGGCTCTTCGGACGCATGACGATGCAGCACCGGATGGCCGTCCGCCCGGCACCCGACGGCCGGACCCTGCTGGTCGACCGCCTCACCTACCGGATGCGTCCCGCGCTGCTCGGGGTGGCGCTGTGGCCCGGGATGTGGGTGATCTGGCAGTGGCGTGCGCTCCGGATGCGGCAGCTCGCACCGCAGTGGCGGCGACACCGTCGGGCCGCGGCCTGACCGCCGGACGCGCGCCGTCCCTCCCGACCGTTCGCAACGGGCGTACGCTCGCACCGTGAGCCAGACGCACGACCCGGCAACCGACGACCGCGTGCACAGCACGCTCGCCACCGTGGACTGGCGGCGGATGACCTTCGACCTGTACCGCCGCGTCCGGGCGACCGCCGACCCGGAGACCGCGCACGCCATGTGGCGCGAGACCCGGGACGCGATGTTCGGCGAGCACCCCGCGAGTCCGCTCCTCGACGAGGACGCCCGCGACTTCGAGTCGCTGCCGGTGCCGGACTACGACCCGTCGTGGCGCTTCCGCGTCCGGGTCGAACCGGCCGAACCGCTGGCGATGGACGTGGAGACCGGGACCGACGGCATCGTGCACTTCGACCGGCTCGGCGTGGTGTCGGTGCCGGACGTCGGATCCCTGGACGTCTGGGCGCACGGCGGCTACGCAGGCGGCGTGTTCATCCCGGTGAAGGACGCCAGCGCCGGGCGGGCACGCGGCACCTACGGCGGCGGCCGCTACCTGCTCGACACGATCAAGGGCGCCGACCTCGGCGGGGACGACGGCGAGCTCGTGCTCGACTTCAACTTCGCGTACAACCCGTCGTGCGCCTACGACCCGGCGTGGGCGTGCCCGCTCGCGCCGCCCGGCAACACCGTCGCCGTGCCGATCCCGGTCGGCGAGCAGTACGACTTCTAGGGTGGAGCGCATGTCGGGTCTCGTCGCGATCGACGCCGGAGGGCGTGTCCCACCGTTCGAACAGGTGCGGTCGCAGATCGCCGCCCAGATCGCCGCCGGGTACCTGGTCGACGGCGAACGGCTGCCGAGCGTCCGCGGGCTCGCCGACGAGCTCGGACTCGCGGCCGGGACGGTCGCGAAGGCCTACCAGCTGCTCGAGGAGTCCGGGCTCGTGCACACCGCACGCGGCGCCGGCACGCGGGTGATCCGCCCCGCGGACGTCCCCGAGCCGGTCGCCGACGCCGCACGGGCCCTCGCTGCCGCCGCGCGGGCCGCCGGCCTGTCCGCCGAGCAGGCCGCCACGGCGCTCAAGGACGCCTGGCCCGCCTGACGCGCTCCTGCTGCGCCGCCGAGCCTCGGCCCGGGGGACACCGCACGGGTGCCGGCGGGCGGGGACTGTCCGCGGAGCCGAGCTTCGGCGGACTCCCGGCCCGCCGGGGCCGCGGCCGGCGGTCGGGCCGGCGGGCGCGGCCGCGCCCGGCCGCTCAGCAGTGCTCGAAGACGTAGTCCGCGTGGGACGGCGTCACGAGGTCACGATCGCGCAGGATCGTCATCGCCGGACGGTCGTCGTCCGCGCACACCGACGCCCACGATCGCTCCGTGGTGTCCGAGTACTCGATGTCGATGACGTGCCGGCCGTAGGCCTTCGTGTAGGACGCGCACTCCTGGTACTGCACGCACTCCTCGGCGACGACGAAGTCGAAGCCCGTGCTCTTCCGTCCCGACGCCCCGAGCTGCGGGGTGTTCTTCTGCCCGACGGCCAGCCCGTGCTCGTGCCCCACGTCGACCAGGGCACGGGCGAGCGCGAGGTTGCCCGCGCGGGTGAGGGCGCCGTGCGACCGGGTCCACGAGTCGAGGTTGTCGAACTCCACCGCGTCGAACCCGCGGTCGGCACACGTCGCGATGGTCTTCGTGAGCACGGAGGTGATCGTCGAGCGTGCCGCGGCCGACGACGTGTCGAGGAGCATCTCGTCCGGCCAGCCCGGATCGGAGACCGGCTTCCCGTCGTCGTCCCGCAACACCGCCGACGGGTGGTCGTCGAGCCACGTGTCGGCGTCGCCGGGCTGCGTCTGGAACCCGTTCACGTAGCAGATCGAGTACTTCCCGGCGGCGGGACGGTCGGTGCTGTCGCGCTCGACGATCGTCACCCCGGCCGGCGGCGTGTAGCCCCCACCGAGCTGGTAGTCCGGGATCCCCGAGGTGGGCAGGTTCGCGTACGACGAAGCAGCACGGGAAGGCTCCCCGGACGCCGACCCGGCCGCACACCCGGTCAGCCCGACCACCGCCACGACGACCATCGCCGCCGACGTCAGGACAGCACGCACCCGAACCCGTTCTCGCACGCCCAGATCCTCGCACGCTATGATGGACGTACTCGAGGCGCCGATCGCCTCGTGCGTCGTACGGACGCCCCCGAACTCCCGGTCCACGGACCGATGATCGAGCACCTCCCGAAGGTGCCAGGCTTCTCTGCTGCGGCGACTGCGCCAGCCACATCCGTTGGCGCGCATCCCGCCCGCGCGCTGCCTCGCAAGCGTGCCCACAGCCGGAACGCTCCGGCTCGAAAGGTCACCATGACCACCGAAGACATCCGTTTCTCCGACCTCGGCGTCCCCGCACCGATGGTCGACGTCCTCGCCCAGCAGGGCAAGGAGACCGCGTTCCCGATCCAGGCCGACACGCTCCCCGACTCCCTCAAGGGCAAGGACGTGCTCGGCCGTGGCCGCACCGGCTCCGGCAAGACGATCGCCTTCGCGATCCCCCTCGCCGCCCGGCTGGCCGCCAACCCGAAGAAGCGCCGCGCCGGCCGCCCTCGCGCCCTGGTGCTCGCCCCGACCCGCGAGCTCGCGACGCAGATCGACGCGACGCTCGCCCCCCTCGCCAAGGCGATGGGCCTGAACACCACCACGATCTTCGGCGGTGTCTCGCAGGGCCGTCAGGTCGACGCGCTCCGCGGTGGCGTCGACGTTGTCGTCGCCTGCCCGGGTCGCCTCGCGGACCTCATGCAGCAGGGCCACGTGCAGCTCGACGCGATCGAGGTCACCGTCCTCGACGAGGCCGACCACATGGCCGACATGGGCTTCCTGCCCGGTGTCACCAAGATCATGCAGGCCACGCCCGAGCAGGGGCAGCGACTGCTGTTCTCCGCAACGCTCGACAACGGCGTGGACAAGCTCGTCAAGAAGTTCCTGCACAACCCGGTCATGCACTCCGTCGACGACGAGACCAGCCCGGTCGAGGCCATGACCCACCACCTGTTCGAGGTCGCCGACGCCGACGCGAAGAAGGACCTCGTCCGCACCCTCGCGAGCGGCACCGGTCGTCGCATCCTCTTCATGCGCACCAAGCACCACGCGAAGCGCCTGGCGAAGCAGCTCACCAGCCAGGGCATCCCGGCGGTCGACCTGCAGGGCAACCTGTCGCAGGGCGCCCGCGAGCGGAACCTCGCGAAGTTCTCCTCCGGCGAGGCCCTCGTGCTCGTCGCCACCGACGTCGCCGCCCGTGGCGTGCACGTCGACCACGTCGAGCTCGTCGTGCACGTCGACCCGCCGACCGAGCACAAGGCGTACCTGCACCGTTCGGGCCGCACCGCGCGTGCCGGTTCCTCCGGCGACGTGGTCACGGTCACGATGCCGGCCGAGCGTCGCGACGTCGCGCAGATGATGCGTGCGGCCGCGATCAAGGTCACCCCGCAGCAGGTCACCGCGAACTCCCCCGCCGTCAGCACGCTCGTCGGCGAGGTCGCCCCGGTCCGCCACGTGGCCCCGGAGCAGCCGGCACAGCAGCAGCGCCAGCCCAAGCAGCGCTCGGCCGAGTCCGACAGCGCGGGCGGCGGTCGTCGTCGTGGTCGCGGCGGTCGGTCGGGAGGCGCGGCGCAGCCCGCCCAGGCCGGTTCCGGCAACGGGTCCGGTGGCAGCCGTCAGGGCCGCGCCCCGGCACGGGCATCGCGCCCCGACGCTGCGGGGCGCGATGCACGCAGCGGGGCGCAGAGCGCCGGCGCGTCGGGCGGTCGCCGTTCCGGCGGCAGCCGTCGCGCCTCGAGCGACACCGTCCGTGGCGGGTCCGCGCCGGTCTGGTCCTCGGAGGGCGGCTACGCCGCCGGCCGTGGTGCCGGCTCCGAGTCGGGCGGCAACCGTCGTGGTGGGTCGCGTCGGGCCTCCCGTCCGGCGGGTTCCGCGCGCTGACGGGTCGCGCCGTGCACTGCGTTGACCAACCGCGGTCCGGCGGGTTCCGCGCGCTGACGGGTCGCGCCGTGCACTGCGTTGACCAACCGCGGTCCCGCGGGTTCCGCGCGCTGACGGGTCGCGCCGTGCACTGCGTCGACCAACCGCGGGCCCGCCGGTTCCGCGCGCTGACCGCAACCTTGACGCCCCCTGGGCACCGACCTGCTCGGTGCGCGTAGGTTCTCCTTCACCGGATGCCGCGCGAGCGGCTGACGGGGAACTGTCCGCTGTCGGAAGGAGAGCCTATGGCTGGGATCGAAGACGTCAAGAACGCCGCTGCGAAGGCAGCAGGCAAGGTCAAGGAGGCCGTCGGCAACGCGACGGACAACGACCACCTCAAGGCTGAGGGCAAGACCGATCAGGTCAAGGCCGACACCAAGCAGGCAGGTACGAACGTCAAGGACGCCGCTTCAGGTGTCGCCGACAGCCTCAAGAACGAGAACAAGTAAGCCGGTCCAGCACCGCGCTGCGAAGCCCCCGGGTCCGATTCGGACCCGGGGGCTTCGTCGTGCGGGGACGGTGTCGGCTAGAGGAGCGCGCCGACCGACGCGAGGCCGGCACGCATCAGAGCGCCGCGGCCGCCTTCCATCTCGTCGGCGACGGCGTCGGACGCTGCCTCCATCGGGCTCATCCACGTCAGCTCGAGTGCGTCCTGCCGGGGCTCGCACGTGCCGGTCACGGGGACGACGTAGGCGAGCGAGATCGCGTGCTGCCGCTCGTCGGTGTACACCGAGGCTCCGGGCAGCGGGAAGTACTCCGCCACCGTGAACGGCGTCGGGCTGGACGGCAGCTGCGGGAACGCCATCGGGCCGAGGTCCTTCTCGAGGTGTCGGAAGAGCGCCGTGCGGATCGACTCGCCGAACATCACCCGGCCGGACACGAGCGTGCGTGCGATCGAGCCGCTCGGGGCGACGCGCAGCAGCACGCCGACCTCGGTCACGACGCCGAGGCCGTCGGTGCGGACGGGGATCGCCTCGACGTAGCAGATGGGCAGTCGACGACGGACGTTGGCGAGTTCCTCGTCGGACAGCCAGCCGGAGTCGGGGTCGGGGGTGCGCAGCGAGGCCATGCACCGTGTCTACCAGTCGCCCCGGCGAGTTCGGCGGAAGGCGCGACCGCTGTGGACGGTTAGCGTTGTCCACATGATCGATGCCGAGCTCGTCCAGTGGACCCGCCCCGCCGCGGATCGGACCGGGACCCCGCTGCTCGTCGTGATGCACGGGGTGGGGTCGAACGAGCACGACCTGCTCGGACTCGCGCCCGCGCTGCCGTCGGACTGGACGATCGCGTCGCTGCGCGCGCCGATGCCGTGGGGGCCCGGGTACAGCTGGTACCCGCTCGGGACGCCGGGCTCCCCTGCGCTCCAGCCCGTCGACGAATCGACGGCAGGAGTGCTCGACTGGATCGACTCCGTCGCCGCCGGGCACCCGCGGATCGGTCTGCTCGGGTTCTCGCAGGGCGGCTCGATGGCGCTGCAGCTGGTGCGTGCACGCCCGGCCGGGTTCGCGTTCGCGGTGTCGCTGTCGGGGTTCGTGGTCCCGGGCGTCCAGGATGCGCGGGACGCCGCCGTGGCAGCGGTCCGGCCGCGGGTGTTCCTCGGCCACGGCGACCTCGACCCGGTGATCCCCGCCGAGGCGACCGCGCGGACGCAGACGTGGGCGGCGGGACACACGGACGTGACGGACCGGACCTACCAGGGGCTCCCGCACGCGGTGTCCGCGGAGGAGCTCGCGGACGTGGCCGCGTTCATCGCAGCCTCGTAGGCGACCCGGAACGGACTGGAGGCGCGGTGCCAGCTGGCACCGCGCCTCCAGTCCGGGGTTCCGACGTCAGTCGGCGAGGATCTGCAGGAGGTCCTTGCGCAGCTGGTCGATCTTGGCCGTGGCGGCCTTCGCCTGCTCCTCGGTCGCGCTCGTCCGGTACATGTGCAGCACGCCCATGGTCTTCCGGAGTGCCTCGAAGAACTCGCGCTGGGAGTCCGGGAGACCCGGCGCGGCGAACGCGGCCGCGATCTCGTCCGCCTTCGCCTCGGCCTCGGCCTTGCCGGCGTCGGTGAGCTCGAAGAGCGTCTTGCGGCCGTCGCCCGTGGAGACGACGAGGTCCTCGTCCACGAGCTGCTGGAGCGTCGGGTAGACCGAACCGGGGCTCGGCTTCCAGGCGCCGCCGGTGCGCTCGGCGATGGTCTTGATCACGGCGTAGCCGTTCTGCGGGCCCTCGGCCAACAGGCCGAGGATCGCGAGGCGGACGTCGCCGCGACGACGGCGCTCACGGCCGAAGCCGGGACCGCCGAACCCCGGACCGAACCCAGGGCCGAAGCCGCCGCGTCCGCCGAAGCCCGGGCCGAAGCCGCGTCCGCCGTGGTCGTGGTCACCGCGGTCGCGGCCGGGGAAGCCGGCGCCGTGGTGCTGTCGCGCGCCGCCGAAGCGGGGGCCGCGCGGGTGCTGGTGGTTGCTGGTGTTGTCGTCATACATGGGGCGCATGATGAGTCCTTCCTGATGGGTGTTCGAAGTTGGCTCGCGATCTGTGGTGTTGCTATCGCGATGGTTTAACGATAGATCGGTATCTATCGCGATGTCAACCCCCTTTCTTCGTTGGGTCGCTTGTCGGGGGTCACGGGCAGGATGGGACGGACCATGACGGACGTGTTCGAGCGCTTCTCCCCCGCGACCGCGGAGTGGTTCCGCGGCGCCTTCGACGCACCGACGGCAGCGCAGGCCGGGGCGTGGGACGCGGTCTCCACCGGCCAGCACGCGCTCGTGATCGCCCCGACGGGCTCCGGCAAGACGCTGGCCTCGTTCCTGTGGTCGATCGACCGGCTCATCAGCACGACCGAGCACCCGCCGGCGAAGCAGCGCACCCGGGTGCTCTACGTGTCGCCGCTCAAGGCGCTCGGTGTCGACGTCGAGCGGAACCTCCGCAGTCCGCTCGTCGGCATCACCCAGACGGCACGGCGGCTCGGACTCGAACCACCGGACGTCACGGTGGGTGTGCGGAGCGGCGACACCCCCTCGTCCGACCGGCAGCGGCTGCTCCGCCAACCGCCGGACATCCTCATCACGACGCCCGAGTCGCTGTACCTCATGCTCACGTCGCAGGCACGCGAGACCCTCGTCAACGTGGACACCGTCATCGTGGACGAGGTGCACGCGGTTGCGTCGACCAAGCGCGGGGCACACCTCGCGGTGTCGCTCGAACGGCTCGACGACCTGCTCGACAAGCCCGTGCAACGCATCGGACTGTCCGCGACGGTGCGTCCGGCGGAAGAGGTCGCACGGTTCCTCGGCGGCCGTGCTCCGGTGACGATCATCGCCCCGCCCGCGCAGAAGACCTTCGACCTGCGGGTGGTGGTGCCGGTCGACGACATGGCGGAGCTCGGGGCTCCTCCGGTCGGTGCCGACGCCTCGGACGCCCCCGCGAACGGATCGATCTGGCCGCACGTCGAAGAGCGTGTGGTCGACCTCATCGAGGAGCACCGGTCGACGATCGTCTTCGCGAACTCCCGGCGGCTCGCCGAACGGTTGACCGCGCGGCTCAACGAGATCCACGAGGAACGGGTCCTCGCCGCTGCCGGCTCCGTCGGGGACGGCGTCCTGGTGCCGGCCGGCGCCTCCCCCGCCGACGACGGGCTGCCCGTCGTCCGCGGGCAGTCACCCGCCCGCGCTTCGGCTCACGCCCCGGTCCCGCAGCCGAAGCGCCCGCCGGCCCAGGTCATCGGCCAGTCCGGCCAGACCGGCGGCGGCGGCTCCGACGCATCCGTCCCGGTCCTCGCCCGCGCCCACCACGGCTCCGTCTCGAAGGACCAACGCGCCATCATCGAGGACGACCTGAAGTCCGGCCGGTTGCGCTGCGTGGTGGCCACGAGCTCCCTCGAGCTCGGCATCGACATGGGCGAGGTGGACCTCGTCGTGCAGGTCGAGGCACCGCCGTCGGTCGCCAGCGGACTCCAGCGGGTCGGCCGAGCCGGACACCAGGTCGGCGAGATCTCGCGCGGCGTCCTGTTCCCGAAGCACCGCGCCGACCTCGTGAACAGCGCCGTCACCGTCGAGCGGATGGTGTCCGGACAGATCGAGGCGATCTCGGTGCCGGCGAACCCGCTCGACGTCCTCGCGCAGCACACCGTCGCCGCGGGGGCGATCGACACCGTCGACGTCGAGCACTGGTTCGAGCTCGTCCGGCGGAGCGCGCCGTTCAGCGGGCTGCCCCGATCGGCGTTCGAGGCGACGCTCGACCTCGTGACCGGGCGCTACCCGAGCGACGAGTTCGCCGAACTCCGCCCGCGCCTGGTGTGGGACCGTGTGCACGGCACCCTCACCGGGCGTCCGGGCGCGCAGCGGCTCGCGGTCACCAGCGGCGGCACCATCCCCGACCGCGGCATGTTCGGCGTGTTCATGGTCGGCGAGAAGGCCTCGCGCGTGGGCGAGCTCGACGAGGAGATGGTCTACGAGTCCCGCGTCGGGGACGTCTTCGCCCTCGGTGCGACGAGCTGGCGCATCGAGGAGATCACCCACGATCGGGTGATCGTCAGCCCGGCGTTCGGTCAGCCCGGACGGGTGCCGTTCTGGAAGGGCGACGGCATCGGCCGGCCCGCCGAGCTCGGACGCGCCACCGGGGCGTTCGTGCGCGAGGTCGAAGGCGCCTCCGACGAGGACGCCAGCGCCCGCGTCGCCGCCGGTGGTCTCGACGAACGCGCCGTCACGAACCTGCTGACCTTCCTGCGCGACCAGCGGGCCGCCACCGGGCACGTGCCGAACGACACCACGCTCGTGATCGAACGGTTCCGGGACGAACTCGGCGACTGGCGGCTCATCCTGCACTCGCCGTACGGCATGCAGGTGCACGCACCCTGGGCCCTGGCGGTCGCCGCACGGCTGCGTGAGCGTCACGGGATCGACGGCGACGCGATGGCCGCCGACGACGGCATCGTGGTGCGCATCCCCGAGACCGACGCCGAACCCCCGGGCGCCGACCTGTTCGTGTTCGAGCGCGACGACCTCGAAGCCCTGGTCACCGACGAGGTCGGGTCCTCGGCACTGTTCGCCGCGCGGTTCCGGGAGTGCGCGGCCCGGGCGCTCCTGCTCCCGCGGCGGAACCCCGGGCAGCGGTCGCCGCTCTGGCAGCAGCGTCAGCGAGCCTCGCAGCTGCTCGAGGTCGCGCAGAAGTACCCGTCGTTCCCGATCGTGCTCGAGACCGTGCGCGAGGTCCTGCAGGACGTGTACGACGTACCGTCCCTGCTCGGAATCGCCGACGACATCGCCGGCCGCCGCATCCGGTTGGTGGAGACCGAGACCGAGCAGCCGTCGCCGTTCGCCCGGTCCCTGCTGTTCGGCTACGTCGCGGCCTTCATGTACGAGGGCGACACCCCGCTGGCCGAGCGACGAGCGGCCGCCCTCTCGCTCGACTCGACCCTGCTCGGCGAACTGCTCGGGCGTGCCGAACTCCGCGAGCTCCTCGACCCGTCGGTCATCGCCGGCGTCGAGCGGGACCTGCAGCGGCTCTCCCCCGACCGTCGCGCGCGCGACGCCGAGGGCATCGTCGACGTCCTGCGACTGGTCGGTGCCCTCGACGTCGACGAGATCGTCGACCGGAGTTGGCTGGCTCCCGCTGACGCTGACGCTGACGCTGACGCCGGCGCCGACCGCGCTGCGGCGACGGCCACCGTGCAGACTGCCCTCGCCGCACTGGAACGGGATCGCCGCGTGCTCTCCTTCTCGCACGCCGGCGCGACCCGCTTCGCCGTGATCGAGGACGCCGCCCGTCTCCGCGACGCCCTCGGCGTCCCGCTGCCGATCGGTGTGCCGACGGCGTTCATCGAGCCCGTCGCCGACCCCCTCGGCGACCTGATCGGCCGGTACGCCCGGTCGCACGGACCGTTCTCCGCGCAGGACGCCGCCGCACGCCTGGGGCTCGGCATCGCCGTCGTGCAGGACACCCTGCGCCGACTCGTCGCCGACCGACGGGTGGTCGAGGGCGAGTTCCGTCCCGACCGCCAGGGCGCGGAGTGGTGCGACGCCGAGGTGCTCCGCCGGATCCGCACCAAGTCGCTCGCGGCGCTCCGGCACGAGGTCGAGCCCGTGTCGCCGGACACCCTCGCCCGCTTCCTGCCCGCCTGGCAGCACGTCCGGACCCCCGGCACCCGAGGTGGTCTCCGGGGCATCGACGGGGTCCTGCAGGTCGTCGACCAGCTCGCGGGCGTGGCGCTCCCGGCCAGCGCCTGGGAGACCCTCGTCCTGCCCGCCCGCGTCACCGACTACGCCCCGAGCATGCTCGACGAGCTCACCGCCACGGGCGAGGTCCTCTGGTCCGGCGGCGGAACCCTTCCCGGCAACGACGGCTGGATCCGGCTGCACCTCGCCGACGCCGCGGCCACCACGCTCGCCGAGCCCTCGGGCGACGAGACGACCGAACTCCAGCGCGACGTGCTCGGCGCCCTCGCCGGTGGGGGTGCGTACTTCTTCCGGCAGCTCGGACAGGCCGTGGGCAGCACCGACGACCAGGCGCTCGCCACCGCGCTCTGGGACCTGGTCTGGGCCGGGCAGATCACCAACGACACCTTCGCCCCGCTCCGGTCGATGCTCGGCGGCAAGGCGAAGAGCACGAGCGCGCCGCGGGCCCGCGCGTACCGCGGGCGCCGCCGTCCGACGCTGCCGTCGCAGTCCGGACCGCCGACCGTCGGCGGACGCTGGTCGCTGCTCCCGCTCGCCGAGTCCGACGCCACCGTCCGGGCAGCGGCGACCGCCGAGCAGCTGCTGGAGCGTTACGGCGTCGTGACCCGCGGTGCGGTCCAGGTCGAGGGCGTCCGCGGGGGTTTCGCCGGGGTCTACCGGGTGCTGTCCCGCTTCGAGGAGTCCGGGCGGGCACGCCGCGGGTACTTCGTCGAGGGGCTCGGTGCCGCGCAGTTCGCGACCGGCCCCACCGTCGACCGGCTCCGGACGTACGCGCGGGACATCGACGACGACGAACGCGCCGATCCGGACCGGGCGCGTGCGGCCCTGACGCTCGCCGCGACCGACCCCGCGAACCCGTACGGGGCGTCGCTGCCGTGGCCGACGGATGCACGGAGTGACGAGGACCTGGCGGACGACGCCCCGACGAAGGCCCGCGGACACCGACCCGGGCGGAAGGCCGGTGCAGTGGTGACGACGGTGGACGGTGCCCTGGCGGTCTACGTCGAGCGCGGTGGCAAGTCCGTGCTCACGTTCACCGACGACCCGGCAGACCTCGCCGCGGCGGCGGCGTCGATCGCCGCGACGGTCCGGAGCGGCCTCGGCAAGCTGTCGGTCGAACGGGTCGACGGCGACTTCGTGCTCGAGACCCCGCTCGGCACCGCGCTCCGCGAGGTCGGCTTCACCGCCACCCCGCAGGGGGTCCGGCTCCGTGCCTGAGGGCGACACCGTCTTCCGCGCGGCCCGTCGCCTGCACACCGCGCTCGCCGGGAAGGTCCTCACCCGAAGTGACTTCCGGGTGCCGGCGTTCGCGACGCTCGACCTCGTCGGGCGCACCGTCGACGAGGTCGTCCCGCGCGGCAAGCACCTGCTGCACCGGATCGGCGACCTGACCGTGCACTCGCACCTCAAGATGGAGGGGCGGTGGGACGTCTACGCGCCCGGCGACCGGTGGCGACGACCGGCGCACCAGGCACGCGCCGTCCTCGACGCCGAGGGGGTCTCGACGGTCGGCTTCGCGCTCGGCGTGCTCGAGGTCGTGCCCCGCGAGCAGGAGTCCGAGGTCGTCGGGTACCTCGGCCCCGACCTGCTCGGTCCGGACTGGGACGCGGACCGCGCCCTGGCGAACCTCACCCGTGACCCGGACCGCCCGGTCGGCCTGGCCCTGCTCGACCAGCGCGTCCTCGCCGGTCTCGGCAACGTGTACCGGAACGAGCTCTGCTTCCTCCGCGGCGTCCTGCCGACCCGCCCGGTGTCCGAGGTGCACGACCCGGCACGGGTGATCGCGCTCGCGAGCCGCCTCATCCTGGCGAACCGGGACCGCAGCGCCCGTGTGACGACCGGTGTCGACCGACCGGGTCGGCGCTTCTGGGTCTACGGCCGTGCGGGCAAGCCGTGCCTGCGGTGCGGGACGCCGATCCGGCACGGTGAGCTCGGGGATTCGGAACTGACGCTGCGTGACACGTACTGGTGCCCGCGCTGCCAGACCTGACCTCGCACCGTGCGCGGGGCCGCGGCCGTCCTGACGTCAGTGTGCGAGGCCCCGGCCAGTGTGCGAGCGTGCGCGGGTCGCACCGTCCGCGGAACCTCGCACCCTGAAGTGCCGGGGTCGCACCGTGCGAAGGGCCGCGGCGTCAGGCCGCGGAGCGATCCGCGGTGGCGCGACGGCGCAGGCCGGCCTCGAGCACGGCGGGCGGGTCGTACTGCTGGTCGAGCCGTCCGACGTCGGTGCCCGGCGGCACGATCGCGTCGATCCGGTCGAGCACCTCGTCCGTCAAGGCGACGTCGGCCCCGGCGAGCAGGTCGTCGAGCTGTTCCATCGACCGCGGTCCGATGAGGGCACTCGTCACACCGGGGTGGGCGATCGCGAACGCCATCGCCAGGTGCGTCATCGGGATGCCGGTCTCCTCGGAGAGCGTCACGACCTGTTCCACGGCGTCGATCCGGCGCTCGTCCTGGTTGTGCCGGAACATCGTCGCGCGGGCGAGGTCGGTCTCCTGTCCCTTGCGGAACCGGCCGGTCAACATGCCGCCGGCGAGGGGGCTCCAGACGAGGGTGCCCATGCCGTACCGCTGTGCCACCGGCAGGACCTCGCGCTCGATGCCGCGGTTCAGGATCGAGTAGGTGGGCTGCTCCGTGCGGAAGCGCTCGAGCCCCCGACGCTCGGAGGTCCACTGCGCCTCGACCTGCATCGACGCCGGGAAGTCGGAGCTGCCGATCGCCCGGACCTTGCCGCTGCGGACGAGGTCGGTCAGGGCCGAGAGCGTTTCCTCGAGGTCCACCGTGTCGTCCGGCCGGTGCGCCTGGTAGAGGTCGATGTGGTCCGTCTGCAAGCGGCGGAGGGACCCTTCGACCGCCTGCATGATCCACCGGCGGGAGTTCCCGCGCTGGTTCGGGTCGTCGCCCATCGGGCCGTTGAACTTCGTCGCGACGACGACGTCGTCCCGCCGACCCGCGAGCGCCTTGCCGACCAGGGACTCCGACCCACCCTGCGAGTAGCGATCCGCGGTGTCGATGAAGTTGATGCCGGCGTCGAGCGCGCGGTGCACGATCCGGATCGAGTCCTGCTCGTCGCCGTTGCCGATGCGGCCGTCGGTGCCGAGCATCATGGCGCCGAGGGCGAACGGGCTGACCTGGATGCCGGTCTTGCCGAGGGTGCGGTACTGCATGTGCGTTCCTCCTGTCGATGGCGTGCTGCGCTCCGGTGCCGTATCGTGGACCGAAGTGGAACGCCCTTCCGGAACTATACGGAACGTCTTTCCGTTTACGCAAGCACCACGATGAGGAGATCCGTGCGCGCCGACGCCCGCCGCAACGCCGACGCCCTGACCGACGCAGCCAAGGCGGTCTTCGCGACGGACGGCGTCGACGTGCCCGCGAAGGTGATCGCCGACCGGGCCGGGGTCGGCGTCGGGACGCTCTACCGGCACTTCCCGCAGCGGTCCGACCTCGTCGTCGCGGTCTTCCAGCAGGCGGTCGAGGCGTGCGCGACCGCTGCCGACGAACTCGCGGCCGAGTACGCACCCGACGACGCGCTCGCCCGGTGGCTGCAACGCTTCACGGAGTTCGTCGCCACCAAGCGGGGGCTCGCGGCGGCGCTGCAGTCCGGTGACCCTGCGTTCGAGGCACTCCCCGCGTACTTCATCGGCCGCCTGGGCGGTGCGCTCGGCGGGCTGCTGGACGCGGCTGCCGCCGCGGGGACCGTCCGCGCCGATGTGGACGCACCTGTGCTCCTCCGTGCGGTCGCGGACCTCTGCCACGGAGCGCCGACCCCCGAGCAGAGCCAGCTCATGGTCGGCCTGCTCGTCGACGGGCTGCGCTACCGCGCGACCGCTTGACGGACGGGGTGCACTACCGCGCGACCGCCGGACCGACGGATTGCACTACCGAGCGGCCGCCTGACGGACGGGGTGCAGCCGCTCGGCCGCGGTCGCCCGCACGGCCTCGGTCACCCGCTCGAGCACGGGGGACGCCAGGTTCCACCGCTGCCACCACAGCGCGACGTCCGCACGCCGCCCCGGCGTGAGCTCGACGAGGTCGCCCCGCTCGAGCGCGTCGAGGCACTGCGCCTCGGGCAGCATCCCCCACCCGAAACCGAGCGACACCGCCCGCGCGAAGTCCGCCGACGTCGGGACGAAGTGCCGCGGTCCGGAGGGGGCGTGCCCGAGCACCCGGCGCAGGTACCCCTGCTGCAGGTCGTCGGCACGGTCGTAGTCCACCAGGGGCACCCGGTCCATGCGGTCGAGCAGGTCGCGCTCGGAGCCGGTCCCCACCGTGCCGCCCAGGGATCGGTCCACGAACGCGGGCGACGCCACCGCGCGGTAGCGGTCGATGCCGAGCGGGACGGACGAACAGCCCTGCACCGGATCCGCCTCCGCCGTCACGGCGCCCATCACCGTGCCGGCGCGGAGGAGCTCGGCGGTGCGGTCCTGGTCCTCGCGGTGCAGGTCGAACACCACCTCGGTGTCCGCCCGGACCAGGGCGAGGGCGTCGAGGAACCAGGTGCCGAGCGAGTCGGCGTTCACCGCGAGCGGGATCGACGGCACGACCGCCTCCCCGCCGCCGAGCGCCCGGGCGGTCTCCTCGTCGAGCAGCCGTGCCTGGCGAGCGTGTCGGAGGACGACCTCGCCGTCCGGGGTCGGGCGGACCGGGGCCGTCCGCTGCAGCAGGACCCGGCCGACCTGCTGCTCCATCGACTTGATGCGCTGGGACACGGCCGACGGGGTGATCGCCAGCGCCCGGGCAGCGGCGTCGAGGGTGCCGTGGTCGACCGCGGCGAGCAGGGTCTCGAGGTGTTCGCGCTGGAGCCGGAGCATGAAGCCGAGCTTACGCAGCATCAGGAACCTGAGCTGTACTGCATCACGGGTGCCGCCTAGGTTCGGACCGTGACCGCACTCCTCCCCCTGCTCTCCGGCCTCGGCACCGGGCTCGCACTGATCGTGGCGATCGGCGTGCAGAACACGTACCTGCTCCGCCTCGCCGTGAGCTCCGGCATCCGCGTCGTGGCTGCCGCCGTCGTGGTGTGCGCCGCCTCGGACGCGGCGCTCATCCTCGCGGGCGTGCTCGGCGTCGGGGTCGTGGTCGAGCGGTTCCCGGTCGCGATCGTCGTCATCCGGTTCGTGGGTGCCGCGTTCCTGATCACCTACGGGGTGTTGGCCGCACGGCGGGCGCTCCGACCGTCGGGCGACACGATGCGCGTCGAGCAGGACGCGGACGACGACGGCGCACCCGTCCTCCACGCGGGCGACGACGGCGCACCCGTCCTCGACGCGGGCGGGCGACCGGCGACGATCGCGCCCCCGCACGGACACCGCGCCCCGTCACGAGCGGGCGCAGTGTCCGCGCAGGGGCGCGGCGCGACGACGACCGAGGCGGAGCCGACGCCCCAGCCGACGACGGAAGCGACCACCCGGACGGCGGCAGAGCCGACGCTCCAGCCGACGGCGGAGCCGACCACCCGTGCGGCGGGTGCGCCGGGGCGGACCGGCACCGTGCCTCCAGGCCCTGCCGCGCCGACCATGCGCGCAGCGGTGGCGACCATGCTCGTCTTCACCTGGGCGAACCCGCACGTCTACCTGGACACCCTGGTGTTCCTCGGCTCCGTCGGGAACCAGCAGGGGGTCGACGACCGGTGGTGGTGGACCGCCGGCGCGATCGCCGCGAGCTGCCTGTGGTTCGGGGCGCTCGGGTTCGGCGGGCGGTTGCTCCGACCGTTGTTCGCGAAGCCGCTGACCTGGCGGGTGTTCGACGGACTCGTCGCCCTCGTGATGCTCGGGTTCGGCGCCGCGCTCGCCCTCGGCGCGTAGCGCGCCCGGCGGTCCCGCCCGGCGCGGGTCGGACCCGCACGACCGAATTCGGCTCGAACCGCGGGATCCCGTGGTTCGAGCCGATTTCGATCGTGCCCCGCCAAGCCGCACCGCCGCACCGCCAAGCGGCACCGCGGCCCTACTGCAGGCCCTGGCCCACCCGGCTGTTCCGGCGGCTGTACCCGAAGTAGATGATGAACCCGATCACGAGCCAGATGACGAACCGGAGCCAGGTCTCGACCTCGAGGTTCAGCATCAGCCAGAAGCACAGCACCGCCGACACGATCGGCAGCACCGGCGACCACGGCACCCGGAAGGCGCGCGGGGCGTCGGGCCGCGAGCGACGCAGCACGACGATGCCGATCGACACCAGGACGAACGCCGACAGCGTGCCGATGTTGATCATGCCCTCGAGCTTGTCGACCGCCGTGAAGCCGGCGAGCAGCGCCACCACGACACCGGCGACGACCTGCACCCGCACGGGCGTCTGGGTCGTCGGGTTGGTCTTCGAGAACCAGCGCGGCAGCAGGCCGTCGCGGCTCATCGAGAAGACGATGCGGGACAGACCGAGCAGCAGGACCATGACGACCGTGGTGAGACCGATGAGGGAGCCGATCGCGATGATGCCGGCGGCCCACGGCAGGCCGACGATGTCGAAGGCGGACGCCAGGGACGGCGCCTTCTCCTGTGCCAGGCGCTGGTACGAGACCATGCCGGTGATGACCACGCTGACGCCGACGTAGAGCAGGGTCACGATGCCGAGACCGATGAAGATGCCGCGGGGCAGCGTCTTCTGCGGGTTCTCGGTCTCCTCCGCACTCGTCGCGACGACGTCGAAGCCGATGAACGCGAAGAAGACCAGGGACGCGGCGGCGAGCAGGCCGAAGACGCCGTACTGCGCCGGCTCGGAGCCGGTGAACCATGACACGAGGGACTGGGTCCAGACACTCCCCTCGGCGCCCTTCGTCGGCTGCGCCGGCGGGATGAACGGGGTGAAGTTCGCGGCCTTGACGAAGAACGCCCCGGCGACGATGACGAACACGACGATCGCGACCTTGATGATCGTGATGACGGCGGACACGCGCGAGGACAGGCGGGTCCCGAACGCGAGCAGCACCGTGAAGATGCCGACGATGAGGACCGGCCCCCACGTGAACCCGATCGGCCCGAGCTTGATGGTGTCGGGCAGGTCCACGCCGAACACGCCGAACGCGGTGCTGAGGTAGATGCCCCAGTACTTCGCGATCACGGCGCTGGCGGTGAGCGTCTCGAGGATGAGGTCCCAGCCGACGATCCAGGCGAGCAGTTCGCCCATCGTCGCGTAGGTGAACGTGTACGCGGAGCCTGCCACCGGGATCGTCGAGGCGAACTCGGCGTAGCACATGATGGCCAGGCCGCAGGTGACGGCCGCGAGCAGGAACGAGACGATGACGCCCGGCCCGGCGAAGTTCGCGGCGGCGTTCGCGCCCACCGAGAAGATGCCGGCGCCGACGGCGACGGCGATGCCCATCGCCGCGATGTCGAAGGTCTTCAGCGACCGTTTGAGAGAGCGCCCCTTCTCCTCGGAGTCAGCGAGGGAGGCCTCGATCGACTTGATGCGGAGCTTCGGTGCCATGGGGTGGTTCCCGTCATCGGCTGGCGGCGGACCCCGTGAGGGTACTGGTGTACCAACCCGGCACGCAAATACTGCGGATGGGTGCGGCCCGGCGCTGCGACGCGCGGTCGCACGTCGGACGACCGCCGGGAGGCGCGGCTCGGCTCAGGCGGACCGGCGCCAGTCCGACAGGAAGCGCGCTCCGGCCTCGTCGTGGATCACGCCCTCGGGGGCGGTGAGCACCGGGTACGGCGTCGTCGGGACCCCGTCGGCGGGACGGACGTCCACGTGCGCGACGTCGTGCCCCTGCGCGTGCAGCCAGTCCGCCATCGCGTAGTCGCTCCGGGAGTCGCCCATCGTCCGCCACGCGACCGGCAGCTCGCCGTCCTCCGCGAGCAGCTCCAGGGACCGCGCGGCGCCCATGTCCTTGCCGCTGCGGTCGGACTCGACGTCGGTGGAGATGATCGTCGGGTCGATCCGCCACTGCACGGCGCCGGCGGCGTCGGGGCGGACCTCGTCGAGCCGACGGACGCCGAGGCCACGGCGTTCGAGAGCGGCCATCGCCTTCGCGTCGAACTCCGGCTGGCGGGCGAGGTACGTCGCGTTCGGCACCTCGACGCGCTGCTCGATCGACACCATGGCGCGCTTCGTCTCGTCGAAGAAGACCAGGTCGGCGTACTCGTCGCGGACCAGCTCGCGCATCTCGTCGGCGTAGTCCCGCGGCAGCGCGAGGTCCTCGGCGACGGTCAGTTCGCCCATGCCGCCCTCGTACTGCGGGCCGATCGAGCACCACACGGCACCCTTCTCGCACACCGCGTGCACCCGGCCGCCCGCGGCGAGGCCCCCGGCGAGGAGCGGCCCCACCACCTCCTGCCGGATGAAGGCGTCGCTGCGGCCGGTGTTGAACACGACCGGGATGCCCTCGGCGGCGAGTGCGACGAGGTCCTCGACGATGCTCGGGATCGCGATGGTGCGCGAGACCGGGCTGGCGATGGGCCCGTCGACGTCGAGCAGGAGACCGAGACGAGGTGCGTTCACCGGTCCATCTTCGCAGCAGCGCCGGGCTCCCCGACGCGACGCGGGTCCACGACGTCCGTCCGCGCTCGTCGTCGCGGCATCAGCCGCGGGACGCCGTCCGCGCGAGGAAGCGGTCGAGCACCACGCCGACGGCCCGCGGCTCGGGGACGTGCCCCTGGCCCGGCACCTCGGTGTACTCCGACCCCGGGACCGCCTCGACGACCGCCCGGGCCGCCTGCCGCATCCACTCCAGGCCCTCGCCACCGGCCCCGACGAGGACGGGGACCCCGACGGCGGCTGCGGTCCGCTCGGGGATCGCCAGGCCGTTCAGCACCCGCACGTCGCGGCTGAGCACGTGCGCGTCGACGACCAGGGACCGCCAGAGCGCCCCCTTGAGCCGGAGTGCGGTGACCTGGCCCATCGGCACGCCGAGCACCTGCGTGAGGAACGCGCGCACGGCCTGGGCACGACGGCCCGCCTCGACGTGCTCGTCCAGGGCGTCGGCGAACACGACGTCGTCGGCGTGCGGGTCCACGGTGGCGCGGTACGGCGGTTCCCAGAGCACGGCGGCGTCGATCGGGATGCCGGCTGCGAGCCCGCGCAGCACGACGCCCGCGCCGACGCAGAGCCCGAGCGCGGCGGTCGGCGCACCGATGCTCGCGACGACGGCCGCGAGGTCCTCGACCTCGCGCTCGATCGTCCACGGCTCGGTGTCGCCGCTCGCACCGCGTCCGCGTCGGTCGTAGGTGACGACCCGGTAGCGGTCCCGGAGTTCGGCGGACAGCGCCGTCACGAACGGCGTGCCGTGGTGGTCGAAGGCCCCGCCGACGACGACGAGCGCCGGACCGGTGCCCGCGTCGGAGACGGCGATCACCGTTCCGTCGGCGGACACGACCGTGCGGTCGACGTGCTGATCCATGGAGTCCTCGTGGCTGGTGCGACCGGGTCGGAGTCCGAGCATGACAGCCTGGAGCGCTCCCGTCGACACCCGCAACCAGGGGGAGAAGACCGGTTCGTCGTGCTCAGCGTTCCCGGTAGATCCGGCGTCGGTGCCCCGCGTTCACCACGACCACCACGAGACGGCCGTCGTCGATCTCGTAGATCAGGCGGTAGTCACCCGACCGGACCCGCCAACCCGGTCGGTTCACGAGTTTCCGAGCCGCGGGTGGACGTGGGTGCTCGGCGAGGATCGTGAGCAGACCCTCGATCCGTCGACGACCGTCGGGTGGGAGTTTGCGGATGACGCGTTGCGCGGACGGGATGATCTCGACCGACCAGGTCATTCCATCCCGAGTTCGCGCTTGAGGTCGTCCCACGTGATGTTCTCGCCGCCGAGGCGCTTGCTCTCCGCGATGGCTTCGTCGTACGCGATCAGGTCGTCCAGGTCCTCCGCCGCCTCGAGCAGACGATCCAGGATGTCCGCGTCCACGACGGCGGCGACCCGCTTGTTGCGCCGTGTGAGGTAGACGGGCTCGTGCCGGGCGTCGTCGATGATCGACGCCAGGCGGCTGCGCGCTTCGGAGATCGACACTTCGCTCACCTGTACATTCTAGTGCGTTTTGTACAAGTCAGACCAGGGCGGTCCGCCCGACCGACTCCCGTTCCAGCAGTGCCCGCTTCACGTCGAGCCCCCAGGCGAACCCCCCGAGCGTGCCGTCGGACCGGAGCACCCGGTGGCACGGCACGAACAGCGCCGGCGCGTTCCGGGCACACACGCTCGCCGCCGCCCGCACGGCGTCCGGTCGACCCATCGCCGCCGCGAACTCGGTGTAGGTCAGGACCGCCCCCGCCGGGATGCGCCGGAGCTGCCGCCACCCCTCGGCGAAGAGGTCGGTGCCGAACTGCCGCACGGGCACCTGCATGGCGTGCTCGACGTCACCCGCGTAGAAGGCGTCGACGGCGTCCGCCGAGGCCACCCGGCCGTCGGTGATGCGTTCCGGCCGGTGCCGTTCGGCGAGCCGGCCGACGATGCGCTCGACGGAGTCGGTCCACCCCGAGGCGAGCACGCGGCCCTGTGCGTCCTCGAGCACGGTGAAGGGGCCGTCCGGGGTGTCCAGCGTCTGGATCGTTGCGTCGGTCATCGTTCTTCCTTCCGAGCGGCCCGCGCCGCGGTGTCCTGGGGAACAGTCGTCATGTGTGCCGCACCGGCCGTCGCCATCGCGCGGTCGATGATCGGTCGCCAGCAGTGCATCGTCAGGTAGCTCCGCCACGGCGCCACCTGCTCCGACCATAGGGAGAGCTCGCGCGCCCCACCGGGCAGCCCGAGTTCCTGTGCACCGTTGCGGACGGCGAGGTCGCTGTGGAGGAAGACGTCCGGGTGGTGCCGGACGCGGAGCGCGACGTAGTCGGCGGTCCAGGGTCCGATGCCCTTCACGGCCAAGAGTCCGGTCCGCAGCTCGTCGACCGACTGCCCACCGTCCACCACGAGCGACCCATCGGCGAGCGCCGTCGCCACGCGGAGGATCGTGTCGACCCGTGCCGCCGGCCCGCGCAGCACCTCGCCGCCACGTGCGGCGATCGTCCCGACGCGGGGGAACAGGAGCCCGCCGGGCAGCACCGCGTCCGACACCGGGGTACCGAGTGCCGCGACGAGCCGGGTCTGGGCGGTCCGGGCCGCGGCGACGGACACCTGCTGCCCGATGAGCGTGCGGATCAGTACCTCGTGCGGGTCCACGGCGCCGGGCAGCCGCAGCCCGGGCACCCGCGCGACGGGTCCGGCCAGTTCGGGGACCGCCCCGAGCACGGCGTCGACGGCGACCGGGTCGGCGTCGAGGTCGAAGAGCGACCGGACCCGTGCCACGAGGGTCGGCAGGTCGGAGAGGTCCGTGACCCGCACCCGGAGGTCGAGCCCGGTGCCCCGACCGGCCGCGTCGGGGACGGCGACCGAGGCGCTGAACCAGGCCGCGCCTCCAGGCAGGTCGAGCACCCGCCCGTAGGACGTGACCCGCCCCGACGGGTCCGTCTCCACCTGCTCCGCGCCCGCCAGCGCGTGCAGCGCGTGCCAGTCGAGGAGCCCCTGCCCGTCGAACGGCGCACGCGCCGGCAGGTGCACGTGCAGCGCGCCGTCCGCGACGGGGCGGACCACACGACGGGCGCGCAGCTCCGAGGGGGTGACGGCGAAGACCTCGCGGACGGTGTCGTTGAACTGGCGGACGCTCGCGAAGCCGGCCGCGAAGGCGACGTCCGCGATCGGCAGGTCCGACGACGTCAGCAGCGCGCGTGCCGTCTGGGCGCGGTGCGCGCGGCTGAGCGCCTTCGGTCCGGCGCCGAGCTCGGCGGTCATGATCCGGTTGAGCTGACGTTCCGAGTAGCCGACCCGTCCGGCGAGGCCCGGCACGCCGTCGCGCTCGACGACGCCGTCGAGGACGAGGCGCATGGCCCGGCCGGCGACGTCCTCGCGCAGGTCCCACTCGGGGCTGCCGGGGGTCGCCTCGGGCAGGCAGCGTTTGCACGCACGGAAGCCGGCGAGGTGGGCAGCGGCGCTCGTCCGGTAGAAGGTGACGCCCGTCTCCTTCGGCGTGCGGGCCGGGCAGCTGGGGCGGCAGTAGATGCCGGTGGAGTGCACGGCGGTGACGAACTGGCCGTCGAAGCGGGCGTCGCGTGAGGCGACGACGCGGTAGCGCTCGGCGTGCAGGGCGTCGGCTCCGGAGGGGGACATGGGTCCAGCCTGACACGCGTCACCGACATCGACTGGCGGAAATCGGACGGGGCAGCGAGCGCCGGTCGGCGCCGGGCAGCGGCCTGGAGGCACGGCTAGCGTTGGTGCCGTGACCTCCGTGGACGACGTGGCCGGTCCCGACGACCTGCCCTTCCGGACCGACGTCGAGATCGCGCTGCTGCTGGTGTCCCGTCGGCACCGGTACGAGGGGCGACCGGCCGACGGTGCGCTGCCGGTGCGCCCGGGCGACCCCGACGAGCTGCGGGAGCGCATCGAGCTGCGCGCCGGGCTCGGCATCGTCGGGGACCGCTACTTCGGTTCCCGGGCGCACGTGCACGCCTCGGTGACGGTGTTCGGACTCGAGGCGCTCGAGGCCGTCGGGGAGACGCTCGGCGTGCCGCTCGACCCGGTGGCGACCCGGCGCAACGTGTTCCTGCGCGGGGCCGACGTCGAGGCACTCCGGGGTGAACCGTTCTCGCTCGGCACCGGTGACGGCCCCGTGCGGTTCCGCGGGTACCGGCCGGCGAACCCGTGCGCCTGGATGGACCACGAACTCGCACCCGGGGCGTTCCGGGCGATGCGCGGACGGGGCGGGGCGCGGTGCGACCCGGAGTCCGACGGCGTGCTCGGGCTCGGCGCCGCGGTGCTCCGGACGGCTCGCCCCGTGGCGCTCGCGTCGGCGTGATCCGCGGCGGCGCTGGGCTGCGATGTGTCGCGCTGCGCTCGGCCGGGGCTGCGCCGAAGCTCGGCCGGGCGGACAGTGTCGCGCGTCCGGAAGGCGCACGACGTCCGCCGGGCCGAGGCTCGGCGACGCCGGGCCGAAGCTCGGCGCCGCCGGCAGGTGCCCTACGCGGTCAGCGCGGACTCGATCGCGTCGACGAAGGCCGGCAGGTCGTCCGGGTTCCGGGAGGTGATGATCCCTCCGTCGACCTGGACCTCGCGGTCGACCCACTCCGCGCCGGCGTTCCGCACGTCGGTCTGCAGCGACGGGAACGACGTGATGGTCCGCCCGGGCAGCACGCCGGCCTCGACCAGGGTCCACGGCCCGTGGCAGATCGCGGCCACCGGCTTGTCCGCCGCGACGAACGCTGCGACGAGGGAGACGGCCTGCTTGTCGGTGCGGATCGTGTCGGCGTTGATCGTGCCGCCGGGGACCACGAGTGCGTCGAATCCCTGGGCACTGACACCGCCGATGGTGGTGTCAGGGTCGACGGTCTTGCCGGGGTCCTTGTCGCCGACGAGCGTCTGGATCGCGCCGGTCTCCTGGGCCGCCACGGTCACGGTCGCGCCGCGTTCCCGGAGCTGCTCCACGGGCACGACGATCTCGTCCTGCTCCACGCCGTAGTTCGTCGCGATGACGAGGATCTTCTTGCCGTCCAGGGTTGCCATGGTCGCTCCTTCCGCGGCCCGGTGGTTCCGGCCGCACCACTCCACCGTGGTCGGGCGACCCCGGACGCGTCCGCAGGAATCAGCCGGCGCTCAGCCGCGGATGCGGAAAGCGGCTCCCTCGGGTTCGACCGTCACGCCGTCGTACCCCGCGACGCGGGACAGCCCGGCGGTGACGTCCGCCTCGAGCGCGCCGACGACGACCGTGGTGGCCCCGGAGGCGATCGCGGCCTCGAGCCCGGCCGGGGCGTCCTCGAACGCGACGCACTCGCCCGGGTCCACGCCGAGCAGCGCAGCACCACGGAGGTACCCGTCCGGGTGCGGCTTGCCGTGCTCGACGTCCTCGGAGGCGACGACCGCGGCGGGTACGTGCACCCCGGCGGCACGCATCCGGTTCACGGCGAGGTCGCGCGGTGCACTCGTCACGAGGGCGACCGGCACCCCGGCGTCGACCAGACGGGCCACGAAGGCGGCGGCGCCGGGGACCTCGAGGATGCCGTCGACGTTGTCCACCTCGGCCGCGATCATCTCGTCGACGATGCGGTGCTGCTCGGTGTCCTCGAGGTCCGGCAGGAAGTGCCGCACGGTGTCGATCGTCTGCCGGCCGTGCGAGAACGCCAGGATCGTCTGCGGGTCGATGTCGTGGCGCTGCCCGAACCCGGTCCAGGCGGCCTCGACCACCGCCGTCGAGTCGACGAGCGTGCCGTCCATGTCGAAGAGGACCCCGGACGCCACGATGTCGATCACGCGCCCGACCCTAGCGTGTGTGCCACGCCCCGGGCGTCCCGCGCCGAGACTCGGCCCCGGCGACACTCCTCGGGGCCCGGGGCACGAGCGGTGTCGCTCAGCCCGAGTCTCGGGCCGCGTCCGCACCGCCGGCCGCGCCGGGGGCGCCGGCGCGCACGAACCGCGTGAGCAGCACGTCCCCGTCACCGCGGAGCACGTGCGCGGGACGCATCCGCCGGAGCGACGGCGACGACCCGCGCGCGATCCGCGGCGCAGCGCCACCCTCGAGCGACGGGTCGACCGTCAGGGTGAGCTCGTCCACCAGGTCCGCCGCCACGAGCGCCCCGAAGAACGTCGGGCCGCCCTCGCAGTGGATCGCCCCGAGACCGCGCGCGACCAGGGCGTCCCGCACGAGCACGGCGTCGACCTCGTCCGGCGAACCCGCCGCGCTGCACGGCACGACGTCCGCCACCGCCGACAGCGCCGCAGCGCGCGGGGAGTCCGCCGCGGCCGCCGACGTCAGCACGATCGGCCGGACCGGTGCCGCGGTGAACACCCGGGAGTCCGCGTCGAGGGACAGGGACCCCGACATGATCGCGAACACCGGGTGGTCGGGGAGCCCGTGCTCCCGGCGCCACGCCACGTCGGCGTCGTGCAGGACCATCGGCCCGTAGCCCTCGTCCCGGACGGTCCCGGCGGCCACCAGCACGACCGACGCCGTCCTCCGGAGCAGGTCGAACACCCGCAGGTCGTCGGGTCCGCCGAGCTCCCCGGTGAGCCCGCCGGCAGCAGCGGCACCGTCGAGGGTCGTCACGAAGTTCACGCGGAGCCAGGGGTCCCCGACACCGTCGGCGTACAGCGCGAGCAGCTCGTCGTCGGACAGGTCCGCGATCGTGGGCGGCAGCGGGTTCACGTGTTGTGCACCGCCTCGACGGGGGCCCGCCACCCGAGGGTCGCCTCGACCATCCGCATCGCGTCGACGCTCTCGACGACGTCGTGCATCCGGACGATCCGGGCACCGAGCATCGCGCTCACCGTCGCGACCGCGAGCGACCCGGCCAGGCGTTCGCCACGTGGACGTCCGAGCGACTCCCCCACGAAGTCCTTGTTCGACACCGCCGCGAGCACCGGGTAGCCGAGCGCGACGACCTCGGGCAGCCGCCGGGTGAGTTCGAGCGTGTGCACGGTGTTCTTGTTGAGGTCGTGCCCGGGATCGACGATGATCCGCGCGTCCGGGATGCCCGCGGCGAGCGCGCGGTCCACCCGCTCCCGCAGGAATCCGACGATCGCCCCCGTCACGTCGTCGTACCGGGGCGGCTCGGGCAACCGCTGCCGTGGCGGCGCGGTCGAGTGCGTGATCACGATCGTCGCGTCCGAGTCCGCGACGACGGACGCCATCCGCGGGTCGGACAGGCCGGTCGTGTCGTTGACGACGCTCGCACCGGCCTCGATCGCGGCCGCAGCGACCTCGGGCCGGAAGGTGTCGACGCTGATCGTCACGTCGGACTCCTGGGCGAGCTGCCGGACGACCGGGACGACACGGTCGATCTCGTCCACCGCGGGCAACTCGGGACCCGGTGCGAACTTCACGCCGCCGATGTCGACCCAGTCGGCGCCCTGCTCGGCGGCGCGGACCGCGGCCTCGACCGCGCGGTCCAGCTCGAACGTCGCACCGCGGTCGTGGAACGAGTCCGGCGTGCGGTTCACGATCGCCATCACGGCGACCCGGTGGTCGAAGTCGAACGTCCGGCGTCCGATGGTGCGGACGGGGTCGCGCAGGTCGGGCACGACCCAGCCGGGTCCGGGGACGCCCTGGAGGCCCGGTACGGCCCGCTCGGTCGTCATGCGTCCGCCTCGTGGCCGGGTGCAGCGGTCGGGACCGCGCGTGTGGCGGCTCCGGCACCGATCAGCGCGATCGCCTCGGCGCGTCCCGCCGGCTCCGCCAGCGTGCCGGTGGCGGCCACCGTCACGGTCGTCGAGCCCGTCTGTCGTTCGCCGCGCGTCGTCACGCACTGGTGCTGGGCGTCCAGGACCACCAGGACCCCGAGTGCCTCGAGCCCCTCCGCGATGGTCGCCGCGACCTGCTCGCCGAGGCGCTCCTGCAGTTGCGGGCGGGACGCGACGGCGTCGAGCACGCGGGACAGGGTCCCGAGGCCGATCAGGCGCTCGCCCGGGGCGTACGCCAGGTGCGCGACCCCGAGGAAGGGCAGGAGGTGGTGTTCGCACACCGACCGGAACCGGACGTCGCGCACGATGACGAGCTGACCGCGGTCGCCGTCGTCGGCGTGCACGGTGCCGTCGCGGGCGATCGCCACCGCGTCCGTCCCGATCCCGACGAAGAACTCCGAGTAGGCGTCGGCGACCCGGGAGGGTGTCCGCTCGAGCTCGGGGCGGTCCGGGTCCTCCCCGATGCCCAGCAGGAGTTCGCGCACGGCGGCCTCGACGCGGGCACGGTCCATGCGTGACGTCACGTACCCATCCAACACCAGCCCGGGCAGGGCAACGCGAGCGGTCTCGCGGCGTGACGTACCCCGACTGGCCGAGCCGCGCCTCCCGGCGGTCCGCTGAGCGGATGCTGTGACACGCCGGAAACCCAGCGTCCTTTAACCTTGATCGGTGAGCGCCCCGCAGACCGACACCACCCCCCGGAACCGCTTCGCGACCGGCCTCGACCGCTTCTTCTCGATCACGCACCGCGGGTCGACCATCCCCCGCGAGATCCGCGGAGGACTCGTGTCCTTCGTGACCATGGCGTACATCGTCATCCTCAACCCGCTCATCCTCGGTGGGTTCAGCCAGGACCAGGCGCCGCAGGACGTCCTCGGCGGCTGGCTGCAGAACGCCCAGGTCGCCGCGGCCACCGGCCTCGTCGCCGGACTCATGACGATCGCGATGGGTCTCATCGCGAACCTGCCGTTCGGCATCGCGGCGGGGCTCGGGATCAACTCGTTCCTCGCGGTCAGCGTCGTCCACCAGGTCACCTGGGCGGAGGCGATGGGCCTCGTCGTGATCAACGGCGTGGTCATCGTGATCCTCGCACTCACCGGCATCCGGACCATGATCTTCACCGCCGTCCCGCCGCAGCTCAAGGCCGCGATCACGGTCGGCATCGGCCTGTTCATCGCGTTCATCGGCCTCGTCGACTCCGGGTTCGTGCGCACGACGAAGAACGCCTCGCCGCCCCTGCAGCTCGGCGAGGACGGCTCCGTCGCAGCCTTGCCGACGATCGTGTTCCTCATCGGTCTCGTGGTCATCGGCACGCTGATGGCCCGCAAGGTCAAGGGCGCGCTGCTCATCGGGATCGTCGCGACCACGATCATCGCGATCATCCTGCAGGCGATCTACAAGGTGCCGACCTCGGTCAGCTCCCCGACCGGCTGGAACCTCAACGCGCCGGGTCTGCCGAGCGCGCTCTTCGCCGTGCCCGACCTCTCGCTCGTCGGGCACGCGGACGTCTTCGGCGCCTTCACCCGCATCGGCCCGATCGCCGCGTCCATGCTCGTCTTCACCCTCGTGTTCACGAACTTCTTCGACGCCATGGGCACGATGACCGGGCTTGCGAAGGCCGCCGGCGTCGCCCACCCGGACGGCACGTTCCCGCGACTGAAGTCGGCACTCGTCGTCGAGGGCGCCGGTGCGATCGCCGGTGGCGGTGCCTCGGTGTCGTCGAACACCGTGTTCATCGACTCCGCCGCGGGCATCGGCGAGGGCGCGCGCACGGGCATGGCCTCGGTCGTGACCGGCCTGCTGTTCCTGGCGTCGATGTTCCTCACGCCGCTGACCCAGGTCGTCCCGCTCGAGGTCGCCGCCGCCGGGCTGGTCGTCGTCGGTGCGCTCATGGTCGCGCAGGTGAAGGACATCGACTGGACCGACTTCGGTGCGGCGCTGCCGGCGTTCCTGACGATCGTGATCATGCCACTGACCTACTCGATCGCGAACGGCATCGGTGCGGGCTTCATCAGCTGGGTGCTCATCAAGCTGCTGTCCGGCCGCGGGCGCCAGGTCTCGTGGCTGCTGTACGTGGTGGCGGCGGGCTTCCTGCTGTACTTCGCGCGCGGGCCGCTGGAGGCGCTGCTCGGCGTCGGCTGAGGCGCGGCCGGGGTCGCGCCCGGGCTGCTCGGTGCGGGCTGCTCGGCGCGGACTGCTCGGCGCGGACTGCGCTCGCGGAGGACGAATCGCCTCGAACCACGGAATCCCGCGGTTCGAGGCGATCTGCGTTGTGCACAGGCGCTTACGCGCCCGACCCGCTCCAGCCTGGAGGCGCGGCGTCAGTCCGGCAGATCGGCCGGCGTCGCCTCGTGGTGCCGTCGGTCCGCGGTGCGCCGGTCCTCCTTCATGCCCGCCTCGAACAGGTGCTTCCGCCCCTGCACGAGCTCGTCGCGCGCGGTGCGCTCGAGCTCCTTCGCGAGGGCGTAGTACCCCTCGTCGTAGTCCTCGACGATCTGGAACGTCCACCGCCCCGCGATGACGTTGCGGCCGATGAGCTCGGTGTCGATCCGGTCCGCGAGCTCGGTGTGACCGGCGTCCCGGAGTTGCTCGACGGCTTCGCCGAGGTTCAGGTCGGCGCTTCCGGTGAGCCGGTGGAAGCCGTACAGCAGCCCGCGGGCGTGCTCGATGACCTCGATCGCGGCCGACAGTGTGCCGAGCGCCTCGACCGTCGCGTCCGACACCCCCTCGGGGACTCGGTGCTGCTCGTCGGGGCCCTGCGCGTCGTCGCGTCCTACGTCCGTCATGGTTCCCGTCTACCGGACGGCGGCTGTGGGTGACCGTCCCAGCGCGACCGGTGCGCGGGCCGGCCACGACGCGCCGACGGTCGACGAGCCTGTTGCGACGGTTCGGATCCCGACCTAGCATTCGAACACACGTTCGAACGGAGGATCCCGATGATGGTCATCGACACGGCCGCCACGGTCTGGTGGTCCGACGGCGTCCCCACGCGGATGGTCTGGGCCGGACGCCGCTGGCGGGTGAGCGACACACCGACCCGGTTGACGGTGACACGCGCCGAACTCCCGACCGCGATCACGCACGCGCCGGAACGGACCGTGGGCTGGCGCTTCCAGGTCACGGCGGACGACCGGGAGACCCTCGTGGTGGACATCGTCCCCGAGGGTGGCGGCTGGGGAGTCGCCCGGACGTGGACGTGAACGCCACGGACCGCTACCGTCCCGACATGACCAGGTGGGTCGCGCTGCTGCGCGGAGTGAACGTCAACGGCATCACGATCAAGAGCGCCGACCTGGCGTCGCTGTTCCGGGAGCGCGGCTACCAGGACGTGAAGACGGTCCTCGCGTCGGGCAACGTGGTGTTCACGGCGGACGGCGCGCTGGCGGAGCTCAAGTCGACCATCGAGTCGGCACTCCGTGACCGGTTCGGCTACGACGCGTGGATCGTGCTCGTCCCGCACGACGCTCTGGCCGCGATCCTCGACGGGTTCCCGTTCGGGTCCGCCGAGGACCGCCACGACTACGTCGTCTTCGGCTCCGAGGACGCCGTGCTCGACGACCTCCTCGACGACCTGCGGCTCGACGACTCAGTCGAGCGGGTCGCCCGCGGCGCCGGAGTCGTCTACTGGTCGTGCCCGAAGGGCGCCAGCACGGACACGGTGTTCGCGAAGCGCGCCGGCGCCGCCCGCTTCAAGCGGACGACGACGACCCGCAACGCGAACACGCTCCGGAAGCTGCTCTGACCGGACGGGCAGCCGCGCCCGTCAGGCGCGCACCCGTCAGGCGGTCGCCTCGTCGGGCTCCAGGTCCCGGTCGAGGGAGATCGTCGGGATCGACGCGGTGATGACCGACCCGTCCGCGCGGAGCGTGCCCTGGATGTCGCTGGTGGTCGGCGCACGCCCGGACATCCGCGGCCCCTGGTGCGGCAGTGGCACGACGGTCGGCTCGCCGGTGGTGACGTCCCACTGCTGGTTGTGCACCCAGGCCGTGAACCCCGACCCCGTCTCGACCGTGAAGGTCATCGTGGCCTGCTCGAGGTCGACGCGGATCCGCGAGCCCTTGACCGTGATCCGGTAGGTGATGCGCTCCCAGTCGCGCGGCAGACGCGGGTTGAAGGTCATCCGGCCGCCGTGGTCCCGCATGCCGCCGAACCCGTTGACGACTCCGCCCCAGATCCCGCCCGTGGAGGCGATGTGCACACCGTCGGTGGTGTTGCCGTGCAGGTCCGCCAGGTCGACGTAGAGCGCCGTCTGGAAGTACTGCAGCGCCAGGTCGTGGTAGCCGACCTCGGCCGCCATGATCGACTGCACGACCGCCGACAGCGTCGAGTCGCCCGTGGTGAGCGCGTCGTAGTAGTCGAAGTCCCGACGCTTCTCGGCAGCGGTGAACTCGTGCCCCTGCAGGAACAGCGCAAGCACCACGTCGGCCTGCTTGAGCACCTGGAACCGGTAGATGACCAGCGGGTGGTAGTGCAGGAGCAGCGGCCGCTTGCTCTCCGGGGTGTTGTCGAGGTCCCAGAGCTCCTTGTCGAGGAACTGGGCGTCCTGCGGGTGGATGCCGCGGTGCGGGTCGAACGGGATCTCCATCGACTCGGCGGCGTACTCCCAGTCGGTGATCTCCTGCGCCTGCAGCCCGGTGCGCCGCACCATGCGGTCGTACTCCTCCGGGTCGTCGACGGCGAGCTCCCGGCAGGCGTTGACCGCGAACCACAGGTTCGCCCGGGCCATCACGTTCGTGTAGAGGTTGTCGTCGACGACGGTGGTGTACTCGTCCGGACCGGTGACGCCGTCGATGTGGAACTTCTGGTCGCCGTTCGACCGCCAGAACCCGAGGTCCTCCCACAGGCGCGCGGTCTCGACGAGGATGTCGATCGCCCCGCGCTTCAGGAACTCGCGGTCGTCGGAGGCACGGACGTACTGCATGAGGGCATGCGCGATGTCGGCGTCGATGTGGTACTGCGCGGTGCCGGCGGCGTAGTAGGCGCTGGACTCCTCGCCGTTGATCGTCCGCCACGGGAAGAGCGCGCCGTGCTGGTTCAGCTCACGAGCCCGCGACCGAGCCGCGTCGAGCATGTTGTAGCGGAACCGGAGGGCGTTCCGCGCGACGATCGGCGCCGTGTACGACAGGAACGGCAGGACGTAGATCTCCATGTCCCAGAAGTAGTGGCCGCCGTACCCGGAGCCGGTGACGCCCTTCGCCGCGATGCCGTGGCCGTCGGTGCGGGCCGTGGCCTGCGCGAGCATGAACAGGTTCCAGCGCACGGCCTGCTGGAGCGCCGGCTGCCCGGCGATCTCGACGTCGGACCGCGCCCAGAAGTCGTCCATCCAGAGCTGCTGCTTCGCGAACGTCTCGTCGATGCTCTCGGCGTGCGCACGGTCGAGGGTGCGGTCGCAGCGGTCCGCGAGCTCCCGCGCCGGCACCCCGCGGGACGTGTGGTAGACGACGTGCTTGGTGAGCCGGATCGGCTGCCCCGCGCGTGCCTGCACCCGGTAGACGTGCTTCGCGAGGTCGTCCTCGATCGACGACGACTCGTCCCAGCTGTTCTCGGTCTCCAGGTGGTGCTCGACACCGACGCAGATCGTCATCCCGGAGCTCGCCGCCTGGTACCCGAGCAACGAACGGCCGCCGGTGCTGCGCTTCAGCTTCGGTTCGAGCACACGCTCCGTGAACGCCTCGGCCTTGCGCGGGTCGAAGGCGTTCGCCGCGGCACGCATGCCCGCGTGGTACTCGTCCTGCACGTCCTGCCGGTTGAGGATCTGGCTGGACAGCAGGATCGAGGCGTCCGCGTCGAGCACGGTCACCTCGTAGTCGATGACCGCCAGGTGCCGGTCGGTGAACGACACCAGACGCCGCGAACGGATCAGCACCCGCTTGCCGGACGGCGTCGACCACTCGGTCTCGCGGGAGAGGTACCCACCGCGGAAGTCGAGCCGCCGGGTGTGCCGGAGGATGTCGGCCTCGGCCAGGACGAGCGGCTCGTCGTCGACGTACAGCCGGATCACCTTGGCGTCGGGCGCGTTGATGATGGTCTGCCCGGTCTTGGCGAAGCCGAAGGCGTCCTCGGCGTGCCGGATCGGCCAGGTCTCGTGGAAGCCGTTGATGTACGTGCCGTACTGCACGCCGCCGCGGCCCTCGTCGAGGTTGCCGCGCAGGCCGAGGTACCCGTTGCCGACGGCGAAGTTCGTCTCGGCGACGCCCTGCTCGTCCGGCGTGTACTCCGTCTCGACGAGTGCCCACTCGTCGATCGGGTAGCGGACGCGGTCCAGCGGGTCGGAGGTGATGGGGTTCATGGTGCTCCGTGGGAAGGGAGGGGTCGTGGGGGTGGGTCGGGGTCGGCCTGGAGGCGCTGCCCGCCTCGGCCGCCCGGCCTAGGCCGTGCTCGTGGCCGGTTCCGGCAGCTCGTGCACGAGTTCGTCGAGGTCGCTGACCACGACGTCGGCGCCGTGCGCACGCAACGCGTCGGCACCCGCCCCGCGATCGACGCCGATGACGAGGCCGAACGAACCGTTCCGCCCGGCCTCGACACCGCTCGTGGCGTCCTCGACGACGACGCACTCGGCCGCGGTGAGCCCGAACCGGCCCGCCGCGTCGAGGTAGGTGTCGGGAGCGGGCTTGCCGGCGAGGCCATCCTGCCGCGCGACCAGTCCGTCCACCACGACCGGGAACCGGTCGAGGATGCCGGCAGTCCGGAGCACCTGGGTCGCGTTCGCGGAGCTCGAGACCACCGCGACCGACACCCCGGCGGCCATCGCGGCGTCGAGGAACCGGAGCGAACCGGGGTACGGCTCGACGCCGTGCTCGGTCAGCTCGGCCGTGAACTCGGCGTTCTTCCGGTTGCCGAGCCCGCACACGGTGTCGGCGTCCGGCGCGTCGTCGGGGGTGCCCTCCGGCAGGTCGATGCCGCGCGACCCGAGCAGGGATCGCACACCGTCGTAGCGGGGCTTGCCGTCGATGTACGCGAAGTAGTCGTCCTGCGTGTACGGGTCGACCCCGTGCTCGGCCAGGTACGGCGTGAACAGCCGGCTCCAGGCACGCATGTGCACGTCAGCGGTCGGGGTGAGGACACCGTCGAGGTCGAACAGGAGCGCTCGCTGGTCTGCGAGTCGCGCGGGGGTGCGCCGGTCCTGCGTCGTCATGTGCAGCCCTCCAGGGACGGGGTGGTCGACGTTGCTTCCGGACGAGTCTAGGACCGCTCCAGGCCCGGTGCTGAGCCGCGCCGTCGCCTGTGGAAAGTGTTCACACAGTCGTTCGCTGTGGAGGGATCACCGCAGGCCCCGCGCCGTCGCCACCACGACGTCCAGCTCGTCGAGGACCGCACCGAGGCCCTGGTCCGGACCACCGACCCGGGTGAGGCGCTCGCGCGTCGCGAGGAACGCCTCCAGTTCGACCAGGACGTCCACCATCCGGTCCCCGCCCAGATCGCCGTGCACCCCGGTACCCGCCGCCGCCCGGGCGGCGAACCGCCGGTCCGCCTGGGCCGCGTCGGCCCACAGCGCCCACTCGACGAACACCGAGTCCTCGTCCGCGGCGAGCGCCGCGAGTTCGTCGACGAACGCGGCGGAGCGGGCGTACTGCGGCACGACGACGTCCCGGCCGGAGCGCAGGTGCACGCGCATCGCCGCGGTCGCCATCCCGCGCGCGGCGATCCCGGCCGGACGGAGGGCCGCCTGCCAGCCGCCGATCATCGACCGCAGCACGTCGATGTCCAGGGCGACGGGCATCGACGCCGCGTGCCGCTCGACCCAGGCGCGCGCGACCGTCGACTTCCCGCTCGCCGGGATCCCGTTCAGGTGCAGCAGGACCGCCGTCACTGCAGCCCTCGGACCCACTCCTCGATCGCCGCACTGATCTGCTGCCGGGCGTCGGACCGCGAGATCGTCGCGGTGTCGTCCCCCGGCTGGTCGCCGTACGCGCCGAAGTCGGCGTGGTTCGACCCGTCGATCTCGGTCATGGTCGCGGTGGACGGCAGCAGGTGACGCGCGGCCGACACCTTCGCCGGAGTGGAGAGCCCGTCGCGCGATCCGGACACGCTCAGGACGTCGATGTACGACCGGCTGATGTCGTTCGCGCAGTAGCTGCCGAGCAGGAGCAGGCCGTCGGCGTCCGGCGCCAGCTGGCAGGCCCGGACGCCGCCGAGCGAGTGCCCACCGACCGCCCACGTCGAGACGTCCGGAGCGTGCGCCTCGAACGTGGCGAGCGGACGGGTGTCGAAGAACGCCAGGTGCAGCGTCGGCTTCGTGATGACCACGGTCGTGCCCGCGGCGACCACCTGCCGGAACGTCGCCATGTAGGCGTAGGGGTCCACCTTCGCGCCGGGGATGAAGACGATGCCCTTCCCGTCGGCGGTGCCCGTCGGGGTCATCACCACCGAGTCCCCGGCGTCACGGACGGTGACGCGGTCGTCGCGCCAGACCTGCAACGCAGCACTGCGGGTGCCCTGCATGACGATGTTCGCCCAGACGAGGAAGACCACCGCGACGAGGACGACCACGGCGACGACCCACGCGGTCCAACGGAGTGCACGGTTCACGGTCGTCCTGCTTCCTGCGGCCGTCGGGCCGTCACGGTGAGCCAGCGCTCCTCGGCGCCGGGGCGGGTGGTCTCGCGGACGACGACGTCGGTCCAGCCGCTCCGCTCGACGGCGGCGGACAGGGCGTCCTCCGTCCAGTAGGTGAAGTGCCGGGGCCGGTCGAGCTTGCGACTGCTCCAGGCCTCGCCGTCACCACGCTTGAGGGTCGCCGCGAGGACCCCACCCGGGCGGACCGCTCGGCGGGCGCGGTCGACGACGGCCGGCAGGGCCTCGCGGTCGACGTGCAGCAGGACGGCGTTGGCGAACACGGCGTCGTAGGGAGCAGGGTCCGCGTCGGGCCGGAAGTCGTCGTCGCGCAGGTCGAGCACGCGCGCGTCGTGGCCGGCGGCCCGCAGCGCGTCGACGAACGCGCGGGCCCCGTCCGTACGCATGACGACGAGCCCCGCTGCCTCGAGCGCGAGGGCGTCGCGTCCGGGTCCGGACCCGAGCTCGAGGACGTGTGCGCCCGCGGGGACGAGCGCGAGCAGGTCGTCGACGAGCCCGGCACGGTGGTCGTCGGTGCGCTCGGCGTACGCGTCAGCCCCGTGCTCGTACGCGGCGAGGGTCCGCTCCGGGGTGAGGTCCCGGCGCATCAGGACCTCGTGCCGACCGTCGGGCGTCGGGTCGCCGGGCTCGTCGAGGGCGGTGAACCCCCGTCGCTCGTAGGCCCGGCGGGCGACCACGTTGTCCGGCATCACCGAGAGCTCGAGCACGGCGGCACCGGTACCGGCTGCCCAGTCGGCGACCGTACGGATCAAGGCGGTCGCCACACCGCGGTCGCGGGCGGCCGGGTCGACCCACATCGAGATGAGTTCGGCGCGCTCGGGGTCGTCGACGTCCGGGACACCGGTGGCCATGCCGACCGCGTCGTCCCCGTCGTACGCGACGAGGTCGAGCGCCCCGGGGGTCGAGAGCCGCGTCCGCCAGCGGTGCTCCGGCGCGTCCGCCCAGTCGGCGAGCGTCGATCCGAAGGCCCCCGGCGAGTCGGCGAGTGCGGCCAGACGGACGGGACGCCAGGCCGCCCAGTCGTCGGCGGTCACCCGGCGCAGCTCGATGCTCACGCGTCCGACGCTACCGCCGGAGGTGCGCGCGGGTGCGGGCGCCGGGCGGTGAGGGTTCGGGGCGCCGGTGGCGGAGCGCTCGGTGAGCAGAAATCGTCGGGAGGCGGATGCCCACCCGACGATTGCTGCTCACGAAGCGAGCCCGCGCACGCAGCACCCGCCCGCGAGACGGCGCGCGCGTGCGCGCGCCCGCGCCTCAGACCCCGGCGGACGCCGTGATCGCGGCACGCAGCTCAGCGGCCGCCGCACCCACGTCGGGCGCACTGTAGATCGCGCTCCCGGCCACGGCGATCAGCGCGCCGGACTCCTGCACCGCTCGGATCGAGGACGCGTTCACGCCGCCCGCGATCGAGAACGGGACACCCGACTCCTTGCCGGCGTCGAGCAGGGTCGAGAACGTGAAGCCGTCCTCCGCCTGCTCGTCGAGCCCGGCGTGGACCTCGACGAACTCGGCGCCGAGCGCGACGACCTCGCGGGCACGGGCGGCCTTGTCGGCGACACCGATCAGGTCGACGACGATGCCCTTGCCGTGCTTCTCCGCGGCCGTGACGGCACCGACGATCGTGGAGTCGCCGGCGACACCGAGGACGGTGACGAGGTCAGCACCCGCCGCGAACGCGATGTCGGCCTCGAGCTCGCCGGCGTCCATCGTCTTGAGGTCGGCGAACACGGTCTTGTCCGGGTGCGCCTGCTTGACGGCGGTGACGGCGGACAGCCCGGCGCTCTTGATGAGCGGCGTGCCGAGCTCGAGGACGTCCACGTACGGTGCGGCCGCTGCGGCGAGCTCGAGGGCGGCTTCGGTGGTCAGGGTGTCCATCGCGAACTGGATCTGCATGGTGGTGCCTTTCATTCGAGGTTGGCGTGTCGGGGCCAGAGGTCGTCGGCGGTCTGCCCGCCCCGGGCCCAGAGGGTGTGGAACAGGGCGTCCCCGACGAGTGCGACGGCCTGTTCGAACAAGCTGCCGGCGTACTGGGCGGACGCGGTCCCGGAGCGGTCGGTCTTCGTCGCGGCCGGGAGCACGAGGGTGACGTCGGCGACCTCCGACAGCGGGGAGTCGTCCGTCGTGGACAGTGCGACGACGGACGCGCCGACGTCGTGGGCGGTGCGGGCCGCCTGCACGATCCCGGTCGTCGTCCCGGAGCCGCTCGCGACGAGGAGCACGTCCCCGGAGCGGATCGCCGGGGTGGTGACCTCGCCGACGACGTGCACGTCACGGCCGAGGTGCATGAGCCGCATCGCCGTCATCCGGAGCGCGAGCCCCGAGCGTCCCGCGCCGTGCACGAACACGCGGTGACCGCGGTCGAGCAGGTCGAGCGCGCGTTCGGCGGCGTCGCCGTCGAGGCGGTGCGCGACGTCGGCGGCCTCCCGGACGACGAGGTCGAGCGCTGCGGTGACGGTGGGTTCTGCCATGCGGGCAAGCCTGGTGCGCGCGTCTCCGTCGCGCCGCTACCCGGCACGGCGGGCGTCCCGTCCGATCGGACGGGCCCGCCCATCCGGGTGGGACGGGTACCGTCGACCGCATGGACGCAGCAGACGACGGCCTGGAGGCCCGGCGCGGCCCCGCCAGTCGGCTCGCCGCCTCGGACCATGCCCGGACCGTCGCCGAACAGGCCGACCGGCACGCACTCACCCTGGAGTCGGTGCTCGCCGTCCTGCGCTCGCCGCGCGTCTCCGACGCGGCCGCGCGCGCCGAGGCCGTCGAGATCGCCTCGGCGGCCCTGGTCGACCTGCGGACCGTGACCGACCAGCAGCGCAGCACGCTCCTCGAACCCGTGACCGGGGCGTTCTCCCGGCTCCGCGCCGACCTGCGCCCGCTCGTCCGGTTCGGCGACCTCGACGTGCAGTTCGTCGAACCGCCCACGACCGGACGTGCCCTGCCCGGCGACGTCGCGCACGCCGCCCGGGCCATCGTCCGGACCGCCGTGCTCGCCCTCGTCGACGGGGGTGCGGCGAAACGCGTCCGCATCCAGTGGGACTGCGACGGACGGAACCTGCTCATGCAGCTCCGCGACGATGGTTCCGGCACGCTCGACGTGCACGACGACGCGATGCGGCCGATCGCGGAGCGGGTCGTCACGCTCGACGGCCGGGTGCAGGTGTCGAGCACGCCCGGATGGGGCTCGGTCCTCGACATCACGTTGCCGCTCGATCCGTCCCCCGCCGAGGTCGACGCCCCCGACGACGGCGGGCTCACCCCACGGGAACGCGACGTGCTGCGGCTCGTGGCCACCGGCGTCGGGAACCGCGAGATCGCCGACGGCCTCGGGATCACCGTGAACACGGTCAAGTACCACGTGGCGAACCTGCTCCGGAAGCACGGCGCCCGCACCCGCGCCGAGCTCGCCGCGTTCAGCTCCCGGGCGTGATCACCCGGCGGGACTGAACCGGTACCCCATGCCCGACTCCGTGACGAGGTAGCGCGGGTGCGAGGGGTCGGGCTCGAGCTTCCGGCGCAGCTGCGCCATGTAGAGCCGCAGGTACCCGGAGTCGCTGCCGTGCGTCGGTCCCCACACCTCGGTGAGGAGCATCTCCCGCGTCATCAGTCGGTCAGGGTTCGTCACCAGGACCTCGAGCAGCCGCCACTCGGTCGGGGTCAGCCGGATCGCCGGTCCCTGTTCCGGCGTCACCTGCTTCGCCACGAGGTCCACGACGAGCGAGCCGATCGCCACGGTCGGCGACGCCCCGGCCGCTGCCGTCGCCGCCACCTGCCGACGCCCCAGGGCGCGGAGCCGGGCGAGGAGTTCGTCCATCTGGAACGGCTTCGTGACGTAGTCGTCGGCGCCGGCGTCGAGCGCGTCGACCTTGTCGGAGGAGTCGGTGCGCCCGGACAGCACGAGCACGGGCACCTGCGACCAGGCCCGCACACCCTCGAGCACCCCGATGCCGTCGAGCCGCGGCATGCCGAGATCGAGGAGCACGAAGTCGGGCCGCTCCGTGATGACGGCGTCGATCGCGGCGCGGCCGTCTCGCGCGGTGACGACGTCGTACCCGCGTGCGGCGAGCGTGACGGCCAGGGCGCGGACGAGCTGGGCGTCGTCGTCGACGATCAGGACCTTCATCGGATCTCCACTCCCACGTGTCCGGCGATCGGCAGCCGCACGACCACGGTCAGCCCACCGCCGGGGGTGTCGTCGACCTCGATCGTGCCGCCCATCCCCTCGGTGAAGCCCCGGGCAAGGGCGAGGCCGAGCCCGAGCCCGGTGTCGTTGTCGGTGTCGCCGAGGCGCTGGAACGGCTGGAACACCTCGCCGCGCCGGTCCGCCGGGATCCCGGGGCCGTGGTCGGCGACGCGGAGCTCCACCCCGCCGCCGAACGCGCTCGCGGCGACCCGCACCTTCGTACCGTCGGGGGCGTACCGCATCGCGTTCGCCAGCAGGTTCACGACGACGCGCTGCAGGAGCACGGCGTCCGCGAGCACCGGCGGCAGGTCGGGCGGCAGGTCGAGGTCGACGTCGTCCGGCCCGGCCTCGAGTTCGTCGAGCGCCGGGGCGACCACCGTCTCGAGGGCGATCGCCACCGGGGTGACGGCGAGCACCCCGGCCTGCACCCGACTGACGTCCAGCAGGTCGGCCAACAGCACCGCCAGTTGACGCAGGCTCTCGTCGGCGGTGGCGAGCAGCGCCTCCCGGTCGGGTTGCGACAGCTCGATGTCGGACGCACGCAGCGTCTGCACGGCCGCCGACGCGGCCGCGATCGGCCGCCGGACGTCGTGTCCGACGGCCGCCAGGATGGCGCTCCGCACGCGGTCCGCCGCGGCGATCCGCTCGGCGTCGATCGCGGTGCGCGTCAGTTCGCGGTGCTCGACGGCGGCGTCGAGCTGCTGCTCGACGACCCGCAGGAGTCGGCGTTGGGTCGGGTCGTCGGGTGCGCCGGCGAACTCGAGGACGGCACCGGACGGGAGGCTCGTGGCCGCGTCCGGCGCGTCGCCGAACGTTCCCGACGAGGCCGGGACCTCGTCGCCCTGCCGGATCCGGACGCCGGCGAACCCGAAGGCCTCGCGGGTCCGGTCGAGCAGCGCCTGGAGGGCGTCGTCGCCGCGGAGCACGCTGCCGGCGATCCCGACGAGGAGCCCCGACTCCGCAGCCGCCCGCCGAGCCGCCCGCGACCGACGGGCCGAGCGGTCCACCACGAAGCTGACCAGCACCGCGCTGACGACGTACATGACGAGGGCGACCAGGTGCCACGGCTGCTGCACGGTGACCATGTAGAGGGGTTGCACGAAGAAGAAGTCGAGGCTCAGTCCGGAGAGCACGGCGGCGAACACCGCCGGCCACATGCCGCCGACGAGTGCCACGACGAGCACGAGCAGCTGGTACGCGAGCACGTCGACCGTGATCGCGTCCGGATCCTTCCCGAGCGAGAGCAACCAGGTCAGGAGCGGCCCGGCGACCAGGGACAGCACGAACGCCGCGACGATCCGGGCCCGCGACAGGCTCCCGCCGAGCCGGGGCAGCGCGAACCCACCGCCCGCGCGCTCGTGGGTGACCACGTGCACGTCGATGTCGCCGGACTCGCGGACCACGGTGCTGCCGATGCCCGGGCCGGTGAGCGCTGCCGCGAGGCGACTCCGACGGCTCACCCCGATGACGATCTGGGTCGCGTCGATCGACTTCGCGAAGCGCACGAGCGTCGTCGGCACGTCGTCCCCGACCACCTGGTGGTACGTCCCGCCGAGCTGCTCGAGCAGGGTCCGCTGTTTCCCGAGCGCGCCCGGGTGGCGTTCGCGGAGGCCGTCGTTCGTGGTGACGTGCACCGCGGCCAGTTCCCCGCCGGCGCTCCGGGCCGCGATCCGTGCCCCCCGACGGAGGAGCGTCTCGCCCTCCGGGCCCCCGGTCAACGCGACGAGCACCCGTTCTCGGGTCTCCCACCGGTGGTCGATGCCGTGCTCGGCGCGGTACGCCTTCAGGGCGTCGTCGACCTCGTCGGCGAGCCAGAGCAGGGCGATCTCGCGCAGGGCGGTGAGGTTGCCGAGCCGGAAGTAGTTCGACAGTGCCGCGTCGATCCGGGCCGCCGGGTAGACCAGCCCGTCCGAGAGCCGCTCGCGGAGGGCCGCCGGCGCCAGGTCGACCACCTCGATCTGGTCCGCAGCGCGCACCACGGCGTCGGGGACGGTCTCGCGCTGGACGGTGCCCGTGATCTCACGGACGACGTCCCCCAGCGACTGCATGTGCTGCACGTTCACCGTCGAGATGACGTCGATGCCCGCGTCCCGGAGCGCCTCGACGTCCTGCCAGCGCTTCTCGTGCGGGCCGTCGGGGGCGTTCGTGTGCGCGAGCTCGTCGACGAGGGCGACGTCCGGGTTCCGCCGCAGGACCGCCTCGAGGTCGAGGTCGTCGAGTTCGACGCCGCGGTGGGACACGGTGCGGCGGGGCACCACCTCGAGGCCGTCGACCAGCGCGGCGGTGGCGGCACGACCGTGGGTCTCGACGACGGCGACGACCACGTCCCGACCCTCGTCGAGCAGGCGACGCCCTTCCTCGAGCATCGTGAACGTCTTCCCGACGCCGGGCGCTGCACCGAGCAGGACCCGCAGTTTGCCGCGCTTCACGGGCTCATCCTCTCGCGTGTCAGGTCGCCGGGCGGAACGTCGGACCACGCTTCCGACGTCGAACCGGCGATCGAGCGTGGTTCGACGCCGGGAACGTGGTTCGACGGCACCGTCAGGACTGCTTCGCGAGCGCCAGGTTCAGCTCGAGGACGTTCACCACGGGCTCCCCGAGGAACCCGAGCTGCCGTGCCTCGGTGTGCTGCTGCACGAGCTGCCGGACGGCGGACTCCGACAGCCCGCGGGCGGCGGCCACCCGGGACACCTGCTCGAGCGCGTACGCCGGGCTGATGTCCGGGTCGAGGCCGGAGCCCGACGCGGTCACGGCGTCGGCCGGCACCGACGACTCGGGGACGCCGTCCGCCTTCGCCACTGCGGCCTTGCGCTCCTCGATCGCCTTCAGGAGGTCGGGGTTCGACGGGCCGAGGTTCGAGCCGGACGAGGCACCGGCGTCGTAGCCCTTCTCCCCCGCGGCGCTCGGCCGCGACTGGAACCACCGGTCAGCGTCCTTCCCGGTGAAGGACTGCCCGATCAACGAGGAGCCGACGACCGTGCCGTCGGAGGACTGCACCGGCGAGCCGTTCGCCTGGGCTGGGAACACCCCCTGCCCGACGCCCCAGACGGCAAGCGGGTACGCGATGCCGAGCACCACGGTGGACAGCAGGGTGAGGCGGACCGCGACACCGAGCGAGCGGAGGGACGAACGAGATGTTGATGCCATGACTAGAACCCCGGGATGAGACCGACGACGAGGTCGATCGCCTTGATGCCGATGAATGGGACGATCACGCCGCCGAGCCCGTAGACGAGCAGGTTGCGGCCGAGGATCGACGACGCCGATGCTGCGCGGTACCTGACGCCGCGCAGCGACAGCGGGATGAGCGCCACGATGACGAGCGCGTTGAAGACGACGGCGGACAGGATCGCCGACGAGGGACTGTGCAGCCCCATGATGTTCAGCGCCGCCAGACCGGGGAACGCGATCTGGAACATCGCGGGGATGATCGCGAAGTACTTGGCGATGTCGTTCGCGATCGAGAAGGTCGTGAGCGCCCCGCGGGTGATGAGCAGCTGCTTGCCGATCCGGACGACGTCGATGAGCTTCGTCGGGTCGGAGTCGAGGTCGACCATGTTGCCGGCCTCCTTCGCCGCGGTCGTCCCGGTGTTCATCGCGACGCCGACGTCCGCCTGCGCCAGGGCCGGGGCGTCGTTCGTGCCGTCGCCCGTCATCGCGACGAGGTTGCCGCCCTCCTGTTCGCGCTTGATGTACGCGAGCTTGTCCTCCGGGGTGGCCTCGGCGAGGAAGTCGTCCACGCCGGCCTCGTGCGCGATGGCCGCGGCAGTGCGCGGGTTGTCGCCGGTGATCATCACCGTGCGGATGCCCATCTCGCGGAGCTCCGCGAACCGGGCTGCCATGCCGTCCTTCACGACGTCCTTGAGGTGCACGACGCCGAGCAGTTCCACGACGCCACCGGCCGAGCGGCGGCCGACGACGAGCGGCGTCCCACCCTGGTCGGAGATCTCCGCGACGGTGGCGTCGATGGCCGAGACGACACCGGCGTCGGGGGTGTCCGCCCAGGCGAGCACTGCGGCCGCGGCGCCCTTCCGGATCTGCGAGCCGTCCGGCAGGTCGAGGCCCGACATGCGCGTCTGGGCCGTGAACGGCACCTCGACCGTCCCGGACGGCAGCGCCGGCGTCACCCCGGCGTCAGCAGCCAGCGACACGATCGAGCGACCTTCGGGCGTGGAGTCCGCGGCGCTCGACAGCGCAGCGGCCTCCATGAGCACGGCCTCGCTCACGCCCGGAACCGGCACGACGCGGGACGCCCGCCGGTTGCCGTACGTGATCGTCCCGGTCTTGTCGAGCAGCAGGGTCGTGATGTCCCCCGCTGCCTCGACCGCGCGGCCGGACATCGCGAGGACGTTGTGCTGCACGAGCCGGTCCATGCCAGCGATGCCGATCGCGGAGAGCAGCGCGCCGATGGTGGTCGGGATGAGGCAGACGAGCAGGGCGATGAGCACCGTCACGCTGACGGTGGCCCCGACGAGTCCGGCGATCGGCTGCATGGTCAGGCAGACGATGACGAAGACGATCGACAGGGACGCCAGCAGGATGTTCAGCGCGATCTCGTTCGGCGTCTTCTGCCGTGCGGCGCCCTCGACGAGCCGGATCATCCGGTCGATGAAGGTCTCGCCCGGTGTCGACGTGATGCGCACCACGATCCGGTCGGACAGCACCCGGGTCCCGCCGGTGACGGCACTGCGGTCGCCGCCGGACTCCCGGATGACGGGGGCGGACTCGCCGGTGACGGCGGATTCGTCGACGGAGGCGATGCCGTCGACGACGTCCCCGTCGCCGGGGATCACCTCGCCGGCGACGACGACGACGAGGTCGCCCTTCGCGAGGTCGACCGAGGCGATGTCCTCGGTCGCGGCCGACAGGGCCGCTGGGTCCGCCGGGTCGTAGCCGAGCACGCGGCGAGCGCTGGTCGTCGACCGGGTCTTCCGCAGGGTGTCGGCCTGCGCCTTGCCACGGCCCTCGGCCACCGCTTCGGCCAGGTTGGCGAAGACGACGGTGAGCCACAGCCACACCGCGATGGCCGCGGTGAAGACGGACGGTTCGACGAAGGCGGTCGCGGTGGTCAGCGCCGCACCGATCTCGACGATGAACATGACGGGGTTGCGCCACATCAGTCGCGGGTCGAGTTTCCGCAGGGCGCCCGGGAGGCCCGCCACGAGTTGACGGGGTCCGAAGGCGGACGAGCGAGTGGCCGGCCCGGAGGCGGTGCTCGCCTCGTGCTCGGAGGTCGCGGTGGTCATGGCTGCGTTCTTGGACATCGACGAGGCTTTCATCGGACGAGGGCTTCTGCGAGCGGGCCCAGTGCGAGCACCGGGAAGTACGTGAGCGCGGAGACGACGATGGCGACGCCGCCGAGCAGCACGATGAAGAGCGGTCGGTGGGTGGGCAGGGTGCCCGCGGTCTCCGGCACCCGGTCCTGCGAGGCGAACGACCCGGCGAGCGCCAGGACGAACACCATCGGCACGAACCGGCCGAGCAGCATCACGACGCCGAGCGCGGAGTTCATCCACGTGGTGTTCGCGGTGAGCCCGCCGAACGCGGAACCGTTGTTGTTCGCCCCGGAGGTGAACGCGTACAGCAGTTCCGACAACCCGTGGTTGCCCGGGTTGAAGATCGACGTCCCGACGACCTGCTCGCGGACGCCCGGGATCACCAGGGACAGTCCGGTGCCGAGCAGCACGAGGGTCGGCGTCACGAGGACGTAGAGCGACGCGAAGGTCATCTCGCGGGCGCGGATCTTCTTGCCGAGGTACTCGGGGGTGCGGCCGACCAGGAGCCCGCCGATGAAGACCGTGATGACGGCGAGGACGAGCATCCCGTAGAGGCCGGAGCCGACACCGCCCGGGGTGACCTCGCCGAGCATCATGTTGACGAGCGCCATCATCCCGCCGATCGGCGTGAAGCTGTCGAACATGCCGTTCACGGCGCCCGTGGACGTCGCGGTCGAGGTGGTGCCGAAGAGCGTGGTGCCGAGGATGCCGAAGCGCATCTCCTTGCCCTCGAGCGCGGCGCCGGCGGCCTGGGTGGCGCTGCCGCCCGTGCCGAGTTCGGCGATCGACATGACCGAGAGCGACACCAGGAAGATCGCGCCCATCACCGCGAGGATCGCGTAGCCCTGGCGGTCGTCGTCCACCATGCGGCCGAAGGTGCGCGGCAGCGAGAACGGGATGACGAGCATGAGGAAGACCTCGACGAGGCTGGTCCACGCCTGCGGGTTCTCGAACGGGTGCGCCGAGTTCGCGTTGAAGTAGCCGCCGCCGTTCGTGCCGAGTTCCTTGATGGCCTCCTGCGAGGCGACGAACCCGTCCGGGATGTGCTGCGTGCCGCCGACCAGGGTGGTGACGTCGGTGCCGCTGCCCCACGACTGGATGACCCCGCCGGCGATCAGGACGATCGCGAAGACGAAGGCTCCGGGGAGGAGCAGACGGCCGACGCCGCGGACGACGTCCACCCAGACGTTGCCGAGGGTGCCGGAGCGTCGACGGGCGAACCCGCGGACGAGGGCGACGGCGACCGCCAGACCGACCGCGGCGGAGAGGAAGTTCTGCACCGCCAGTCCGGCCATCTGCACGGTGTAGCCGACGGTGACCTCGGGCGAGTAGGACTGCCAGTTCGTGTTCGCGACGAAGGACGCCGCCGTGTTGAACGCGAGCGACGGGCCGACGTTCGGCAGCCCGAGGTCGCCGGGGAGCACGACCTGGATGCGCTGCAGCAGGTAGACGAGCAGCACGCCGACGGCGCTGAAGAGCAGCACGCCCCGGAGGTACGCGGGCCACGACTGCTCGGCGTCCGGGTCGACGCCGATCACCCGGTAGACCAGGCGCTCGACGCGGGCGTGCCGCACCGGGGTGAACACCCGCGCCACCCAGTCGCCGAGCGGGCGGTAGGCGACGACGAGCAGCAGGACGAGCGTGGCGACCTGGACGATGCCCGCCCAGACGTCCGCGGAGCCCATCAGAACCGCTCCGGGTGGACCAGGGCCCAGACGAGGTACACGATTGCGGCGATGCCGAGGACGGCGGCCGCGATGGTGATGCCGATCACAGCCGTTCCACCCCCTTGGCGATCAGTGCCACCACGCCGAACACGGCGAGGACACCGGCGACGACGAAGACGTCGAACACGAGGGACTCCAGAAGTTCACGGGGTCCGCGCCGGGCGACGCGGACGGCACCACGGGTGGTGCCGAACCGATGGTGGGTCCTGCGCCGCGCCTCCAGGCCGGTCCTGACGGATCCCTAACGCGCTCCTGACGGACGCATGCGCGTCACTAACGGGCGCTCGCTCCGCGCAGCCGTCGGGCCAGGGCGGCGGTGGCCTCACGGAGCTCGTCCGGACCCTCCACCGTGAAGTCCACCGCGGCCGCGGCGAACGCTGCGGCGAGGCCCTCCCACGACCAGGAACCGCGCGTGAGCCGGCAGCGTGCCGGTCCGAGGGACTCGAGTTCGGCGTCCGCCGGCAGGTACGGAGCGACGGTCTGCGCGGCGACCTCGAGCACGGCGGTGCCGACGCAGGGCCAGACGTCGCCGCCGGTGGAGCCCTTGAACCGTGCCGACACGAAGGCCACCGGATCGCCGCCGGGGACGGGGCGGGGCACGAACGCGACCCGGGTCCGCATCCGCGGGGAGATCCGGTCGACCCGGTGGGTGCGCCAGTCCTCGCGGTCGAGGTCCCAGTCGAGGAGGTACCAGCGGCCGTTCCGGGCGACGACCGCGTGCGGCTCCACCCGGTGCGGCCGTTCGTCGTCGCCGTAGCCGAAGCGCAGGACCTCACGGAGGTGCACCGCCTCGCTCACCGCGACGAGGACGTCCGGATCGGTGCGGACGCTGCCGGTCGCGGTCACGGCCTGCACGGCGTCGACCCTCGAGCGGAGCCGCGACGGCATCACCTGCCGGACGGTCGCGAGGGCGCGCGCTGCCGACTCCGCGATGTCCGCACCCGACGCCGGCGCCACGGCGAGTGCCAGGGCGATCGCGACGGCCTGGTCGTCGTCGAACAGCAGCGGCGGCAGGTCGGAGCCCGCTGCGAGGCGGTAGCCACCCGCCGGCCCGCGCAGGGACTCGACCCGGTACCCCAGTCCGCGCAGGCGGTCCACGTCGCGGCGGACCGTGCGCGGACTCACCTCGAGGCGCCCGGCGAGCTCGTCGCCCGGCCAGTCGCGGTGCACCTGGAGGAGCGACAGCAGCGCGAGCATGCGGGAGGAGGGTCCGGCCATGTCGTTCAGTATCCCCGGAGAAGCGGACATGATCTGACCGCATCGGCAGCGAGACTCGTCGCATGAGCATCGAAACGACAACCCACCTCAACTTCGACGGACAGGCCCGCGCGGCGCTGGACTTCTACGCGACGGTCTTCGGCGGCGAGGTCGCCGCGACGACCTACGGTGCCATGGGCGCGTCGCAGGACCCGGCCTGGGCGGACCGCATCGTCTTCGGACAGGTCGCCACCGACGCCGGCTTCCGGGTCATGGCGTTCGACGTCTGGCCCGACCAGCCCTACGACCAGGGCTCGAACGCCTTCTACGTGTTCGTGCACGGCGACGACGCGGCCGAGATCGAACGGTACTGGGCAGCGCTGACCGAGGGCGCCGAGATCCGCCAGCCGCTCGGCCCGACGCCCTGGGCACCGCTCGCGGGTCAGCTGCGCGACCGCTTCGGGGTCATCTGGCAGCTCGACGTCGCCCCGTCCGAGTAGGACGCCGGTGCGGCCCGGGGATCCGTCTCGGGCCGCACCGGCGTTTCCGAGCCACTTCCTCACGAAACCCGGCCACCGGTAGCGTGCCGGCATGCCCACGTTCCGCCCGATGCCCGGTTACGAGCTCGGCAGTGGCGACGCGGCCGCCCGCCGTCCTCGCTCCCGGTTCGGCCGGGTCTGGCGCTGGGCCGGACCGCCGGTCGCCCTGGCCGCGGTCATCGGCGCGGCTGCGCTGTTCCACTGGTACGCCGGCGTCGCCGACCAGGTCGTGTGGGAGTGCGCGGTGTCCAGCTGCGGGACGAACGATCCACGCTCCTTCGCCCCGGAGGGGTGCTGGGCCCTCCTGGTGCTCGCCGCCCTCGGCGTCGGACCGCTGCCGGGACGGTGGTGGTGGCGCGCGGGGCTGCTGCTCGGGTTCACCGGCAGCGCAGCGTGGTCGATCGACTTCTGGCGGATGCCGGGCATCGACCTCGGCCTGATCGTCACGCCGATCGGGACGGGGATCGTCGGCGCCGTGCTCCTGCTCTCCCGGATCGGCATCGCGATCGACCGGGCGCGTGGGCGAGCGCACACCGCTCGGCGACAGACCTGACGGCCGGGACGCGGATCCGGGCCGAGCTGCACGAGCCGCAGCCGCTCCGTGCTGAGGGTCGGCTGCGCCGCGAGCCGGTCGCCGAGGGCACTCACGCGCGGCTCCAGGTGCTCATCGTGACGGCGGCGGTGACCGTCGCGGGCGCGAACGCCGCGTCCGGGGCGACGTGGTGGTGACTCGGCCCCATGTGCACGACGTCGTGGACGTCCTCGGCGGACAGGTCCATCGTCCACGTCAGGTCCTCGGACGACCGCGGCACGAACGCCGGGGTCAGGGAGTCGTGCAGTCGTCGCTCCTTCTCCGGGTCGACGCTGATCGTGGCCCCGGCGAGTTCCGCGAGGTGCCCGGTCCGCGGCGTCACCACGACGAGGACCCCGTCGGGGTGCAGCACCCGGGCGTACTCGTGCTGGTTCCGCGGGGCGAACACGTCGAGGACGACCGCGGCTGCGCCGTCGACGACCGGGAGGCGCTCGGTCACGTCCCCGACGACGGCTCCCGCGCGCTCGTGGGCACGCGCCGCCCGCCGGATCGCGACGGCCGACAAGTCCAACGCGACCCCGCGCCTCCCGTCCGCTGCGTCGAGCGCGTGCGCGAGGTAGGTCCCCGGGCCGGACCCGACGTCGAGGACGATGCCCGGCGCGTCCACCGACGCGACGGCGGCGGCGAGCGCCCGCTCGACGGGCGCGTAGTGCCCGTGTCCGAGGAAGCGCAGCCGGGCGTCGACCATGGCCGGGGTGTCGGCGGTGAGCGCGCGGCGCTTCGCGGGCAGCAGGGTCAGGTGTCCCTGCTTCGCCTCGTCGAACCGGTGGCCGTTCGCGCACCCCGCCTGGCCGTCGTCGACGCGTGCGAGGGGCTCGGCGCACACGGGGCACGCGAGCACGGGGAGGAGGTCGTCGCGCACGTCGTCCAGCGTACGGTCGTGGCATGGCCGTGATCCACCGCGCAGAACTCCGCCCGTCCAAGCTCGAAGCGCTCGCCGCCTGGCTGCCGGACCAGCCGTGGAGCGGGGTGACCGCCGGCGAGGACCTCGGCATCCCGGGGAAGTTTCGCTTCGACGACCCCGCGGGCGAGGTCGGCGTCGAGACGATCCTCGTGCGGACCGCGAGCGGCCGTGTGCTGCACGCTCCGCTGACCTACCGGGGAGCGCCGCTGGAGGGCGCCGACGACTTCCTCGTCACCGAGATGGACCACTCCGTGCTCGGACGCCGGTGGGTCTACGACGCATCGGGCGACCCGGTGTACGCCGACGTCCTGCGCCGGGCGATCGCGACCGGCGGGCACGAGGCGGAGCTCACGCGCGACGGAGCCCCGGGGACGTGGGAGAAGGAGGGCACGGCGACCGGCAGCGGGACTGCCCAGGACTCCCCCACCGTGACGTCGGTCGCGGCACGCACCACCGGCGACACGACCATGATCGACACTGGGGACGGGACGCTCGTCCTCGCCCGGGTCGTCGGTGCGGCGCTGCCCGCGGGCGAGACCCTCACCGCGGCCTGGTCCGAGGGCTCCGGCGTCCTCGCCGTCCTGCTGCCGTAGCGCCCTGGCGGGTACGGGCAGGGCCTGCCTGTCCGGAGGCACCGGTGGCAGGATCGAGGGCGTGAAGACACTGGAGTTGCCACAGACGGACCTCACCGCCTCCGACGTCGTCGTCGGCCTGATGCGGATCAACGACATGAGCGACGAGGACATCCGCGCGCTCTACGCCGCGTCGCGCGACGCCGGCGTGACGATGTTCGACCACGCCGCGGTCTACGGCGGCTGGCACGGCTGCGAGGAGCGCTTCGGCTCGGCCGTGACGCTCTCGCCGTCGGAGCGTGCGGAGATCGTGCTGCAGACGAAGGTCGGCATCCGGCCCACGGCGAACGGCGCGTACTTCGACTTCTCGTACGAGCACATCCTCGAGTCCGTCGAGGAGTCCCTCACCGCACTCCGAACCGAGTACATCGACGTCCTGCTCCTGCACCGCCCCGACGCTCTCGTCGAGCCGGAAGAGGTCGCGAAGGCCTTCGACGAGCTCCACGCCGCCGGCAAGGTGCACCACTTCGGCGTCTCGAACCAGACCCCCGGCCAGGTCGACCTGCTCAAGAAGCACGTCCGCCAGCCGCTCGCGTTCAACCAGGTGCAGCTGAGCATCACGCACGCGAACGTCATCGCGCAGGGACTCACCGCGAACATGGCCGGGCTCGACCAGTCCATCTCCCGCGACAACGACATCCTCGACTACTCGCGGATCAACGACATCACGCTGCAGGCCTGGTCGCCGTTCCAGAAGGGATTCTTCGACGGGGTCTTCCTCGGCGACCGTGAGCACTACGCCGAGCTCAACGACGTGCTCGAGCAGGTCGCCGCCGCCCACGGGGTCACCCCGACGGGCATCGCCGTCGCGTGGATCACCCGGCACCCGGCGCACTTCCAGGTCGTCCTCGGCACGACGAACCCCCAGCGCGTCCGGGACTCGGCCGCGGGGTCGGACGTGGTGCTCTCGCGCGAGGAGTGGTACCGGATCTTCACGGCCGCGGGGCACACCGTCCCCTGAGCCGAACGGTTCCGCTCGCGAGCGTGACGTGTCACAATGAGCGGAGACGCCCCATCGAGGTGGGTGCGGAAGTGGTCCCCGGGAGCTCCTGCGGTATAGCGGGGCCCGGGGATCGCGCGTTCACCGGCGGTGTTCGACCACCACGACCCTGTCGAGCAGGACATCCAGGTACTGCGGCTCGCCGCGCCGTGCTCGTCCGACCAGTCCGCAGACAGCGTCTGCCGCCCAGAGCAAGGGCTCGGCAGCACCCGGAGTGTGATCGACGCGCACACCGCGCAACACGCGCCGGGCCCTGAGCGCGTCGACGTGCGCGCGGTCGGAACGATCAGCCGGGCCTCGGGATTCGAGCACGACGGCCCCCACCTCGATCGCGAGGAGTTCCACCAGGAGTCGCTCAAGGGTCAGTCGACGTCGCCGCTCGCTCCTGACGGACGGCTCGTGGACCCCCACGACGACCAATCCCTGCCACTCGTGGAGGGCGAGTTGCCGGACCACCTGGAGCCGGTGGCTGCCGTCGCTCTCGGTCCAGTGCAGCTTGGACGCGCCAGCTGGCTTGAGCCCGTGGAGGCGGGAGCGGAAGTGCTCCGCGACGTCGTCCTGCACGATGACCGCTCCGAGGATGTACACCCCCGGGTCGCGACGGTCACCGGGTTCGGATTCGTCGACGAACGCGGTCGGTGTCATTCCAGGATTCTACCGTTTGCACGCCGTGACGATTCATCACTAGCATCGCGGTGTGCCGTTGAACTTCGTCGCAGTCGACTTCGAGACCGCCAACTTCGACCGTGGCTCAGTGTGCGCGGTCGACCTGACCCGGGTCGCGGACGGGGTCGTTGATCCGTCGATCACCTTCTACGTCGCCCCGCCGACCGGACCCGGCTTCACGAACAGCCACATCCACGGGATCGAGGCTCGTCATGTCGAAAGACCACGCTGGTCGTGATGGGCGGCTTCGACCCGGCGACGCTCCGCCCTGGCGCATCGCTGAGCACGACGGTCCAGCGGGCGCAGGAGCTCGCTGCGAAGGGGCAGCAGGTCGAGGTCGTCACCGAGCAGACGTTCCTCGAGATCCTCTCCTCGACCTGACGCGGGCCCGCGTCAGTCGGACGACGTCGGGGCGCTCGGCACGCTGACGTCGACGGGCGACACCGCCGCCGGGTCCGCCGAGGCACCCCCGACCACGTCGAACGAGATGCCGAGCATCGCCGGGTCCTCGTCGAGCTCGAGCCCGTCCTGCTTCACCTGGTCCTCCGGGATGGCACGGCCGCCGGACGGATCGAACGAGTTCGCAATCGACATGCCGACGAGCATGCCGCTCGCGCTTGAGCGGCGCCTCTGAATCGCCGGAGAACGGTCGATCAGCCTTCCGGGACGTCCGCGGCGACGAGTTCGAGCTGGGTGAGCGGCAGGTCCGACACCGCGGTGACGGTGAAGTCGGTGCCGGTCCCCTGCAACCGGAACACCCGGGTCTGTCCGGTCCAGTCGAACACGGCGTCCTGCACGGCGACGCGGGTGTCACCGAGCGCGGCGTCCCACGAGTACGTGCCCGGCTCGGCGGCGGTGACCGTGTAGAGCGAGGTCGCGACCGGCGCCACCTCGAACGACACCGAGGTCCCGGCGGCGAGGGAGGTGAGGGTGCGGCCGGTGTCGTCGCTCAACGGGGACAGTCCGACGGGCAGCAGGTCGACGGGGGTGTCCCGGTAGCCGTGCACCTCGGACGCGGACACCGGCCGGCTGCCGGCCGCCCAGCCCTGCGGGGTGTCCGACAGCGTGAACTCGATGTGCGACGCAGACACCACGACCGCGTGCGGGATGCTGATCGACGTCCACGGCGACCCGTCGACCGTCACCGACGCGACGTACCCGCCCACCGGGCCGGACACGACCTCGATGACGGTGGGCGTGCCTCCCGGCTGCTGCAGCACCGTGCGACGGACCGACGGCGGCACGAGCACGTAGGAACCCGTCGACGGCGCCAGCGGGTACAGGCCGATCGTGGCGAAGACGTACCAGGCGCTCATCTCGCCGTTGTCCTCGTCCCCCGGGTACCCCTGACCGAGGTCGGAGCCGATGAACAGCCGCTCGAGGCAGTCGCGGACGATGCGGTGCGCGTCGTCGTGCCGGCCCGTGAACATCGGGAAGAACGGGATGTGGTGCGCCGGCTGGTTCGACAGGCCGAGCATGCCCGTCCGGACGTCGCGGGCCTCGGTCATCTCGTGGATCGGGAAGCCGTACGACCCGGCGTGCGCGGTCGCGCCGGTCTCCGGCGTCGCGAAGAACGCGTCGATCGCCGCGTCGAACCGGGCCGGTCCCCCGTGCAGGTCGACGACGCCGGCACCGTCGTGCGGCGCGGTGAAGGCGGTCCCCCACGCGTTCGTCTCGGTGTAGTCGTCGCCCCAGTCCCGCGGGTCGAACTCGGTGCCGACCCGCCACGAACCGTCCGGGTCGCGGCCGATGAAGAACCCGCGCTCGGAGTCGAAGACGTTCCGGTACTGCAGCGACCGTCGGGCGAACCACTCCGCTTCGGCCTCGTACCGGGCCAGGTCGGCCGGCGTCTGCGCGCGGGAGGCGAGCAGGCCCGCCATCACCGCGAGTCCCCAGTCGTTGATCGCGGCGTCGAGGGTCCAGGACATCCCCTCGCTGGTGCCGGTGTCGACGTGGCCGCGGAAGGCACCCGGGAGGCTCCCCTTGCGCCCGACGCGCTCGTCCCGTGGCGGGACGGTCGCGTTGCGCAGCGCGCTCCGGTACGCCTCCGCCAGGTCGAACCCGGTGACGCCCTTCGCCGCGAGGTCTGCGAAGACCGTGTCGCTCGTGGTGCCGGTCATGCAGTCCTCGGCGCCGGGGGCACTCCACCGCGGGGTCCACCCGCCGTCGTGGTGGTGCTCGACGAAGCCCTGCGCGAGTTCACCCGCCGTCTCCGGGGTGAGGAGCGCGAGCAGCGGCCACGCGGTGCGGTAGGTGTCCCAGAAGCCGTTCGTGGTGGTGAACGGCCCGTCGACGACCTCCGGCCCGGGGACGTCACGGATCGGCGACTCCTGCACGGCGCCGTACGGGGAGCGGTGGTGCGGCTGCCCGGTGAGCGCGGTCTCGCCGGCCCGGTTCGGGTAGAGGAACAGTCGGTACAACCCGGAGTACAGGGACGTCAGCTGGTCGGGGGTCGCACCCTCGAAGGACAGCGTCGCGAGCCGCTCGGTCCAGAGTTCCTCGGCGCGGGACCGCATGGCGTCGAACGTGCCCGCAGCGTCGAGGTTCGCTCGGGCGTCCTCGAACGACACGGTCGAGATGCCGAGCAGCACGTCGGTGCCGACTCCGGCGTCAGCGCCGACCGCGATCCAGCCCCGCAGCTCCCGCTCCTCGAAGGAGGTGTGGTCCGCCGTCGCACCGGCGACCCGGAGGTGCACGAAGTGCGGTGGCGTGCCGGGGCGGTCGTCGAGCAGCGCCTCCACCACGGCCGTGCCGTCGGTGATGGCGACGGAGACGTCCGACACCCGGCCGTGGTGGTCGAGCACGATGCTGCGGACGCCGGTGAACCGGAACCCGAGCGCGAACTCCCCCGCCGTCATCTCCGCGATGACACCCTCGTCGAGGGCGACCCGGTAGCGGTGCGGCCCGTCCTGCTCGTGGTCGTGGTCGAACCCGAGCGCGCGGGCGACCCGGTCGGTGTCGGGTGCCGCGAGCGGGGACGGCATCACCTGGAACACCCCGCGGTCGCCCATCCACGGCGACGGGATGTGGCTCGTCGCGAACGCCTGGATCGCGGGACGGTCGTCGGACGCCCGGTCGTGCTCCTGGTACGCGTACGGCCACCGGTTGCTCGAGGCGTCGGTCATCGGCAACCCGAACACGCCCCCGTGCGGGATCCCCACGAGCGGGGCGTTGTTGCCGCGGGAGAACCGGGACGAGGCGTGGGTGCCACGGGTCGTGCGGACGTGCTCGAGCGGGGTGGCCGGGGCCGGGCGGGCGGCCTCGATGCGGACGGCGTCGAGCCAGCCGCGCAGTGCCGGGCGCCCGTCGTCGCTGTCCGACGGCGGGGTGGCGGAGCCGAGCCGTGCCTCCAGGCGGTCCACGACCCGACCCGCGAACGGCGTGAGGTCGACCGCCCGGCGGTTCCACTGGTCGACCCACTGCTTGCGGGCGGCGTCCTGCGCCTCCGGGGTCAGGGCGTCGCCGTACTGGTCGACGACCCCGGCGACGTCGCTCAGCCGGGAGCCGTCGTCGAGGACGACGTCGAGCGCGAACGCCGTCGCGTCCCAGAAGTGCGGCAGGTCCGCCTCGGTCGGTTCCGACGCGCCCTCGGGGAGGGTCCGCTCCGGGAACCACACCCAGGAGAGCTGGTCCCCGACGTCGATCGTCCGCCCGGCGAACCCCGGGACGGTCCACGTCCCGCGCTCGACGAGGTAGCCCTCTGGGGATCCGAACCCGGCCTGGTTCCGCGCGGCCACGGCCGTCGTCGGGCCACCGCTCCGTTGCAGCTCTCGCACACGGTCAGCCTATTTGGTCCACCGTCTGGAAGAAAACCTCCGGCGTGTCATCGATTGTGGCGCCCAGGCGCGTCAGGGCTCGTCGTACCCAGGCGCGTCAGGGCTTGTTGTGCCCAGGCGCGTCAGGGCTTGTTGTGCCCAGGCGCCTCCCCGGACTTGCCCGGGCCGCTCGACCCCACGGCTCCGGTGTCCTGCAACGGGTCCTGCACGGGGTTCGTCACCGGACTCGACGGCTGCGGCCCCACCGACGGGTCGTCCGCCGGGCTGCTCGGCTGCTGCTCCGGCTCGCTCGGCTGCTGCTCGGGCTCGCTCGGCTGCTGTTCCGGTTCGGACGGCTGCTGCTCGGGCTCGCTCGGCTGCTGCGCCGGCTCGGACGGCTGCTGCTGGTCGGTCGACGGCGACGGCGAGGTGGAACTCGACTCGGTCGGGGCCGGCGTGCCGTCATCGCGGTTCAGGGCGAACACGGCGACCACGATCCCGATCAGCACGAGGAGGAGCACGATCACGGCGGCGATCACGGGGCCGCGGCGCCGGCGCTTCGGGGCGTCCGGAGCCGCTGCGGGCGGTGCGGCGACCGGGCCGCGGGGACCGTCGCCGCGGGCTCTGCCGGCCGGGGTGCCGCTCGCGCCGAGCACGGTGGTCGCCACGTCGTCGGGACCACCGCCGGGTCGCTGTGCCGTGGACTGCGCGTCGAGCGCGCGGGTCGCGTCCGGGTCCGGACCGGAGGCCCGGCTCACCGGCATCACGCGCGTCGCGGCGTCCGCACCGGCGGCGGCGCCCGCCCCTGCCGCAGCGGCAGCACCGGCCGCGGCACCACCAGCGGCGGCCGTCCGCGTCCCCGGCCCTCCGGGCAGCAACTGGGTCGCCGGCTCGGCGTCGTCGTAGCCGAGGGCGCGGAGGCGCTGCGCTGCCTCGGCGGCGGTCGGCCGCTCGGCGGGGTCCTGCGACGTCATCACGTGCAGCAGGGTGCGCCACGCGGTCGGCAGGTGCTGGTCGATCTCCGGGCCGCGGGTCAGCCGAGCCGTCGCCGACTCCACCGCACTGCCCGGGAACGGCTGCCGTCCGGTCAGGCACTCGAGCAGCACCAGGCCGAGGGCGTAGACGTCGACCTTGCCCGTGATGCCCTGCCCGAGGACCTGCTCCGGGGCGATGTACGCCGCGGTCCCGATCACCGTGCCCGTCCCGGTGACGCGCGCGGCGTCCCGGAGCAGCGCGATCCCGAAGTCGGCGAGCTTCACGTGCGAGCCGTCGGCCTCCAGCAGGACGTTCGCGGGCTTCACGTCCCGGTGCACGATGCCCTGCTCGTGCACAGCGGCGAGGCCGTCGGCCACCTGGGCACCGACGTGCGCCGTGGTCGCCCGGTCCAGCGAGCCCTCCCGGAGCCGGGTCGCCAGGTCGCTGCCGGGGACGAGCTCCATGACCAGGTACGAGTCGCCGTCGAGGTCGTCGAGCGCCGCGTCGTAGAGCGTGACGAGGGCGGGGCTGCGGAGCGCCGCGAGGGTGTGGATCTCGGCCTCGGCCCGAGCACGCTCACCGTGGTCGACCGGCCCGATGCGGAACACCTTGACCGCGACCTCGCGCCCGAGCTGCTCGTCGACCGCCCGGTACACCGAGGCCATGCCCCCGTGTCCGAGCGTGCCCGTCACCCGGTACCGACCGCCGAAGACCCGTTCTTCCATGCGGGGCAACCTACCGGGAGGACCTGACGGCACCTCTCATCCGCACCGGGGCTCGCGCCCGCACTCGGCGCGGCTCGGCTCGGCTCGGCTCGGCTCGGCTCGGCGCGACTCGGCTCGGCTCGGCGCGACTCGGTGAGCAGAAGACGTCGAGTGGCGCGGAACGATCCGACGACTTCTGCTCACGATGTGCTGCGGTCGGCGGCCACGGGCGGTGCGCCACGGCGCAGCGCGGTGAGGTACAGCCGGTGCGCCGTGATGACGAGGGCGAGCCAAGCCAACCCCAACGCCCAGGCAGCGAGCACGTCGGTGAGCCAGTGGTGCCCGAGGAACACCCGCGATGCACCGACCGACAGCACGAACACCGTCCCGATCACGATCGTCCAGACCCGTGTCACGACCCGCGACTGCCGGAGCAGCAGCAGGTAGACGATCGTGCCGACGATGACCGTCGCGTTCAGGGTGTGCCCCGACGGGAACGACGGCGAGTGCTCGTACGGCGGCACCGCGTCGGCGAGCGGCGGTCGGGCGCGACCGATGAGGTCCTTGCCGGCGACCGTCATGAGCAGCGATCCCCCACTGGCGGCGACCAGGAGCACCACCGGCGTCCACGCCCGTCGTTGGATCGTGAACCCGACGAGGAACCCGAGCGCCACGATCGGCATCCCGATGGTGCCCGCGACGTCGGTCCACCACGTCACCAGGGTGTCGACGACGGGCGAACGAAGGGTCAGCACCCAGTCGAGGACCGGGCGGTCGAGTACCGCGACGTCGTCGCCTTCGCGGACGGCGTCGTACACCCCGGACGCAGCCCAGGTCCCGACGACGGCGACGCCCATGCCGATCACGAGCGTCACGACGAGGAGCGGCAGCGCACCCCAGCGGTGCCCGAGCGCGGTCCAGCGGTCCGCGCCGGCACGCCCGGCCTTCGTCCGCCAGGTCGTGAGGTCGACGGTACCGAGGCGCTGGTCGGGTGCCTCGCGGTGGTCGGGGCGGTCGGCGTGCTCGGTGTCCATCGCCCCACACTGCCCGAACACACCGGGGAACCGCCCCGGCGTGCCGATCACTCCGGAGCGGCCTGCCGGCGCACCGCCCGCCGAGACCGTTGCAGGGCCACGAGCCCGACCGTGGCTCCGACGGCGGCGAGGAACGGCGTCAGGAACCACGCGATCACGATCGTGACCGAGCGGTCCGCCGGCGCGTCGACGCCGCGCAGCAACGTCGACGCCACGAGCGGCAGCGCGACGGTGGCGATCCAGCACACCACCACCAGGACGGTGAGCAGTACGGCGGCACCGCGGTGGTCGGACCTGTGGTGTGGAGTCGTCACGTGCCCATGCAACCAGGGTCAGTCCTTCGCGGCGCCGTAGTCGTCGACGATCGCGACCGACAGCGGGAACACCACAGGGAAGTCCCGGAAGAGCAGACGACCCGCGTCGGCCGCAGCAGCCCGGACCTGCTCGGCGACCCACTCGGCGTGCACCGCGGGGCTGTGCACCACGATCTCGTCGTGCACGAAGAACACCAGGTGCGGGCCGTCCGTCACCGACCCCGGGAAGCGTTCCGCGAGCCGCGATCGCAGCGACCCCATCCACGCCAACGCCCACTCGGCAGCGGTGCCCTGCACGACGAAGTTGCGAGTGAACCGGCCCCAGCTCCGCGCGCGTGACTCCACGGCACGCTGCATCGCGGCGGTGCCCTCCACCGTGTAGGCCTGGTTGCGGGCCTCGAACCACGACGCCTCGGGCACCGGGGACGTCCGGCCGAGCAGGGTCGTGACGGGTTCGCCGCGCTCCCCCGCCCGGGCCGCGCGTTCGACGAGTCGCAGCGCGTCCGGGAAAGCCCGCGCCAGCCGCGGCACGAGCCGGCCGCCCTCGCCCTGGGTCGCGCCGTACATCGCCCCGAGCATCGCCACCTTCGCCTGCTGTCGGCTCTCCACCGCACCGGACGCCACGACGCCGTCGTAGAGGTCCCGCCCGTCCCCCGCCGCGGCCATCGCCCGGTCACCGGCCATCGCCGCGAGCACCCGCGGCTCGAGCTGTGCGGCATCGGCCACGACGAGCTTCCACCCCGGATCCGCCACGACCGCGGGCCGCACGAGCTTCGGCAGCTGCATGGCTCCCCCGCCGTCCGCCGCCCACCGGCCGGTGACGACCCCGCCGACCAGGTACTTCGGATGGAACCGGCCGTCCTGCACCCACTCGTCGAGCCAGGTCCAGCCGTTCGCGGTCAGCAGGCGAGCGAGTCGCTTGTACTCGAGCAAGGGCTCGATCACCGGGTGCTCGATCTCCTGCAGCTCCCACTTCCGGGTGCTCGTGACCATGAGGCCGGCCCGCCGCAACGACTTCAGCACGTCGGTCGGCGAGTCCGGGTTGAGCGACGGGTCGCCGAGTCGATCCCGGATGACGGCTGCGATCTCCTCGAGCCGCCGGGGCCGCACGCCGTACGGCACCCGCGGTCCGAGGGCGTCCTCGAGCAGCTCCTCGTGCACGTCGGGCCGCCACGGCAACCCGGCGTGGAACATCTCGGCGGCGACCAGCGCACCGGCGGACTCGGCCGTCAGGAGCAGGCGCAGGGCCCCCGGCGCGGTCGACCCGGCGACGGCGTCGATCTGTGCCCGGAGTTCCGCGACCGGATCGAGCGCGTCGTCCGGCGGCGCCACCTGGAACAGTGCGTCGTCGAACAACTGCGCCTGCGTCGGACGGACGACGCGCGATTCCTGCACCGGAGCGTCCCACGCGTCCGTCGGTGCCGCGGCGAGCGCCGACCCCCGTGTCGCCAGGGCAGCGCGCAGGACACGACGACCGAGGCGCAGGTCGGTGCACCGTCCCACGCGACCACCGGCAGCGAGCACCGCGGGGTACCAGCGCGCGGTGTCGTCCCACACCCAGCGCACGTCCGGCGCGTCCCGGGACGCGACGAAGGCCGGGAGGCGCGACTCGTCCACACGGGTCGGGTCACCGTCCGCGGTCCCCGCGTCGGTCAGGGGCGTCGCGAGGACGCCGCCGTCGACGCGGCGGAGGACGAGGTGCACAGGACGATCATGCCGTGCACCACCGTCAGACGTCGGCGCACGGCACCGTCGTCAGGACTCGATCTCCACGATGTCGGCGTCGGGAGCGTTCTTCTGCACGGACGCGATCCCGTTCTTCGCACCCGCCTTCGACGCGTACCCCTCGGAGGTCGCGATGACCTCACCGTTGCCGGCCTTCAGGCGGAAGCGGTACTCGCCCTTGGCGTCGGTCCAGATCTCGAACTTCCCGGCCATGTCGACTCCTCGTCGATCCGATGGTGCCCGATGTCCGCTCTGCGCGGTCCACTCGGCACGCTACTGCTCGGCGGGCTTCCGCGTCACCCCTCCTGGGCGGACGGCCGCGGTGTCGGCGACGTCGATGCGGATGTCGCCGTCCTCGGCGCGGGAGACCTCCACGCGCGGGTCGGCGTCGTGCTCGTCCGAGCCGGACATCCGACGGAAGGTGTCCTGCCGGCGCTCCTCGAAGGACATGTCCACGCCGTCGTCGAGGTGGTCGCGATCTGGCTCGTTCATGCGCGTGACGGTACCCGCCGACCGCTGGGGTGTCACGCCACCTCGGCGACGCCGGTCCGTTCCGACCAGTGGCCGCCGGCACGCCAGCGCTCCAGCACCGCCCGCTGCACCCGTCCGGTGGCGGTGGCGTGTCGTGCGGTCGCCGGATCGGTGCCGAAGACGAACTTGGCGACGCTGACGTCGCCGTCCGCGGCGTCGTGCGGGCCCGGTGGCAACAGGGTGAACCGAGCGGCGAACCGCACGAGGTTCGCCTCCGGTCCGAGCCCGTCCGCCAACCCCGGGTCGAGGGTCCACGAGCGGCAACTCCACCGCGTCGCCCGGTGGTCCGGTGCCAGGCGCCGGAGCAGGTCGGGCGCCTCGGCGAGCGACCGGTCGCAGGCGTCCGGGTCGAGCGGACCGGTCTCGGGGACGTGCACCGCCCAGGCCCGGCTCCCGTCCGGCAGACGCGCACCGAGCTCGTACTGGAGGCGCCCCACGGCCACCACACGTCCGGTCGCGACGGCGCAGAACCAGTCCACCCCGGTGCCCCCGACGCCGTAGCGCTCGCGCTTGCGCGCCACGTCCGCGGTGCTCGCAGCCGCCTGCTCCGGGGTCGCGCCGTGCGCCACGAGCCATGCCTCGGTCCGCGGGAGCACGGCCTGCACCGCGGCCATCACCAGGGCGTCCCGGTCGGCCGCGGGCGCGTCGGCGACGGTCGCCGCGAGTGCCGCGGCGAGCGCCGCGGGGTCCTGGACGCGACCGACCGCCCGCGCGAGGAGCGCGACCGAGGCGGGACGGGCCTCCAGGCCGGTCGGGACCGTCACCGGTCCGCTCACTTGAGCCCGGACGACGCCAGGCCGTCGATCACCCGACGCTGCAGCACGATGAACATGATCAGCACCGGCGCCATCGCCATGAGGCTCGCCGCCATCAGCACCGGGTAGTCGATCGTGCGGTCGCCCGACAGCGTCGCGAGCCCGGCGGCGAGCGGCATGTCCTCCGCCCGGGTCGAGACGACGAGCGGCCAGAGCAGCTCGTTCCACGACCACAGCACCGTCGTGATCGCCAGCACGCTGATCGACGGACGCGCCAGCGGCAGCATGATGCGCCAGAACGTCTGGAACGGGTTCGCACCGTCCATCCGCGCCGCCTCTTCGAGCTCCGGAGGGAGGTTCAGGAACGCTGTGCGCATCAGGAACGTGCCGAACGCGCTGAACAGCCCCGGCGCGACGATCCCCATCAGGGTGTCGAGCCACCCGAGGCCCTGCACGATCTGGTACTGCGAGATGAGGTACACCTGCGAGGGCACGAGCAGGATCGACAGGACGATCGCGAGCAGGACCGCGCGGCCGCGGAACCGCATCCGGGCGAACGCGTACCCCGCGAGCGTGCAGAGGACGATCTGGGCCAGCGTGCGGATGATCGTCACCATCACCGAGGTGCCGAGCTGGCTGAGGAACGGCAGGCGCTCGAAGACCTGCGCGTAGTTCTGCCACTGCAGGTCGCCGGGCCAGAAGGTCGGGGTGACCGACTGCACCTGCGCGTTCGTGGAGAGCGACATGATGATCTGCCACAGGAACGGGAAGGCCATCAGGAAGCCGCCGACGCCGAGGACGACGTGGATCCACCAGTGGCTGCCCCCGCGGCGCATCCTGGTGCGCTTCGTGCTCGTGGTGGCCGTCGCGGTCATGCCTGCACCCACTTCTTCTGGACCCGGAACTGCACAAGCGTGACGATGCCGATCAGGACGAAGATCACCATGGCGATCGCTGCCGCGAAGCCCTTGTCGTTGTCGATGAACCCGGCGCTGTAGAAGTAGAAGACGAGGGACATCGTCTTCGGGATGACCGGGTTCGTGCTGCCGAGGATGGCGTAGAGCAGGTCGAAGAGCTGGAAGCTCGAGATCGTCGTGACGATCAGCACGAAGAAGATGCTCGGGCTGAGGAGCGGCACCGTCACCGAGCGGAACTGCCGCCACCGGCTGGCACCGTCGAGCTCGGCTGCCTCGTACAGTTCCGGCGGGATGTCCTTCAGTCCGGCGCCGAGGATGATCATCGAGAACCCGAGCGACGACCAGAGGCCCACGAGCGACACCGCGACGAGGGCGAAGCCGGGGGTCGAGATCCAGTACGGGCCGTCGACACCGAAGCGACCGAGGAACCAGTTCACGATGCCGTAGTCGCCGTTGAACATGATGCGCCAGACCAGGGCGATCGCAGCGGGCATCGCGACGTACGGCAGGAAGAACAGCACACGGTAGAACTGGGCGAACCGGAGGCCCGGGGTGTTCAGCAGGCTCGCGAGCCACACCGCGACGGGGATCCCGAGCAGCACGATCACCGTGTAGACCACCGTGTTGAGCAGCGACTGGTACAGCTGCGGGTCGGAGACGAGCCGGACGTAGTTCGCGACGCCGCTGAACGTCGCGCCGCCGAAGACGCCCCACGTGGTGAACGAGTACCAGAACGTCTGGATGATCGGCCAGATGTAGAACGTGCCGACGCCGATCAGCAGCGGGAGCACGAACAACCACGGCCAGGCGCCGTCGGTCCGGCGGAGGCCACGCGGGCGGTCGCCGGCGGGGGCGCCCCGCCCGGACGCGCGCTGCGTCCGGGCGGGGCCGGTGGCGACGGGGGTCGCCGCGGTGTCGGGCTCTTCGGTGTGGATCGTCATCGGGTCTCTCCCTGACGCCGGGGCGTCACTTCTCCTTGCCGAGGGCGGCGTCCATCTTCTGCGCGAGCTGCTTCGCGACCTCGTCGACCGGGGTCGAGCCGTCGAAGGCACTCGGCAGGAGGTTCGTCTCGAGGGTGTTCCAGGCGGCGGTGTTCTTCGACACGGGCAGCGGCTTCGCGTAGTCGACCGCGTCGAGGAAGACCTGCAGGTCGGCGTCGGGCATGGTCTTCGTGAAGGCGGCCTGCGTCCCCTCGTAGGCGGGGATCACGGCGCCCATGTCGCCCTGCTGCTGCTGCGCCTGCTTGCTCGCCAGGTAGACCTGCAGCGCCTGTGCCGCGGCCTGGTGCTTCGAGCCGGCCGCGACGACGTTCGAGACCCCGTGGATGACGGTGGCCTGCTCCTTGCCCTTCGGCAGTGGGTAGACGACGACGTCCTTCTCGAGGTCCGTGCCGGACAGGGCCGAACGGAACCAGCTCCCACCCTGGTACATCGCGAGCTTGCCCGAGGTGAACCACTGGTCGGCGGTGGTGTCGGTGAGCTGCTTGATCGACGGCGATGCCCCCGACTTGATCAGGTCGGTCCAGAACTGCAGGCCCTCCTCCGACGCCTTCGTGTCGTACATCGACTTCTTGCCGTCGCCGCCGATGACGGAGCCACCGGCCTGGAAGATCGTGTCGTAGTACGTCGTCTGGCCGTCCATGCCGCCCGCGGCGCCGTACGCCCCCTGCGCCTTGAGCCTCTCGGAGAGCTCCGCGCCGGTCTTCTGGAAGTCGTCCCAGGTCCAGTCCTTCGACGGCATGGCCATGCCGGCCTGCTGGAACAGCGCCTTGTTCATCCAGACGCCGATGGTGTCGAAGTCCTTCGGGACGCCGTACTGGGTGCCGTCGTACGTGTACAGGTCGTTGAGCGCCGACGAGTACTCGTCCGGCTCGATCGCGCCGGCCTTGACCGCACCGGTGATCGGCGCGAGCTTGCCGTTCGCCGCGTACAGCTGGAAGTTCGGGCCGTTCATCCAGAAGACGTCCGGCAGGGTGTTGCTGGAGCCCTGGGTCTGCAGCTTGGTCCAGTAGCTGGCGAACGGCGTCACGTCGACATTGACCGTGATGTCGGGGTACTCCTCCTTGAACCCCTGCAGGTTCGCCTTGATCGCCTTGACCTGGTTCTCGTCCCAGACGGCGTACGTCAGGGTCGCCTTGGTGTCCTTGGTGGCCTTCTCGTAGTCGCCGCCGGAGCCGGCGGCTCCGGAGGACGTGCTGCAGCCGGCGAGGAGCACGGCGGCACCGATCGCGGCGACGGCGCCGAGGAGCGCGCGGCGACGGCCACGGCCCTTCGCGGAGGTGGGTGCGGGCATCGGGTGTCCTTTCGCGAGTCCGTCAGCGGGTGACGGCCGGGGTGGGGGTGCTGAAGTGGGCGATCGTCGCCGCCGGGAGCGGCGGGACGTCGATCGGAACCGAGCCGTTCCGGAGCGAACGGGTCGCGAGGGCTCCGGCGGCGACGGCCGCGCGGGCCGCGATCGGGGAGAGCGTCGTGGGCTCCCCCAGCGCGACGGCGCGGAGGAACTCGGTCATCGTCACGAGGTCGGCGTCGGCGTGCCCGGACGCGACGCCGTCGATCGGGTACTCGCGGTCCCCCGCGACGTCCCAGCCCCGACGGTGCGTCCAGACCTTCACGACCCCGCCGCCGGTGTCGCCGATGTTCTCGAGGCGGCCCTCGGTGCCGATCACCGTGTAGTTCCGCCAGTAGTCCGGGGTGAAGTGGCACTGCTCGTAGCTCGCCTGCACCCCGTTGTCGAGCGTCATCATGACCATCGAGACGTCCTCGACGTCGACGACCGGGTTGAGTCCGGTCTGCTCGAGCGGTGGCCAGTTGTCGAGCGAGAACCAGTCCCCCATCAGCTCGCCGCTCCGGTCGCGCCGGTCCGTGACGTCGCCGTACACCGACAGCGAGCCCATGCCGACGACCCGTGCGGTGTCGCCGCCGCCGAGGGCGTGGATGACGTCGAGGTCGTGACTGGCCTTCTGCAGGAGCAGCGAGTTCACCTTTGCGCGGTCGGCGTGCCAGTCCTTGAAGTAGTAGTCGCCGCCGTTGCCGACGAAGTGTCGGCACCAGACCGCCTTGACCTGGCCGATCTCGCCGCGGTCGACGATCTCGCGCATCAGCCGGACGACCGCCGCGTGCCGGAAGTTGTGCCCGACGTACAGGGGCGTGCCCGTCTCGGCGGCGGTGTTCAGGACGGCGTCGGCGTCCTCCACCGTGATGGCGAGCGGCTTCTCGAGGTAGACCGCGATGCCGGCGCGGAGCAGGTCCACCGCGATCTCGGCGTGCGTCCAGTCGGGGGTGGTCACGATCGCCGCGTCCACGGCGCCGACGAGGTCCCGGTGGTGCTCCACGACGAGGGCGTCGGGGTACTCCGCGTGCCCGCGCGCCCGCCCGTCGGCGGTGACGTCCGCGACGGCGGTGACCCGTGCCTCCAGGTCGGGGTGCGTGGCGACCGCCTCGGCGACGTGCCGGGCGATCGCGGACCGCTGGCCCATCCCGACCACCGCGACGCGGAGGGGTTCGTTCGTGTCGACGCTCATCTCGCTCCCTTGCGTGATTGTGACGCCCATGATGCCGAATCGATCATGAATGCACAATAGGCGCTCACCGAACGCTCATGGGCGGACCACGAGGGGTTTTACACGATGGAAACGTCGCGCACAGGATCGGATGTCGTGTGCAGGGCAGGCCGTGGCAGTCGCTCGGGGCCGCGGATTTGGCGGGTCAGCGCAGCCGCTCCGGGCACGGACTGCTCCGGTCGCGGAGCCGCCAGCGTCGGCTCAGTCGGTGACGACGAGCTCCACGCCCGCGCTGGCGAGGTCGGCGGCGAAGGCCGACGGCACCGACCGGTCGGTGACGAGCACGTCGATGCGGTCCAACGGGCAGATGCGGGCGAACGTCGCACGCTCGATCTTCGTGGAGTCCGCGACCACGATCACCCGGCGACCGACGGAGGCGAAGTGCCGACTGACCTCGGCCTCGCCCTCGTGCATCGTCGTCGCACCGTACTGGCCGCTCAGGCCGTCGACCCCGAGCACGACCACGTCCAGCGCGAACTCGTCGAGGGTGTCGCGGACGAGCGGCCCGACGAGCTCGTACGACTGCCGGCGCGCGACCCCGCCGGTCACCACGATCTTGACGTTCGCGCGGACGGACAGCTCGTAGCCGATGTTCAGCGCGTTCGTGACGATCGTGACGCCGTACTCGCCGTCCGCCCGGGTGAACCGCTCGCTCTTCCCGAGCTCGCGCGCCACCTCGGTCGTCGTCGTCCCGCCGTTCAGCCCGACGGTGTCGCCCGGCTGGATCAGGCGGGTCGCCGCCCGGGCGATGGCGGTCTTCGCCTCGGCCTGGCGCGCGATCTTGTACTGCAACGGCAGCTCGTAGCCGGCCCCGAGCGCAGCGGCTCCCCCGTGCGTCCGGGTGACGAGTCGCTGGTCCGCGAGGGTCGCCAGGTCGCGCCGGGCGGTCGCCGGCGAGATCCCGAGCATCTCCCCGACCTCGGCGATCGACACGTTGCCGCGTTCGCTCACGAGTTCGAGCAGGGCGTTGAGCCGCTGTTGCGGAGTCATGACGGCCATCCTACGGCGCGGTCACGCCCGCCCGGTGAGCGGAAATGACGTCTTGGGCTTCCATCGCGCACGATCGCTCGCTACGCTTCGTGATCATCGATCACCCGGATCGACCCGGACCGGAAGGCACCCATGACCGACACCTTCGTCAGCGCCGAACTGGCGTCGCAGCCGGAGACCTGGCGCGCCGCCGCGGCGCTCCTGCCGTCCTTCGCCGACGTGCTCCCCCAGCCCGGCGAACGGGTGGCGGTCGTCGGCTGCGGCACGAGCTGGTTCATCGCGATGAGCTACGCCGTCGCCCGTGAGCAGGCCGGCCACGGCGTCACCGACGCCTTCGCCGGCTCCGAGTACCCGGCCGGTCGGCGGTACGACCGCGTCGTGACGATCAGCCGCTCCGGCACGACGACCGAGATCGTCGACCTGCTGCAGGCCCTGCCCGACCAGCGCACCGTGCTGCTCACCGCCGTGCCGGACAGTCCCGCGGCGCCCGTCGCCGACGACGTCGTCGCGCTCCCCTTCGCCGACGAGCGCTCGGTCGTGCAGACCCGCTTCGCGACCACGGCCCTCGCCCTCCTGCGCGCATCGATCGGCCACGACGTGGACGCCCTCGCCGCCCAGGCGGAGACCGCCCTCGTGCTGCCGATCGACGACCTCCTCGACGCCGAGCAGGTCACCTTCGTCGGCCGCCGGGCCGCCGTCGGACTCACGTTCGAAGCCGCGCTCAAGACGCGGGAGGCCGCGCAGTTCTGGGCGGAGTCGTACCCCGCGATGGACTACCGGCACGGACCGATCGCGATCGCGCAGCCCGGGCGACTCGTGTGGTCGCTCGGTACCGCTCCCGAGGGGCTCGCCGACGAGGTCGCGGCCACCGGGGCACGGTTCGTCGAGCACGACCTCGACCCGATCGCCGGCCTCGTCGTCGTGCACCGGTTCGCCGTCGCACTCGCCGAGGGGCGCGGGCTCGACCCCGACAACCCCCGTTCGCTGACCCGTTCGGTCATCCTCACCTGATGCACGACGCAGGCGTGGTGCTCGGGGTCGACGTCGGGGGCACGGGCATCAAGGCCCGGCTGACCGACGCCGACGGGCTCGTGCTCGACGAGACCCGGGTGCCGACGCCGCGCGACGACCCGGACGGCTCCCGGCTCGCGGTGCTCGTGGTGGACCTCGTCCGACGCGCGGGCACGATCCGCCCGGTCGACGCCGTCGGGCTCGTCACCCCGGGCGTGGTGGACGAAGCCGGCGGACGGGTGGTCCTGGCGGTCAACCTCGGGTGGCGGGACGTCCCGATCCGCGACCGGGTCCGCACCGAGCTCGACCGCCGCGGCATCGGCGTCCCACTGGCATTCGGGCAGGACGTCCGCGCCGGAGCCCTCGCCGAGACGACGGCCGACCCGGCGCTGGCGCACGGTCCGGTCGTGTTCGTACCCGTCGGCACCGGACTCGCGAGCGCCCTCGTGGTGGACGGGTCGGTCGTCTCCGGCGGCGGCTGGGCGGGGGAGATCGGCCAGGTCCGCATCCCGTCCGGGCCGCACGCCGGACGCCGCGTCGAGGAGATCGCCTCGGCCGGGGGAGTCGCGCGACGCTCCGGGACCGCCTCGGCACACGAGGCCGTGCTCCGCGTCCGCGCCGGCGATCCCGACGCCGCCGCGGTGTGGGACGACTGCGTCGCGGTCCTCGCGGACGCCCTCGCCTGGACCACCGCGGTCGCCGGCTGCCACACGATCATCGTCGGCGGGGGACTCGCGGAGTCCGGCGCGCTGCTGTTCGACCCCCTGCGGGTCGCCGTGGCCGAACGGCTGCCCGGCCTGCGCGTCCCGGCACTCCGCCCGGCGCGGCACGGCGACGCCGCCGGTGCCCTCGGCGCCGGTGTCCTCGCACGCCGCCTGCTCGACGCCCGGGTGCACGCGTGACGGCGCTCCTGCGGGCCCGCCGCATCGTGACGGGCACCGCCGAACTCCGGGACGGGTGGCTGACCGTCGACGACGCCGGCCTCGTCTCCGCGACCGGCACGGGGACGCCACCGCCGACCGACACCGCGACGACCGTCGACGGGACGATCGTGCCGGGGCTGGTCGACCTCCATGCCCACGGAGCACTCGGGCACGACTTCGCGAGCTGCAGCGCCGACGACGCCGTCGCCGCGGCCGCACACCACCGCGCCCGCGGGACCACGACCCTGGTCGCCTCGCTCGCCACCGGCTCGGTGGACGACACCGCCACGGCGATCGCCGGGCTCCGGCCCCTGGTGGTCGACCGCACCCTCGCCGGGCTGCACCTGGAGGGGCCGTGGCTCGCGCCCGCCCACCGTGGCGCCCACCGCGCGGACCTCTTGCACGCGCCGAGCCCCGCCGAGGTCGACCGGTACCTCGACGCCGCGGACGGCGCGCTCCGCATCGTGACGCTCGCGCCGGAGCTCCCGGGAGCGATCGACGCCGTCCGACGCCTCGTGGCCGCCGACGTCGCCGTCGCGATCGGCCACACCGATGCCACTGCGGACGACGTCCGTTGCGCCGTCGACGCCGGCGCGACGCTCGTCACCCACCTGTTCAACGGGATGCCGCCCCTGCACCACCGCGAACCGGGACCGGTCGGCGTGGCGCTGACGGACGACCGTCTGCTCGTGGAGTGCATCGTGGACGGCCACCACCTCGACCCGGTCACCGTCGACCTGGTCCGGCGTGCGGCCCCGGGGCGCTGGCTCCTGGTCTCGGACGCGATGTCCGCGACGGGGTGCCCCGACGGCCCGTACACGATCGCCGGTTCGGCGGTGTCGGTCCGCGACGGCGTCGCCCGGCTCGCCGACGGCTCGTCGCTCGCCGGCAGCACGATCACGGTCGCCGACGCCGCGCGCCGCATGCTCGCCAACGGCACACCGCTCGCCGAGGTCGTCGCCGCATCCGCCACCCGGCCGGCGCGGCTCCTCGGACGCCCGGCACCGTTGACCGTCGGCACCCCGGCCGACGTGCTCGTGGTCGACGACACGCAGACGTTCCGGCAGGTGGTGACGCAGTGATCCTCGTGGTGACCCCGAACCCCGCGGTCGACGTGACCTACCGCGTGGCCGAGCAGCGCATCGGCGAGACCCAGCGCGTCCTCGACGTCGCGCGCCGCCCCGGCGGCAAGGGGCTCAACGTCGGCCGGGTGCTCGCCACGACCGGCACCGACACGCACGCGGTCCTGCCGCTGGGTGGCGCCTCCGGCCGGTGGATCGCCGACACGCTCGACGAACTGGGGCTCGCGCACACCGACGTGCCGGTGACGGGGGAGACCCGGACCACGGTCACCGTCGTCGACGACCTCGAGCACCCGACGATGTTCGGGGAACCCGGACCCGTCGTGACGCCCGAGGAGTGGGCCACGGTGACGTCCACCGTCGAACGACTGCTCGCGACCGGCGCGGTGACCGTACTGGTCGTCTCCGGGTCGCTGCCCCGAGGGGCGGACCCCGCGGTCGTCGGCCGGTGGGTCGTGGCGGCGCGGGCGCACGGGGTGCCGAGCGTCGTGGACTGTTCGGGTGCGGCGCTCCTCGCCGCCGCCGAGGCGGGCGGCGCTCCGGTGTTCAGCGTCAATGCGAGGGCGTCGGTGTCCGGCGCCGGCGCGAGCGCGTCGGTGTCCGGCGCCGGCGTCGTGTGCAAACCGAACCGCAGCGAACTGCTCGAGGCCACCGGCGCGCCCGACGAACGCGCCGGTGCACTCGACCTGCTCCGACGCGGCGCGACTGCCGTCGTGGTGTCCCGCGGATCCGACGGCATCGCCGCCCACACCGTCGACGGTGTCGTCGAGGTCCCGGCGGTCGTCGGCGTGAGGGGCAACCCCACCGGCGCCGGGGACGCAGCGACCGCCGGACTCGTCACGGCACTCGGCCCCGGTCCGGTCCGCGTCGACGAAGCCGCCCTCCGGACCGCCGCGGCCTTCGGCGCCGCCGCCGTCCTCCGTCCCGTCGCGGGCGAGGTCGATCCCGAGGACGTCCGTCGCTTCCGCACCGACACCGTCCCCACCCAGCAGCACGACCACCGAACCGGGAGTCCCGCATGATCACCGACCTCGCCCTCGCCGGCCTGCTCGACACCGCCCGGACGGCCCACCGCGGCGTCGGGGCGTTCAACGTCGTCCTCCTCGAACACGCCGAGGCGATCGTCGCGGGGGCTGCCCTCGCCGGCCTGCCCGTCATCCTGCAGATCAGCGAGAACTGCGTGCGGTACCACGGCGGGCTCGCCCCGATCACGGCCGCGACGCAGGCGATCGCCCGTGCCGCCGACGTCGAGGTCCTCGTGCACCTGGACCACATCGAGGACCCCGAGCTCGTCGTCGCCGGGGTCGACCTCGGCGTGGACTCGATCATGTACGACGGGTCGCACCTCGACTTCGCCGCGAACGTCGAGGCCACCCGACGGCTCGCGCTCCGCTGTCACGACGCCGGGGTCGCCATCGAGGCCGAACTCGGCGAGGTCGGCGGGAAGGACGGCGTGCACGCTCCCGGGGTGCGCACCGATCCGGACGACGCTGCGGCGTTCGTCGCGGACACCGGGGTCGATGCCCTCGCCGTCGCCGTGGGGACCTCGCACGCGATGCAGACCCGTGAGGCCTCGGTCGACCGGGCCCTCGTGGAGCGGCTGCGTGCGTCCGTCCCGGTGCCGCTCGTCCTGCACGGCTCCTCGGGGCTGTCGGACGACGAACTCCGCGGAGCCGTCCGGTCGGGCATGACGAAGATCAACATCTCGACGCACCTGAACGGCTTGTTCACGCGGGCGTTGCGCGAGGTGCTGGACGAACGGCCCGACGTCGTCGACCCGCGCAAGTACGTGTCCGCCGGGCGGGACGCGATCGCCGCCGAGACCGCGCGGCTGCTGACGCTGCTGCACGGCTGACCGGTCGACGCCGAGCGCAGCCGGAGCCGGTTCAGCAGAGCGGGACGTTCACCGCGAGACCACCCATCGCGGTCTCCTTGTACTTGGTGGACATGTCGGCGCCGGTCTGCCGCATGGTCTCGACGACCTGGTCGAGTGACACGTGGTGCACTCCGTCGCCGCGCAGCGCCATCCGCGCCGCGTTGATCGCCTTGTTCGCCGCGATGGCGTTCCGCTCGATGCAGGGGATCTGCACGAGCCCGCCGATGGGGTCGCAGGTGAGCCCGAGGTTGTGCTCCATCGCGATCTCCGCCGCGTTCTCGACCTGCTCGGGGGTCCCGCCCAACACCTCGGCGAGCCCGGCGGCCGCCATCGACGCAGCGGATCCGACCTCGCCCTGGCACCCGACCTCGGCGCCGGAGATCGAGGCGCGCTCCTTGTAGATCGAGCCGACGGCGCCAGCGGTGAGGAGGAACCGCACGATCGCGTCGTCGCGGTGCTCGGGCGTGACGGACGGCACGTAGGTCAGTGCGTAGGACAGCACCGCAGGGATGATCCCGGCCGCGCCGTTCGTCGGTGCCGTGACGACCCGTCCGCCGGTGGCGTTCTCCTCGTTGACCGCCATGGCCGTCAGGTTGACCCACTCCATGGCGAAGAGCGGGTCGTGGTCGGGGTCGTCGCGGGTGAGCTGCTCGTACCAGTTGGCGGCCCGGCGCCGGACGGCCAAGCCACCGGGAAGGGTGCCGGTGCGTTCGACGCTCCGGCGGACGCAGGACTCCATGACCTCGTGGATGCGCAGCAGTCCGCTTCGCACCTCGTCGGTGCTGCGGGTGGCCGTCTCGTTGGCGAGGGCGATCCCGCTGACCGGCAGGCCGGCGGCCGAGCAGGCTGCCAGGAGCTCGGCGCCGCTCGAGAACGGGTACGGCACGGTGTCGTCGACCGGGATCGCGGCCTCGGCGACGTCGCCGTCGGCGTCGCTCGTGATGAACCCGCCACCGATCGAGTAGTAGGTGTCCTCGGCGATCGTCGCGCCGGTCGCGTCGACGGCCCGGAGGCGCATGGCGTTCGGGTGCCGGGGGAGCATCGTCAGCGGGTGCAGGACGATGTCGGCGAGCCGGAACGGGACCGTGGCTCCACCCGCGAGCCGGAGCGAGCCGGTCGCCTCGAGCGCCGCGAGGTCCTCGGCCAGCGCGTCCGGATCGACCGTTTCCGGGTCGGAGCCCATCAGGCCCGCGACGACGGCGCCGAGCGTGCCGTGGCCCCGCCCGGTCGACGCCAGGGAGCCGTAGAGGTCGACGGCGATCGTGGCGACCGGTTCCCCGGCCACCCGGGCCGCGAAGGCGGCTCCGGCACGCATCGGCCCGACGGTGTGGGAACTCGACGGGCCGATCCCGATGCTGAACAGATCGAAGACGGAGACCGGCACCCCGCCACACTAACCCGTCCGGACGGGCGGTGGATCAGCGCCCCGACCGGACGGGCGGTTGATCAGCGCCCCCGACCGGACGGGCGGTGCATCAGCGACCCCGACCGGACGGGCGGTGGATCAGCGCCGCGATCCCTGGTTCGGCATGAGGATCCAGAGGACGACGTACGCGATCCAGAGCGGGCCGGGGAAGAAGCTCAGGATGACCCAGGCGATGCGGACGAAGGTGCGGGACCAGCCGAAGCGGTCGGCGATGCCGGCGCAGACCCCGGCGAGGAGGCGGCCGTTGCGGGGGCGGATGAGTGCGTTCATGCAGACGACGCTACGGTCCGTCGACCCGCGATCGAATACGGGGGACTCCCGGAACGAGGGTGGGGACAACCCCACCACCATGCACAGCCGATCTCGTGGACCGCTCCATCGGCAGTGGGATGGGAGACTGTGGGCATGCCCATCCTCAACAAGGACATGCAGGTCTGCATCTCGCTCGCCGCCCGACCGAGCAACATCGGCACGCGGTTCCACAACTTCCTCTACGACGAACTCGGCCTGAACTTCGCCTACAAGGCGTTCACGACGCAGGACCTCGCCGGTGCGGTCACGGGCATCCGTGCGCTCGGGATCCGCGGGTGCTCGGTGTCGATGCCGTTCAAGGAGGCGATCATCCCGCTGGTCGACGTCGTTGAGGAGTCCGCCGCGGCGATCGAGTCGGTCAACACCGTCGTGAACGACGACGGGGTCCTCACCGCGTCGAACACCGACTACGAAGCAGTGGCCGCCCTGCTCGCGTCGCACGACGTCGATCCGTCCTCCAGCGTCCTGCTCCGCGGCTCCGGCGGCATGGCGAAGGCGGTCACCGCTGCCTTCCGGGGCGCCGGCTTCGACCACCTCACCGTCGTCGCCCGGAACGACCGGACCGGCCCGGCGCTCGCGTCGCAGTACGGGTACGAGTGGGTGGCGGACGAGCGCGACGCCGCGTCGGCCGACGTCGTCGTGAACGTCACGCCGCTCGGCATGCGGGGCGACCAGCAGGACGCCCTCGCGTTCGGGTCCGACCGGATCGACGACGCCCACACGGTGTTCGACGTCGTCGCGTTCCCGTCGGAGACCCCGCTGGTCCTGGCCGGTCGAGCTGCGGGGAAGCGGGTCATCACGGGCGCCGAGGTGATCGCGCTGCAGGCGGCGCGCCAGTTCGAGCGGTACACGGGTGTCGCGCTCACCGACGACCAGGTGCGTCGGGCGAGCGAGTTCAGCCGCGCGGAGTAGCCGGCGACCGGGTCGTTCAGTGGGTCGAGGCGCGTCCCTCCGACACCCAGCCGAGGCGTCGGAGCGTCTCGTGGTTGCGCACGAACAGCAGAGGCTGCATCAGGACGGCGGGCGCCCACGTCGCCGGTCCGGCCACCGCGTCCTCGACGATCGTGACCTTGCACCCGCGGCGGTGCGGCTCGACCGTGAGCTCGACACGGGCTTCGCCGAGCGGCCACCCCTTCGGCTGGATGACCATGCGGCGCGACGGCTCCCACTCGAGCATCGTCGTCACGTCGTCGATCACGAGCGGCCAGACACCGAACGAGTGGTGCAGCCGTGTGCCCACGGCGGGCCAGCCGATGTCCGCGCTGCGCATCCGTGAGGCCCCGACCACCCAGGTGGTGAAGAGCCAACCGTCGGCGAGCACGTCGAAGACGTCCTCCGGGCGACAACGCAGGATACGGACGTTCTTCGACACGATCAGTCCTCCGGGGCGAGATCGACGTGTTCGGGCAGTCCGAACGTGTGGCGCAGCGCACTCCGGGCGGCGCGCCACCCGGCCATGCCGTGCACGCCGGGGCCCGGAGCGGCAGACTCCGAGCAGAGGTACATGCCGCCGCCCATCCGCCACGGGTCCGACGACAGCACTGGACGCTTGACGAGCTGCCAGAAGCTCGCGGCTCCGGCGGCGATGTCACCGCCGACGTAGTTGGGGTTGTGGTCCGACATGTGCGCGGCGGTCCGACTGCTCGACGCCAGGATCGTGTCCCGGAACCCCGGCGCGAACCGTTCCACCTGGCGGGTGACGGCCTCGGTCTGGTCGACGTCGGAGCCGGCGGGGACGTGTGCGTAGGCCCAGAACACGTGTTTGCCGTCCGGGGCTCGGGTCGGGTCGACCACGGTCGGTTCGGACCCGAGGACGTACGGCCGCTCCGCGTGGCGCCCTCGGGCCACGGCGCCCTCGGCGGCGGCGATCTCGGACCGGGAGCCGCCGATGTGCACCGTTCCCGCGCGGCGGAGCGCCTCGTTCGTCCACGGCACCGGATCGGACAGGGCGAAGTCGACCTTGGCCGCCGCGTTGCCGAACCGGTAGCGCCGCAGTGCTCCACGTCGCGGCGTCGGGATCTGCTTCCCGGCGATCCGCAGCATGCCGGGCACGCTCGTGTCGAAGAGGACCGCCTTCGCCGGCGAGAGGTCGGCGAGCGAGCGGACCTCCCGGCCGGTCTCGATCCGACCGCCGTGCGCGACGAGGTCGGCCGCGAGGGCGTCGACGATCGCCTGACTGCCGCCGATCGGCACGGGCCAGCCCCGGGCGTGCGCGTAGGCGCCGAGGGAGAGGGCGGCAGCGGCGGTGGACAACGACGGCAGGTGCTGGATCGAGTGCGCTGCGACCCCGGACACCATCGCGGGGGCGACGTCGCCGCGGAAGCGCAGGTTCCACGCGCTCGACCCCTGCTCCAGCGCACGCAGTCCGAAGCGCAGGACGCTCACGGGGTGGCGCGGCACGTTCAGGAGGGCGTTCGTCGCGAAGTCCGCGACCTCGTCGGCGTGCCGGGCGAGCGGACCCATGAGCTGCCGGAACGCTCGGCCGTCGACCCCGAGCTCCTCGGCGGTCCGCGCGAGGTCCTGGTGGGCGATGCCCGCACGCCCGCCGTCGAGTGGGTGGCCGTACTGCACCTCGGGCAGCCGGAGCTCGATGCGCTCCTCCATCCGGAAGCGTCGGAAGAACTCGGACTGCAGGGCCATCGGGTGCACCGCCGAGCAGACGTCGTGGCGGAACCCCGGCAGTGTGAGCTCCGCGGTCCGGGCGCCGCCACCGATCGTGTCGTTCCGCTCGACGACCTCGACCGACAGCCCGGCCCGGGCGAGGGTCACCGCCGCAGCGAGCCCGTTCGGTCCGGCCCCGACGACCACCGCATCCACCATGCCCCCGAGCCTAGGGACCGACGGCTGCGCACCGTCACGGTCGAGCGGGTGTCGCCCGGTTCACCCGCGCGTCGCGTCCGGGTCCGCCGGGTCGGTGCCGTCGTCCGCGGCGTCGGCGGCATCCGGTTCGTCGGCGTCCGCCGGGGTGGCCGACGGGGTGCCCGCGTCGACGGGGTGTTCGGCGAGCAGCGCCGCGAAGTCCTCGTCGAGCATCTGCTGCAGCCGGTCGTCGCGTCCGACCTCGTAGTCCTCGGCGGGACGCTGCGCCCACCCGAGCCGACCGACGACGGTGGTCCCGATGTCGTCCCACGCGCGTGCGCGGGCCTGCAGGACGATGCCGTCGACGAACCCCTGGTCCTCGCGCCGCTTGTCGAGCATCTCGGCGAGCTTCTCGTACGTCGCTTCGCGGGTCCGGAGCTTCAGGTCGTCACCGCGTCGGTAGTCGTGCTGGTGCCGCGAACGGCCCTTCTGCTTGCTCGACCGGGACCGGATGTCGCGCATGCGCTCGGCGTCGCCACGCTGTTCGTCGGCCATGCGGTGCAGTTCCTCGCGCGCGGCGTCGGCGATCACGGCGTGGTCGAAGTACCCCTGGTCGCGCAGTGCGTTGGTGATGATGCGGTTGCCGACGGCGATGGTGACGGCGGCCTTCGCGATGAGGAAGCCCTCGTCGACGGCGCGCTTCAGTTCGACCTGGCTGATGGGTCGGTCGCGCACGTCGTGCTTGTTGCGTCGTCCGAACAGGGCCATGCACTCGACGATACCGGCGTCCGGTGGCCGTCCGTCCGAAGGTGGACCCGGATCACGCCCTGGAGGGACGACACGCCCCCGGTGGACACGTACCGTCGACGACATGGTCACCTCCTCGGAATCCCCCCGCACCGGACTCGGGACGGCGAGTCTCGTCCTGGGGATCTGCTCGCTGCTCGCCGGTTGGACGTTCGTGGCTCCGGTGGTCGGCCTCTGCCTCGGGATCGCCTCGCGCGGGCGTGAGCCTTTCGCACGCGGCCGCGCAGGGTGGGGGATCTTCCTCAACCTCATCGCCCTGGCGGTGTGGATCCTCGTGCTGGCGTTGCTCGTCGTCGGCGGGGTGTTCGCCGTCTGGCAGGGCGCAACCCAGGGTTCCTGACCCGCGACCGCGCCCCCGGCCGGACAGTGCGCCCCGCCACACCAGGGCGCGGTGTCCGGAACGGGGCGCAGTCCCGACCGCGCCTCGCGACGCGGCACGGAACCACGCCCACGCCCGCATCCGCGCCCGCATCCGCGACCACGCCCGCGACCACGCCCGCGCCCGCATCCACCCCCGCGACCGCGCCCCCGGCCGGACAGTGCACCCCGCCACACCGGGGCGCGGTGTCCGGAACGGGGCGCAGTCCCGACCACGCCCGCATCCGCGCCCGCATCCGCGCCCACATCCGCGCCCGCGTCAGAGCACCAGGCCGTACACCGCCACGTCCACTCGCTCCGGACCGAGCGGCATCGCACTCCGCAGGGTCCCCTCGTGCGTGAAGCCGAGCCGCTCGGCGAGGCCGCGGCTGCGCGCGTTGCCCACCGCCGTCCGGATCTCCGCCCGCGCCGCGCCCCGCGCCCGGGCGACCCCGACGAGGACGGTGGCCGCGCGTCGGACGATGCCCCGTCCCTCCAGGCCGGCGTCCACCCAGTAGCCGAGGGATGCCTGCCCGAGGTACGGGTCGAAGGCGAGCGAGGCGGCGCCGACGACCCGGTCGTCCTGCCGGATGACGCAGGGGAGCGACCGGTCCATCGCGTACTGGCCGAGCAGGTGCTCGGTGTGCAGGCCGATGCGTTCGACGGTCTGCTCCTGCCACGCCCACGGTTCGGCCGCCCGGAGCCGGTCGAGGTTGGCGACGACCAGCTCGTGGAGCGGCCGCACCGTGCTGAGGTCGCGCAGCGTCAGCGTGCAGCCGTCGCCGAGGTCCCGCCCGAATGCCGCCACGCGTCAGAGACTATGCACCCGCGCGCCTACTCGTACCGGAGCGCCTCGATGGGGTTCTGTCGGGCGGCGCGTCGGGCGGGCAGGGTCCCGGCGAGGAACGCGATGAACATCACCACGACGATGATCGTGATGACCGACGACGGCGCGAACTGCATGATCTGCAGGCCGGGGAGGTCCTTCAGCACGGTGCCGGCGAGCAGGTTCGAGATCCCGGTGCCGAGCGCGATCGCCACCCCGGCGCCGATCGCACTGCCGAGGAACCCGATGAACACGGCCTCGAGCGAGAACAGCGTGTAGACCTTGCCGCCACCCATGCCCATCGCCTTCATCAGACCGATCTCGCGGGTGCGCTCCTGCACGCTCATGAGCAGCGTGTTGATGATCCCGAAGCCGGCCGCGACGAGGGCGATCACCGCGAAGGCGTTCAGCACGCCGACGATGCCGTTGATGACGGTCTGGAACTGGCCGAGCTGGTCCTGGATGGTCTGGCCCGTGTAGCCGTCCTTCGACAGGGCGCTCTTGACGGTGCTCGCGGACGCGCCGGAGTCGAGCGTGGCAGTCGCGCTGGCGTACGAGGTCGCGATGGACGACGGCTTGCCGGTCTCCTGCGCTGCCTGCATCGCGTCGGTCAGGGCCGCGTTCGCCCCGGCGCCGCCGCCGAACAGCGACTCGTTCTGCACGCCGGCGACGGTGGCGGTGAGGGTGTGCTCCGTGCCCTGGTAGTCGTCGACGGCGATGGTCAGCTGCTTGCCGACCGCGGCCTTCGCACTGCCGAGCCCGAGGTTCTTCAGGTAGTTCGTGGGCAGGAGCACCTGGTTGCCGGCGGACGAGGCGTCGTCGAGCTGCTTGCCGGCGGCGAGGTCGGCGTCGAGTTCCCCGGCGTTCGCCGCGATGTCGACGACGTACTTGCCCGCGCCGTCGTACTCGACCCACTTCGTGCTCAGGGCGACGGCGGGGCGGACGCTCCGGATCCCCGAGACGCCCTCGATCTTGTCGACGTCGGACTGCGACAGGTAGGCGAAGGACGCCGGCCCGCGGTTCACGCTCTGGCTCGACTCGTCGGGGTCGTACTTCGCGGGGCCGCTGTCGGTCGAGGACTCGACGGCCTTCGTGATCGTCAGGGAGCCGGTGTCCCCGATGGAGGCGACCTGCGTGTCGATGTAGTTGCTCACGCCGGTGCCGATCGCCGAGGTCAGTGTGATCGTGAAGGCACCGATGAAGATCGCGATGACGGTGAGCGTGGTGCGCAGCTTCGACCGGAACGTGTTCGCGACGGCGGTCTTGAGGAGGTCGAGGAAGTTCATGCGGAGTGCCTTCCGTGGGTCGTCGGCGCATCGACGGCGGTACCGGTCGGCGCCGCGCCGACACCACCCGCCGCGCCGACACCACCCGCCACGCCGACACCACCCGCCACGCCGACGCCGCCCGCCGCATCGACGGCGGGACCACCCGTCCCGTCGACGATCAGCCCGTCGCGCACGTTGACGCTCCGGTCGCACCGGGCCGCGAGCTCCTCGTCGTGGGTGACCACCACGAGCGTGATCCCCCGCTCGCGCTGCAGGCCGAAGAGCATGTCCTCGACGACCTCGCCGGTGTTCGTGTCGAGGTTGCCGGTGGGCTCGTCGGCGAAGATGACGCTCGGCTCACCGACCAGCGCACGGGCGATGACGACGCGCTGCTTCTGCCCGCCGGACAGGTCGTTCGCGTCGTTCTTCGCCTTGTCGGCCAGGCCGAGGGCGTCGAGCGCCGCCATCCCGCGGCGCTTCCGCTCCGCCCCGGTGACGCCGGCGATCTTCAGCGGCAGCACGACGTTGTCGAGCACGGACGTCTTCGGCGTGAGGAAGAACTGCTGGAACACGAACCCGAAGGTGCTGTTCCGCGTGCGGCTGACCTGCCGGGCGCTGAGGGTCGCCGCGTCGGTGCCGTCGAGCAGGATCTGGCCCGCCGACGGCTTGTCGAGCAGCGCGAGCAGGTGCATGAGCGTCGACTTGCCGGAGCCGGACTTGCCGACGATCGCCAGGCTCTCGCCCTGGTGCACCTGCAGGGACACCCCCTTGAGCGCGTCGAAGCGCGTGGCGCCGCGGCCGTAGGTCCTGGCGAGGGCTCGCGCCTCGAGCACGGGAGTGGTCATGCGCCCACCGTACTGTCCGCTGCACGACTGCAAGTTTGCGTTTGCTGTAAACGATGTGACGTTCCGGTTACAGTCGGGGCCATGCCCGACACGTCGCCCGCCGCCGAGATGGGCCTCCGCGACCGCAAACGCCTCGAGACCCGGCACCGCATCGCCGAGGCCGCCCGCACCCTCGCACTCGAACAGGGCATCGACCACACCACGATCGAGCAGATCGCCGCACGCGCCGAGGTGTCACCGCGGACGTTCTTCAACTACTTCGAGAGCAAGGAGGACGCGGTCCTCGGGCACACCGAACTCGACCTCGCGCCGGAGACGCTCGAGGCGCACCTGGCGACCGTGGCGGGGGAGCCTGCCGCGCAGGCCGTGGTCGACCTGGCCTTCCTCGTGTTCGGCGACTCCTTCGGCGACGAGCGCGAACGGCTCGCCCGCAAGGAGGTGATCGTGCGCTTCCCGCAGTTGATGCGTCGGCAGGTGTCCCGGATGACCACGGTGGCCGAGGCGATGACGGGCGCGGTCCGGACGATCCTCGAGCGGGACCCGGCGTGGGGTCCGGAGGCCGCGACACCGCAGGCGGGCGAGATGCTCCTCGGCATGTGCATGACGGGGCTGCGCAGCGCGGCGCGCCACGAGGGTTCGGACCCCGAGGAGGTGCGCGCCCGGGTGGTCGCGACGATCCGGGACACCGCGACCCGCATCACGGCCAAGTAGCGAACAAGCGAACAGGCGGACGGGAGGCGCGCGCCGGCCCCGCCCCGCGCCTCCCGTCCGCCACATGGTGAGCAGGAATGGTCGGGTCCCGCGCGGGGACCCGACCGTTCCTGCTCACGATGCGAGCGCGCGCCGCGCGCTCACGGCTTCGTGATGAAGCCCTCCTTGACCATCCAGTCGAAGGCGACGTCCGCCGGCTCGCGACCCTCGACGTCCACCTGCCGGTTGAGCTCCTGCAGGACCGAGTCCGTGAGCTTCGGCGAGATCTGGTCGTAGACGCCCTCGAGCTGCGGGTACTCCTTCAGGGTGGCCGAGTCGAGCACCGGGGCGACGTTGTACGCCGGGAAGAAGCCCTTGTCGTCCTCGAGCACGGTGAGTCCGAGCGACTTGATGCGGCCGTCGGTGGTGAAGACCTCGCCGAAGTTGCACTTGCCCCGGTCGGTCGCCGTGTAGACGGTGCCGGTGTCGAGGATGCTGACGTTGCTCGTCGGGATGCCGTTGTCGCCCGAACCGCCGAGCTCGAGGCCGTACTTCTCCAGCATCGGCTTGAAGCCGTCGGCACGCGAGTTGAACTCCGACTCGACGCAGAACGTGCGCTGGTCGACGGGCAGCTTCGTGATGTCCGAGAGGGTCGTGATGTCGCCGAGCTCGGACACCGCCTCGTCGCGCACGGCGAACGCGTACGTGTTGTTCATCGGCGCGGGGTCGAGCCAGGTGAGCCCGTTGCCGGCGTCCTCCTTCTTGACCGCCTCCCACTGCTCGGTCTTGTCCGGGATGCCCTCGGCGTGGCCCATGAACGTCAGCCACGCGGTGCCGGTGTACTCGTACGTGAAGTCCGCGGCGTGCGAGGTCATCAGCTCGCGCACGGCCACGCTTCCCGGCACGTTCGTCTCGTCGGTGACGTCGAACCCGGCGGCCTTCGCGGCGAGCACGGCGATCTTGCCGAGCACGAGCTGCTCGGTGAAGTTCTTCGACGTGACGGTGATGTGGGCGCCGTCGGGCAGGTCGTCGATGCGCTCGATGGAACCGGGGTCCGCGGCGGGGACGAACGACGTCGCGGGCTGCAGCCCGCAACCGGTCAGGACGAGGGCTGCTGCCCCGGCCACGGCTGTGGCGGCGGCGACACGGTGACGGACGGTCGGACGGGAGGCGCGGCGCGCGTCCCGCGGGTCGGCCTGCGGTGCGTCGTGGGTCATCGGAGTCCCTTCGGTCGTGCGACGGTCTCGACCACGCGGCCGAGCCAGTCGATGGACAGGGCGAGCAGTGCCACCAGCAGCGCCCCGGAGACCAGGACCTTCGGCAGGAACAGGTTCACGCCGGTGGTGATGAGCAGGCCGAGCCCGCCCGCGCCGACGAAGGTCGCCAGGCTGGCGGTGCCGACGAGCAGCACGAGGGCGGTGCGGATGCCGGAGAGCATGACCGGGACGGCCAGCGGCAGTTCGACCTTCACGAGGACGGCGAACGCGCTCATGCCCATGCCCCGACCGGCCTCGACCAGGCGGGAGTCGACGCTCTGGATGCCGATCATGGTGTTCCGGAGCACCGGCAGGATCGCGTAGAGCACGAGCGCGACGACGGCCGACCAGGAGTTCAGGCCGAGCCACGCGGCGAGCAGCACGATGAGGCCGACCGCCGGCGCCGCCTGCCCGAAGTTCGCGACGGCGAGGACGTACACGCTCGCCCGGCGCAGCGGCCCGCGGGTGAGCAGGATGCCGAGCGGGATGCCGATGACGAGCACCAGGACAGTCGACTCGAGCGTCAGGACGAGGTGCTGGCCCGTCAGCGCGAGGATGTCGGCCGGGTTGAGCGTCGAGCGTTCGGTGGCGGTGAGGTCCGCCGTCGCGAGCCAGACCACGAACCCGGCGAGCACCACGAGGATCGCGATCGGCTGGACGAGCAGACCCTTCCACGAGGTGCTCCCACCCGTGGCCGGCCCGGCGGCGACCGCGCTCACAGTTCCTCCCCGCTCGACGCCACCGTCGGCCCGACCGGCGACGACGGCATCGTCTCGATGGGGTTCGTGTTCGTCCCGACCGGCGTGTAGGCCTGGTCCTCGGCTGCGGCGGCACGGGAGCGGGTGATCGCCTCCATCACGGTCTCGACGGTGATCACGCCCCGGAACGCCTCACCACGACCGGTGACGAGCGCGGCGCCGGCGCTCGAGACGAGCATGGTGTCGAGGGCGTCGTTGAGCGTCGCGGCCTCGCCGACGACGGGCAGCTCGGCCTCGACGCCCTCCGGGATGCGGTCGAGTCGCTCGAGCTGGCGGCGGGTCGGCCACCCGATCGGACGCTGCCGCCGGTCGACGACGACGGCGTGCTCGTGCCCGCCGGCCTCCCGCATGCGCTGCAGCACGGCCTTGGTCTCCTCGCCGGGGGAGCACGTCACCGCGGGCGCGAGCTCGACGTCGCGCACCCGGTTCAGGGTGAGCTGCTTCAGCCCGGCGCCGGAGCCGATGAAGTTCTCCACGAACTCGTTCGCGGGCTCGGCGAGGATCCGCTCCGGGGTGTCGTACTGCACGATGTGCGCACCCTCGGTGAAGATGACGATCCAGTCGCCGAGCTTCACGGCCTCGTCGAAGTCGTGGCTGACGATGACGATCGTCTTGTGCAGTTCTTCTTGGATGCGGAGGAGCTCGTCCTGCAGGCGCTGCCGGGTGATCGGGTCGACGGCGCCGAACGGCTCGTCCATCAGGAGCACGGGCGGGTCCGCGGCGAGCGCCCGGGCGACCCCGACGCGCTGCTGCTGGCCGCCGGAGAGCTCACGGGGGAAACGGTCGCGGTAGGTGTCCGGGTCGAGCGAGACGAGGTCGAGCAGTTCGTCGACGCGCGCCGCGATCTTCTCCTTCGACCAGCCGAGCATCTTCGGCACGATCGCGATGTTCGCCGCGACCGACATGTGCGGGAAGAGTCCGCCGGCCTGGATGACGTAGCCCATGCGCCGGCGGAGCTCGTCGGCGTCGATGCCCGTGACGTCGTCGTCGCCGACGACGATGCGGCCCTCGGTCGGCTCGATCAGGCGGTTGATCATCTTGAGCGTGGTGGTCTTGCCGCAGCCGGACGGGCCGACGAGCATGACGATCTTGCCGGCCGGGATCTCGAGGGTGATGCCGTCGACGGCGGGCTTGGACTGGCCGGGGTACCGCTTCGTGACCTCGTCGAGGAGGATGCTGCGCCCCGTGACGTCTCCGGCGGGAGCAGCGGCAGCGGTGGTGGTGGCGGGGTCAGTGCTGGACACGGATACCTCTCGAGATGGTCAGGCGGCCGAGGCCGAGGAGGAGCAGGTCGAGGACGAGCGCGAGCAGGACGACGCCCACCACCCCGACCGTGACGGAGAACAGGGCGTTGGCGCCGCCGAGCCGGGAGAGCCCGGAGAAGATGAAGCCGCCGAGCCCGGGGCCGAGTGCGTAGGCGGCGATCGCGGCGATGCCCATCACCATCTGCGCCGACACCCGGACGCCGCTGAGGATGATCGGCCACGCCATCGGCAGTTCGACCTGCACGAGGGTGCGGAAACGGCTCATGCCGATGCCCCGCGCCGACTCGACGACGGTCGGCGGGATCTCGGCGAGGCCGACGACCGCGTTGCGGAGGATCGGCAGGGTCGCGAAGAACACGACCGTGACGACGGACGGCACGACGCCGAAGCCGAGCGGGACGATGAGCAGACCGATGACCGCGAACGACGGCAGGGTCAGGCCGATGGCGGACACCCCGTTCGCGACCGAGGTCAGTCGTGGGCTGCGGTAGACGAGTGTGGCGAGCACCACGGCGATGAGCGTCGCGAGCACGGTGCACTGGACCACCAGTGAGAAGTGCTGCCACGACGCGAACCAGATCTGGTCCCACCGCTCTCCGATGTACTGGAACACGCGGGAAGCGCTCCCCTCCGGTCGGCCGAATTGCCCACGGATCGGGGCACGAATGCCGCCCAACGTACGCAGCGCGAGTGCTATTTGTACATCTGCAAACGTCGGATCCGGTCAGATCCTGCGCGTCCGCACAGAGCAGAAGCCCAGGTCAGGCGCGGGGAGAGCGGCCCACCCTGGGAGAACGATAACGATCGCCAGGAGGCGTCGGCTACGGCGCGATCGAGCGCAGGGCCGATCGCTCGGCGATGTCGACGAGCCGTTCGCGCCACTCGACCCACTCCTCCGGGGTCTTCCGGGCGAGGTTGCCGTCCCCGTCGCCGGCGAGCCCGTCGAGCATCTCCCGCACGATGTCCGCGTGGCCCGCGTGCCGTGCGGTCTCGTAGGCCATGTGCACGAGGATCCGGTGCAGCGTGACCGCCCGGTGCTCGGCGGGCCACCAGGGGACGACCCCGCGGGCGTCGAGGTCGAGCGCTTCGATCGTGGCGTCGGCGTGCGCGGCACTGCGGTGGTGGAACGCCACGACGTCGTCCAGGGTCTCGTCGAGCGTGGCGTACATGTCCGAGCCGTCTTCTGCCTCGAGCCAGGCGGGCGGGTCCGCCAGGGGCCGCCCGAACACCTCGCCGAAGTACCCGGCCTGCACGCCGGCGACGTGCTTGACGAGCCCGAGGACGTTCGTGCCGGTGGGGGTCACCGGCCACCGCGCCTGGCGTTCGGCCAGTCCGTCGAGCTTCGCCAGCAGCGCGGCACGGTGCTTCTGCAGGTACCGGTGCAGGGTCTGCTTGACGAGGAGTTCGTCGGTCGTCGGCGCGGCACCCTCGTCGGACAGGAGCGAACCGCCGCTCGACGCGATCGACGGCGCTGTCGGCGCTGGGTGGACCTCGGGAACCGGGTCGGCGGAGCTCATGCCCTCGATCGTGCCACCGCTCGGTCGCGGATGCGCTCGGCCTCCTGCACGGCGACGCGCTCGGCGGTGAGCAGGAGTCCGGCGACCTCGCCCGAGTTGCGGGCCGGCGCGTCGTTCCAGCTCGTCAGGTCGCGGACACGGCCCATCCGGACGTCCGGGGCCGGGCACCAGAGCACCGGCTGGCCCTCGTCGGCCGCGAGGGCGTGCCAGACCAGGTCGAGCGCGCGTTGGACGGGCTGGGAGTGCACGGCGTGCGGTCCGCCCGCGGCGGAGACGATCGAGCCGACCAGGCACGCCGCCACGAGCGGTCGGCCCTGCACGTCCATGGCGGCGGCGCTGGAGGCCTTGCGCATCCGACCGTGCTCGTCGACGTACGCGAACCACGCGTGCTGGATCCACCCCCGCTCGATGACACCGCGGGCGCCGGAGAGCAGCCGTTCGAGGTCGTGCAGTTCCTGCAGGCTGGCTTCGACCCGGCGGTCGCGCGCTGCGGAACGGCGCGCGGCGATCCGGTCGAGCAACCCGCGCAGGCCGGTGCGGGAGGGGGCGGACGGGACGGGAGAGGCGTCGGTGGCGACGTCGTGCTGGACGCGGAACTCGAGGGTCATGACGGCCCCTCCGATCTTCACGTGCACGGATTGGTGCGGTCACGATAGCCCCGGGCAGAGTCAATCGTCCAGCACTGCGTCGATCCCCCGCCTCGCGACGGTGCGGAACGCGCGGTCGTCGGACAGTGCCAGGGCCGACGCGATCGAGACGGCCCAGCCGCGCGCCCGTCCCCAGGTGTCGTCGTCGGCGACGGCGACGTGCGCGCGGAAGGTGCGCCGTGCCTCCCGGTCGAGCGTCAGCCAGGCGGTCGCGAGGTCGACGGCGGGGTCCCCCGCGGTGACGTCGCCGAAGTCGACGACGGCGGACAGGCGGAGCCCGCCGTCCGGCCCGGTGTCGACGAGGACGTTGAACGGGTGCAGGTCGCCGTGCACCCAGACGGGAGGCCCGGCGTACGCGGGCAGGTCGGCGGCGGCCCGCCAGGCTGCCGCCAGCTCGCGGGCACGTGGCACGTCCGCCGTGGCGAGTCGCGCGAGCACCGCCTCGCTCCGGGTCGCGAGCGGCACGGCCCGCACCGGGTTGACCGGGGCGTCCTCCGGGGCGGGCACGTGCAGCAGCTCGAGGAAGGCGGCGAGCGCCTCGGCGACGTGCACACCGCCGGCCCGTTCGCCCGCAGCGGCGCCGGGCAGCCAGCGGACGATGCTCCAGGACCAGGGGTAGCCGAGTGCCGGACGTCCCGTGCGCACCGGGTCGGGCACCGGCACGATCGCGGCAACGCGGTGGGCGATCTCCGGGAGCCACCGCTGCTCGTGCTCGATCAGGTCGGCGGCCGCTGCACGACGGGGGAGCCGGACGGCGAGCAGGTCCCCGAGCCGCACGATGACGTTGTCCCAGCCGTTCGCGACGACGTCGAGCGGGAGCTCCGCCAGGTCGGGGTGCTGGTCGCGGAGGAGCGCCCGGACGAGGGGTTCGTCGACGTCGACCTCGGCTGCGGGGGTGGCCATCGGACCAGGCTAGTTCGGCACCGCCCACACCCGTGAACGGGGGAGATCGCAGAAACCGACCGGTGGGTACGCTCGGGGGGGGGGGGGGGGGCGTGGTGACGTGGGTGTCCATGGGGGGACCCGCGTCGCTCAGTCCCCCGGCAGCGGGGCGATCAGGGCGACCAAGCGTGGGATCTCCGGCCGCACCCGGTCCGTGACGATCGCCGCGAGCAGGACCGTCCAGAGTTCCCGAAGACGCTCGTACAGGTCGTCCCGGCCCGCGAGCACGTCGGACACGGTCTGCACGCCCGTGTAGGCGGGGATCACCACGCGACCGATCAACTCGGGGTCCCATGCCGGGTCGACCTCACCGGCGGCGATGCCCTGCCGCATCAGCTCGGCGGTCACCTGCATCCAGTCCGTGTAGGGGTCCTGCCGGGCGACGTCGGCCGTCGCCGCCTCGGTGGAGAGCCGGATGCCGGCGCTGACCACGACCTCGTGGATCATCTGCGTCGCCAGGCCCTGCGACATCCACATCATCACCTCGAGCGGGGTCGAACCCCGAGCAGCCGCCGCCTCGCCGTAGGCGCGGGACACCTCGTGCTGCCGGGCGATGACGGCACCGGCGAGGTCGGCCTTCGACGCGAAGTGGAAGTAGACGGCGCCCTTCGTCAGACCGGCGCGCTCGGCGACGCCGTCCACCGAGGTGCCGAGGTAGCCGCGCACGTCGAACTCGCCGGCTGCTGCCTCGACGATCGCCGCCCGCGTGGCGACCGCCCGCTGCTGCCGCGTGCCACCGTCCTGCGCCATGATCCGTCAATCGTACTGAGGTCGAGGACGTCGACGCTCCCGGGTCCCGCACGGCGGATCACCGGCCCGCTGTCAGGCCGGGTGTCCTACGGTTCCGGGCATGGACGGATGGCGGAACCCTGCACGCTGGGCCCGGACCGGGCGCTGGCTGCTGCTCCCGATCGCCCTGCTCGACTGGGTCGCGCTGACGCCGCAGACCATCGTCGTGCTGGCCTTCCTCGTCGCCGTCGTCGGGCTCGCCGGCATCGCGGCCGCACTCGTCGCCCGGATGCTGCACCGGTCCCGCGGGGCGATGGCCGCGCTCGGTGTGGTGCTGCTGCTCGGCGGGCTCGTGGTGTTCGGCCTCGACCCGTTCCCGGGGTCGTTCCCCCTCATCGACCCGTGGTGGCCGGAGTCGATCACGCAGCCGCAGGTCGTGGGCAGCGCCTACTGGCAGCTCGCGGGACTGGGCATCGAGCTCGCCGGCTTCGGGATGCTCGCCACGCTGCTCGTCGTGTCGCTCACGGCGAAGCCGGCGAGGCACTGAGGCCAGCCCCGCGGCCAGTGCCGCGGCCGGTGTCGCGGTCCGCGCTCAGGACGACGAGCGTCCCGCCGGAGGCCAGCGCACGGACGCGCTCGACGAGTCCGGTGGCGTCCGGGGTCGTCCGGGCCAGCTCGACGAGTGCGTCGACGTCACCGACGCCCGCCAGCACGCCGTCGGTGCAGAGCACGATGCGGTCGCCAGCGCCGAGCTCGAGGGCCCCGGGGGTCCGTGGCGTCCCGGTCGGCTGCAGGCCCAGCGGCAGGTCGGACGACCGGAGCACCTCGGCCCCGCCGTCCGCCCGGACGACCGCGGCGAGGCCGTGCCCGGCGTCCCAGTGGACGACGTGACCCGTCCCCGGGTCGAGGCGGAGGTGGAAGAGCGAGGCGACCGTGTCCGCGGCCGACAGGTCGGCGGTGATCTGCGCCTCCAGGCCGACGACCGCCTCGTCCATCGGGACGTCCGTGCGCGCGATCACCGCTGCCCGCACCGCGGCCGCCAGGATCGCCGACGCACTGCCGACGGCGGGGACCGAGCCGACCGTCACGTGCAGGCGACCGTCGCCGGCGATCCGCCAGTCCGCGACGTCACCCGAGTCCGCGCGGGGGAGCGTCAGCACCTGCAGCGTGTGCCCGGGGACGTCGACCGGCTCCGGCACGAGCCCCGCGACCACGCGTCGGACCCGGTCGTCCTCGATCGTGTGCCCGAGCTCCCGCTCCGCCCAGCGTGCGAGGTCACGGAGCAGGTCGAGGTCCGCCGCCGTCAGCTCACGGGGCTTCGCGTCCATGATGCAGAGCGTGCCCACCCGGGTGCCGTCGAGCATCGCCAGGGGCGCGCCGGCGTAGAAGCGCACGCCCTGCTCGGTGACCGCCGCGAGGTGCGCGAACCGCGGGTCGAGCGTGGCGTCCGGCACCACCATCGGCTCGTCGGTCAGCACCGTCGTCGAACAGAAGACCTGCTCGGCCGGGGCGCTCCCGCCCTGCCGCCAGCCCTGCGTCGACTGTGCCGTCACGAGGTCGTCGTGCACGAGGTTCAGGAAGGTCAGCGGGACGCCGAACGCCTCCTGCGTCATCCGGGTGATGCGGTCGAAGCGCTCTTCGGGGCCGCTGCCGAGGACGCCGAGCGCCTCGACCACTGCCGTCCGGTGCGCTGCGGCGTCGAGGTGGGTCACCCGTCCTGTCTACCCGCACCCTCGCCCAGGAACCAGTCCCGCGGGTGGGGGTCGGCGGTGAGCTCGCGCCGCTCGGACACCGGGGCCGCCCACCGGGCCGCGTTCGCGAGCACCCGCTGGATGTCGGGGTGGTGGTAGACGGGGTACTCCTGGTCGCCGGGGGAGAAGTAGAACACCCGACCGAGACCACGGCGGTACGCGACGCCCGACCGGAACACCTCGCCGCCGGCGAACGTCGACAGGAAGACCTCCTCGTCGGGGCGCGGGATGTCGAAGTACTCGCCGTACATCTCCTGGCGCTCGATGACGATCGGGTGCGGGACCCCGGCGGCGATCGGGTGCTCGGGCGCGACCGTCCACACGAGTTCGCGCTCGCCGTCGTTCCGCCACTTCAGCGAGCACGTCGTCCCCATCAGCCGCTTGAACGGCTTCGAGTAGTGCCCGGAGTGCAGCACCACGAGGCCCATCCCGGCGTGCACGGCGTCGACCACGCGGGTGACGACCTCGTCGGCGACCTCGTCGTGGGCGGCGTGGCCCCACCAGAACAGGACGTCGGTGCCGGCGAGGCGCTCGGCGGTGAGGCCGTGCTCGGGCTCCTGCAGGGTCGCGGTCGACACCTCGGCCTCGGGCAGGTCGCGGCGCAGGGCGGCGGCGATGACGGTGTGCATGCCGTCGGGGTAGTGCCCCACGACGGTCTCGTCACCCCGGCTCTCGTGCACGTTCTCGTTCCAGACGACGACGTTCAGGGGACGGTTCTCGGTCGGCACTGACATGTCCACGACGCTACCCGTTCCGGTGGTCGAATCGATACGAGGACCGGTGTGTCGGGCGCACTGTCGGGCGTTCTTCCGGGTGGGTCCGCCACCCTGGTCGCATGACTCCCCGATCCCTGTTCCGCGCCGCCGCGGTGGCCGAACTCGTGACCTGGACGCTCCTCATCGCCGGGATGGTGCTGAAGTACGGGCTGGACGCCGGCGACTGGGGCGTGCGCATCGGCGGCGGTGTGCACGGGTTCGTGTTCCTGGCGTACCTCGTCGTCACGACGGTGGTCGCGGTGAACCAGCGCTGGTCGGTCGGTGCGCTCGTGCTCGGGTGGGCGAGTGCCGTCGTGCCGTACGCGACGGTGCCGTTCGAGGTCGGGGTCGCACGGCGCGGGATGCTCGACGGGGCCTGGCGTCGCTCGGCGGAGGGCCGCGCCGGGTTCTGGGACCGCCTGCTGTTCTCCGTGGTGCGCCGCCCCGCGCTGTCGATCGGCATCGGGGTCGTGGCGGTCGCGCTCGTGTTCTCAGGGCTGCTGGTGATCGGCCCGCCCGGCGGTGCACGCAGCTGACGCGCGCCGGGCTCCCCGGCGACTGGTCGCGCGGTCGGTCGCACGGTCGGTCGCACGGTCCGGCCGACGCCTGGTCGCACGACGTGCCGCTCACGTCCGCGTCGGTCGCGGAAGGTGTCGGCCGGCGCGCGCCCGGGCGACACGTTCCGCGACCAACGGGGCGGGGCGCTGACGACCCGACGCGGTGCGGACGCGACCGACGCGACGGACGGGAGGCGCGGTGCCAGCCGGCACCGCGCCTCCCGTCCGTCGTCAGCGCGGCTACAGGGCCGCGAGCACCCCGTTCAACGTGGCGGACGGGCGCATCACGGCGCTCGTCTTCGCGTCGTCCGGACGGTAGTACCCGCCGATGTCCGCCGGGTGCCCCTGCACGGCGATGAGCTCCTCGACGATCGTCGACTCCTGCTCGCCGAGCGTCCGGGCGATCTCCGCGAACGACGCGGCGAGCTCGGCGTCGACGGTCTGTGCCGCGAGCTCCTCCGCCCAGTACTTCGCCAGGTAGAAGTGGCTGCCGCGGTTGTCGATCGTGCCGAGCTTGCGACCGGGGGACTTGTCCTGCTCGAGGAAGGTCCCGGTGGCGCGGTCGAGGGTCTCACCGAGGACCTTCGCCCGCTCGTTGCCGGTCACGCCGGCCAGGTGCTCGAGGGAGACCGCGAGCGCCAGGAACTCGCCGAGGCTGTCCCACCGCAGGTAGTCCTGCTGCACGAGCTGCTGGACGTGCTTCGGCGCGGAGCCACCGGCACCGGTCTCGAACAGGCCGCCGCCGCCGAGCAGCGGGACCACGGAGAGCATCTTCGCCGAGGTGCCGAGCTCCATGATCGGGAACAGGTCGGTGAGGTAGTCGCGGAGCACGTTGCCCGTCACCGAGATGGTGTCCTCGCCGCGGCGGATGCGCTCGAGCGAGAAGCGCATGGCGTCCTCGGGGGACATGACCTCGATCTGCAGGCCGTCGGTGTCCTGCTCGCCGAGGTACGTCCGGACCAGGCCGATCAGGTTGGCGTCGTGTGCACGGGTCTCGTCGAGCCAGAACACGGCGGGCGAACCCGTGGCCCGGGCGCGGGTCACGGCGAGCTTCACCCAGTCGCGGATGGCGACGTCCTTGGTCTGGCAGGCGCGCCAGATGTCGCCGGCCTCGACCTCGTGCTCGATGACCGTCTCGCCACCGCTCGTGACCACGCGGACGCGGCCGGCTGCCGGCACCTCGAAGGTCTTGTCGTGCGAGCCGTACTCCTCGGCCTTCTGCGCCATCAGCCCGACGTTCGGCACCGACCCCATGGTGGCCGGGTCGAACGCGCCGTTGGCCCGGCAGTCCTCGATGGTGGCCTGGTAGATGCCGGCGTAGCTGGAGTCCGGGATCACCGCGAGGGTGTCGTGCTCCTCGCCGTCCGGACCCCACATGTGGCCGGAGGTGCGGATCATCGCGGGCATGGAGGCGTCGACGATGACGTCGCTCGGGACGTGCAGGTTCGTGATGCCCTTGTCCGAGTCGACCATCGCGAGCTCGGGGCCGGCGTCGATGCCGTCCGCGAAGGCCTGCTTGATCTCCGCGCCGTTCGGCAGGGCGTCGAGGCCGGCGAGGATCGAGCCGAGGCCGTCGTTCGGGGTGAGGCCGGCAGCGGCGAGGTCGGCACCGAAGCGCTCGAACACGGTCGGGAAGAACGCCCGGATGACGTGCCCGAAGATGATCGGGTCGGAGACCTTCATCATCGTGGCCTTGAGGTGGACCGAGAACAGGACGCCCTGCTCCTTCGCCGCGGCGATCTGGTCCCGCAGGAAGGCCTCGAGCGCCCGGACGTGCAGGACGGTGCCGTCGATGACCTCGCCGGCGAGGACGGGGATCGACTGCTTCAGCACGGTGGTCTCGCCGTCGGCACCGACGAACTCGATGGTCAGCACGTCGTCGGCGGGAGCGATCCAGGACTGCTCGTTCGAGCGGAAGTCGTCCGTGCCCATCGTCACGACGTTCGTCTTCGAGTCGGACGACCACGCACCCATGCGGTGCGGGTGCTTGCGGGCGTAGTTCTTCACCGACAGCGGCGCGCGGCGGTCGGAGTTGCCCTCGCGCAGCACCGGGTTGACGGCGCTGCCCATGGTGCGGCCGTAGCGGACACGTGCGTCGCGCTCCTCGTCGGTCCCCGGCTCGTCCGGGTAGTCCGGCAGGTCGTAACCCTGCGATTGGAGTTCCTTGATCGCGGCCTTGAGCTGCGGGATCGACGCCGAGATGTTCGGCAGCTTGATGATGTTCGCCTCGGGCGTCGTGGCGAGGTCGCCGAGCTCGGCGAGGGCGTCGTCCAGGCGCTGCTCGGCGGTGAGCCGCTCCGGGAACTGGGCGATGATCCGGCCGGCGAGCGAGATGTCGCGGGTCTCGACGTCGACACCAGCGGTGCCGGCGAAGGCCTGGATGACCGGGAGGAAGGAGTGGGTGGCGAGGAACGGCGCCTCGTCCGTGAGGGTGTAGATGATCTTGGCCATGCTGGCGGGTACTCCCTTGTTCGACCGTCGGTACGTCCACGCTACTCGTGGTGCGGGATGTCTCGACATCAAGATACATGGTGCCGTCTGCGTGGAGCAGACGCTCGGCAGCCTTCCTGGAGGCACACTGCCGTTCCATAGACACAGCGCCTGGAATGGACTTCCGCAGTACACACGGCCAGGGAGCGCGCACATGTCGACCAGACGTCAGACACCGGAGGACTTCGGGTGGTCCGCCGAGGACCTGCGCTCCGCGTACGCCGTGGACGGCAGCGGACCGTTCCGGTACGCCCCGGACGGCTCCGGGCCGTTCTCGTACGACGAGGACGGTTCCGGCCCGTGGCTGGTCGGGCCGGAACCGCAACGCGGCGCCGCCCGGTCCGCACCGCGGGGCCACGGGTCGGGCCCCCGGCTGCGGCGGATCGGGACCACCGCAGCCGCGGGGTCGCTCGCGCTCGTGCTGGCCGTGGGCAGCGTGGCGGTCGTCGCGGCCGAGCACGGTGCCATCCTGGGGGCGTGACCGAACTCCTCATCGTCGGCGTCGTCGGCGTCATCGCCATCGCCGGTGCGGCCGTGCTCGGTCCGCGCATCGGCGTCGCCGCACCGCTCGTGCTCGTCGCCGTCGGGATCGTCGCGAGCCTGCTGCCGTTCATCCCCGACGCCGAGATCGAGCCGGAGTGGATCCTCGCCGGGGTCCTGCCGCCGCTGCTGTACTCGTCCGCGGTGTCGATGCCGTCGATGAACTTCCGACGGGAGTTCGGCGCGATCAGCGGCCTGTCCGTCCTGCTCGTCGTCGCATCGAGCCTCGTCCTCGGGTTGTTCTTCGCCTGGGTGGTCCCGGGACTCGGTTTCTGGTGGGGCATCGCGCTCGGGGCGATCGTCAGCCCGACCGACGCCGTGGCCACCTCGATCGTCAAGCAGACCTCGATCTCCCGTCGGGCGATCTCGATCCTCGACGGCGAGTCGCTCCTCAACGACGCCACCGCGCTCGTGCTCCTGCGCACGGCGATCTTCACCGCCGGCGCGTCCTTCTCGTTCTGGGGTGCGCTCGGCGACTTCGCCAAGGCCGTCGCCATCGCCGTGGTCATCGGCTGGCTCGTCGGGTGGGCGAACGTCTGGGTGCGGGCCCGGGTCCCGAGCGCCGCCGTCAACACGGCACTGTCGTTCGCGATCCCGTTCGTGGCCGCCGTGCCCACCGAGCAACTCGGCGGGTCGGGACTCGTGGCGGCGGTCGTCGCCGGGTTGTTCACCGGGATCGTCGGCCCGCGGAAGCTGCCACCGGGGCACCGACTGTCGGACGCGCAGAACTGGCAGACGATCGAGCTCGTCCTCGAGGGCGCGGTGTTCCTGACGATGGGGCTCGAGCTCGCGAAGATCCTGCAGGAGGTGCAGGAGGACCACCGCGGCATCGGGCCGGCGCTCCTCATCGCCGCCGGCGCCCTCGTGCTCACCGTGCTCGTCCGTGCCGCGTACGTCGTGCCGCTCCTGTTCGCCCTGTCCGCGAGCGCGAAGCGTGGCGAACGGATGCAGGAGCGCTTCGCCGAGATGCACGCCGGCGACCGCGACGCGATGAGCGAGGTCATCCGGGAGCACCGGCCGGGCAACCGCGCCCCGTCCGAGCGCGAACTCGACCGGTTCACCACCCGGGTCCGCCGCACCCTGGCGGACATCGCGTACTACACGAAGGCGCCGCTCGGCTGGCGGGAGGGCACCGCCGTGGTCTGGGCGGGGATGCGCGGTGCCGTGACCGTGGCCGCCGCGCAGACCCTGCCCGAGGGCACCCCGCAGCGCTCCCTCCTGGTGTTCGTGGCATTCGCGGTCGCCCTGCTCTCCCTGGTGCTCCAGGGCGGGACGATCGGGCCGCTGCTCCGCCGGATCGCCGTGCCCACGACGGGCGACGCGGCGAAGGACACCGAGGAACGGAAGCGGCTGCTCGAGCTCATGCGGACCGCCGCGGAGCAGGTGCCCGGTACGGCCGAGGCAGACCCGAGGGCGCGCGAGGAGCTCGAGGCCGCCGACCCGGCCGAACTCCGGGCGTGGATGGGGCGCGAGAAGGCCCGACGACTCGCCGTCCTCGAAGCGCAGCGGACCGCGATCCTCGACGCCCGTGACGACGGCTCGTTCGACGCCGAGGTGCTCGAGTCGCTCCTGCAGAACCTCGACGCGGAGCAGATCGCCCTCGAACTCCGGGGCGCGCCGACCCGCTGAGGACCCGTGGGCGGGCGCTACTCGCCGATCCGGACCCGGAAGACCCGGACGCCGGCGGCCTTGAGTGCTGCGAGCCCGGCGCGCATCCGGAAGTTCCGGAACGGACGCTCGAAGCCGGACGGTGCCGAGGCCGCGCCGATCTGGTGCAGCACCTCGGATGTCAGCGTCCGTTCGACCTTCGGTGCGAGCCGCGTCAGGCCGGACACCGTCACGACGATCCGGACGGCGTGCGGCGCGAGCAGCGGATCGATCATGTCCGCGGCCTCGTGCGCCCGGTGGAACGCGGGGTCGTCCCCGGGGCGTCGGATCGCGATGACGGCGAGCTCGGCGTCCCAGGTCTCGTCGGGGTCCGGCAGGTCGTCCACCCCGACGACGCGCATCCGGGCGGCGTCGACCCCGGCACGGACGGCCGCCGCCCGGAGCACCGGCAGCAGTTCCTGCGTCCCTGCGAGCACGACGTGCGCCGACGCCAGGTCGACGGGTTCGTGCCGTTCTCGCGGCGTTCGGGCCATGTGGAGGGTCCTTTCCGCTCGCTCACTGCGGACACTACCGACGGCGGAGGATCCGCGGCCGTGGCGAGCGGTCGCATCAGGACCCTCCCAGGCCGCGGGTAACGGGAAGATCACGAAAGGACCTGTACAAAGCGACAGAGTCGTGCAGAATGGTTGGCGGCCATGACGACTGCACGCGAACCCGACCAGCACCCGGCGACCCCGGTGGTGCACCTGTCTCGTCGCGCCGCCCTCGACGCCGAGCGTGCCGCAGCCCGCAAGCCGGCCCGCCGCGAGCGCCCCGCGAAGGCCGTCCGACCGGCCGCAGTACCGGCCAGCCGCCCGACCCCGGCCGTCCGACCGGCACCGGCAGGCCGACGCGCCACCGCAGCCCGGGTGCGCACCGAGCACGTCGACCAGCGCATCACCCGCGTCGTCCGCCGCCCCGCGCCCGTCGTGCCGCGCGTGCCCGGCGCACCCCGCGCCTCCCGGTCCGCCCGCGCCAGCCGGATCACGCTCACCAGCGCACTCGCCGCCCTGGCGATGTTCGCCGCCTCGGCGATGCCGGCCCACGCGAGCGCCGGGACCTCGATGGCGACGTCGACCCTCGCGCCGACCGTCCGCACGCAGGACTACGCCGTCACCCAGGCGATCTCCGCGAGCGCCCTCGACCGCGACGAGTTCACCGTCGGTGGCGGCACGGCCGGAGCCCCCGGCACGTCGGTGTCCTACGGCGGCGAGGTCCGGTCGCCGTTCCCCGGCCCGGTCCGGATGAGCTCGGGCTTCGGCTACCGCTCGGCACCGTGCGGCGCGTGCTCGTCGCTGCACCAGGGCCTCGACTTCAACCCGGGCATGGGCGCCCCGATCGGTGCGGTCGCCTCCGGGACGGTCCGGGTCTCCGGAACCTACTTCTCGTACGGCACCGCGGTGATCATCGACCACGTGGTCGACGGCCGCGAGGTCTCGACCCTCTACGGGCACATGATCCCGGGCTCCTCGCCGCTCAAGGTCGGCGACACCGTCGAGGCCGGGGAGTTCATCGGCAAGGTCGGCTCCTCCGGGGTCTCGACCGGGGCGCACCTGCACCTCGAGGTCTGGATGGACGGCGTCACACCGATCGACCCGGAAGCCTGGCTCGAAGCGCGCATCGGGCGTTCCCTCACCGCTTGATCAGCTTTCCTGTGCAGAGTCACAGGCATGGACGACTGTCACAGACCGCCCGCCCGCCGACGATCTGACCGGGCCGCCCGCTGATGGGCGCCGACACCTGGATCGCCTTCGGGCTCGTGGTCCTCTTCGTGCTCGTCGGCGGCGTGTTCGCCGCCGCCGAGATCGCCCTCGTGTCCCTGCGTGAGTCGCAGCTGCAGCAGCTCGAGCGCCGCGGTTCCCGTGGGGTGCGCGTCGCCGAACTCGGGCGGGACCCGAACCGGTTCCTGTCCGCCGTGCAGATCGGCGTGACCGTCGCGGGGTTCTTCTCCGCCGCGTACGGTGCGTCGTCGATCGCGCCGGACGTGGCGCCGCTCTTCACCGGGCTCGGGCTCGACCGGGGCGCAGCGGAGGCGGTCGCCCTCGTGCTGATGACCCTCGTCATCGCCTACCTGTCGCTCGTGTTCGGCGAGCTCGTGCCGAAGCGTCTCGCCCTGCAGCGCGCCGAGGGCTTCTCGATGGCCGTCGCGCCGACGCTGGACCGTTTCGCAACGCTCATGCGGCCGGTGATCTGGCTGCTCTCGAAGTCCACCGACGCCGTCGTGCGGCTGCTCGGCGGCGACCCGAACGCGCGCAGCGAGTCGATGAGCACCGAGGAGCTCCGTGGGCTCGTCGAGGAGCACGACGCCATCGACGCGCAGGGCCGCCGAATCGCCCGGAGCGCCCTGGACGCCGGCGACCGCATCCTCCGCGAGTCGATGCGCCCCTGGTACGACGTGTCGACGATCGACGCCCGCACCTCGGTCGCCGCGGCCACCGACCACGCGATCGCGGTCGGGCACACCCGGTACCTCGTCACCGACGGGTCGCGGGACCACGTCGACGGGTTCGTGCACCTCCGCGACCTCCTCCGACCGGCCGACCCCACCGCCCCGGTGGCGACGTTGGTCCGTCCGGTGCTGGCGCTGCCGGAGACGAAGTCGCTGTCGAGTGCGATCGCGGACATGCGCACCGAGGGACACCAGATCGCCCTGGTCGTCGACGAGTACGGCGGCAGCGCGGGGATGGTGACGCTCGAGGCCCTGCTCGAGGACCTCGTCGGACGCATCCGCGACGAGTACGACGAGCCCACGGCGGAACTCGACGGCATCGACGGGTCGACCGTCCTCGAGGACCTCGTCGCCGACGGCGGCCCCGTCCTGCCGGACGGCGACTACGAGACGGTCGGCGGCCTGGTCCAGGTCGCACTGGACCGCGTGCCCGAGGTGGGCGACGTCGTCGAGGTCGACGGCCACCGCCTCGAGGTGACCGCCATGGACGGTCACCGGGTGGCGCGCGTCCGCATCACCGCCGACGCGACGGCGTAGCGGACGGGCGCGTCCCGCTGGGCAGCAACGCGCAGCGTTGCGCGGGGCGCGCCGACCGAGCCTGCGAGGGAGGACGTGGCGGCCCCGCCCCGCGCCTCCCGGCCGCTCGTCAGCTCGGCCGCTCGTCAGCTCGTCCGCTCGTCCGCTCGTCCGCTCGTACCGGGTACCGGGTACCGGCAGGGCCTGCCGGGGTGCCAGGTGCGGGACGTACGCTCGTCGCATGGGTATCGACGTGCGCAACGAGATCCGCGACTTCCTGTCCTCGAGGCGGGCGCGGCTCACCCCCGAGCAGGTCGGCATGCCCTCGTTCGGCGGTGGGGTCCGGCGCGTGCCTGGGCTGCGCCGCCACGAGGTCGCGATGCTCGCCGGGGTGAGCGTCGACTACTACACGCGACTCGAGCGGGGTTCGCTCAAGGGCGTGTCCGACAGCGTGCTCGAAGGGCTGGCCGGTGCGCTGCAGCTCGACGAGGACGAGCGCGTGCACCTGTGGGACCTCGCCCGGCTCGCGAACTCCGGCGTGAAGGTCATGCACCGCAACGTCCCGACGCGCGTCCGCCCCGGCGTGCAGCGGCTGCTCGACTCGATCACCGGCGCGCCGGCGTGGGTGCGGAACGAACGCGGTGACGTCGTCGCCACGAACGAGCTCGGCCGTGCCCTGTACGCGCCGATGTTCGCCGGGCCCGGGCGTCCGGTGAACACCGCCCGCTTCACGTTCCTCGACCCGGCGGCGAAGGAGTTCTTCGCGGACTGGGCGCAGACCGCACGGGACGCCGTGGCGATCCTCCGGGCCGCAGCGGTGTCGAACCCGTGCGAGCCGGGGCTCGTGACGCTCGTCGGTGAGTTGTCCACCCGCAGTGAGGAGTTCCGCACCTGGTGGGCCGCGCACGACGTCCGGATGCACCGCACCGGCAAGAAGCGCCTGCTGCACCCGATCGTCGGCGAGCTGCGCCTGGACTACGAGGCCCTCGAGCTCGTCGCGGACCCGGGGCTCGTGATGTTCTCGTACTCGGCGGAGCCGGGCAGCGAGTCCGAGCGGTCGTTGGCGCTGCTCGGTTCCTGGGCCGCCACCGAGCGAGCCGAGCAGTACGCGGCGCTGCGCGAGTCGGAGTCCGAGTCGGTCGACTGACCCGCAGTCCGGGATCAGGGCGCGGGCGGCGTCTGATCGTCGTCACCGATGCCGTCGACGGCTGCCTGGTAATGCAGCCGCTCGATCCGCAGTTCCCGCTCCGTCGCGGACAGCCGCAGCACGCGGATCGCGACGAACACGAGCACGATGAGCGCGACCGCCAGCACGGCGAGCGCGACGACGAAGGCGATGTACAGGACGCTGACGACGGCGAATCCCCCGGAGACCATGCCCCGACCGTAACAGGCACGATCCGTAGGCTGATGCCGTGACGAGGACGACGGACGGTTCAGCTGGGGACACCGACTACGCCCGCATCGGCCAGGACTACCGGAAGTACCGCAAACCGGAGCCGTCCTTCGCCCGGGCGATCGCGAAGGCCCTCGGCGACGCCCGCACCGTCCTGAACGTCGGCGCCGGTGCCGGCTCGTACGAACCGACCGACCGCGACGTGACCGCGGTCGAGCCCTCGGCCTCGATGCGCGCCCAGCGGCCGGAGTCGCTCGTCTCCGCGATCGACGCCACCGCCGAGGAGCTGCCGTTCGCCGACGACACGTTCGACGCCGCGATGACGACGTTCTCGGTGCACCAGTGGGGCGACCTCGAACGCGGGCTCGGCGAGGTGCGACGGGTCACCCGGGGCCCGATCGTGGTCCTGACCTGTGACCCCGACCGTGTCGAGGACTACTGGCTCGCCGAGTACGCCCCCGAGGTGATGGCGACCGAGGCCCGGCGCTACCCGTCCATCGCCCGGATCGCCGCGGCGCTCGGCGACGACACCGTGACGAGCACCCCGCTGCCGATCCCCTTCACGTGCGTCGACGGGTTCTCCGAGGCGTACTACGCCCGGCCCGAGCGGCTGCTCGACCCCGGTGCCCGGCAGGCGAACTCCGCGTGGAGCTTCGTCGACGAGCTGACCGCCCGACGCTCCGTCGCCGCCCTCCGGAGTGCGCTGGAGTCCGGCGACTGGGACCGTGCCCACGGCGCGCTCCGCGTGCAGCCCACCTACGACGGCTCGCTCGTCCTGGTCACCGCGATGCCCCGACGCACGGCTTGACACGTCGACGTAGGCTGGTCGGGTGAGCTTCCAGGAGGTGGTCGGCGCCCGTATCGCCGACATCAGGGCGTGATGCCCCCGGTCGCACCGTTCGGTGCGGCCGCCGTCATCGAACCCTGAACCCTCCGCCCGGTGCGGCGCGTGTCCGCGTGCCCCGGGCCCTCCCGAAAGCGAACCACCGTGCTGCCCATCAGCGAGAAGACCCTCCGCGCCTCCTTCGTCAACGCGTCCCGCAAGGAGACGTCCGACCTCACCCTGCCCACCGACTTCGAGACGATCGACTGGGACGCCCTCGACTACCTCGGGTGGCGCGACCCGAAGATCGGACGGCGGGCGTACGCCGTCGTCCCCACGCTCGACGGCGAGCTCGTCGGGATCCTGTTCCGGCAGGCCGAGGCCTCGTCGCGCTCCCGGGCCCAGTGCTCGTGGTGCCAGGACGTCAAGCTCCCGAACGACGTCGTGTTCTACAGCGCGAAGCGGTCCGGCAAGGCGGGTCGGAACGGCAACACCGTCGGCACGCTCGTCTGCCAGGACTTCCAGTGCTCCCGGAACGTGCGGAAGCTGCCGCCGCCCGCCTACGAGGGCTACGACGTCGAGGCCGCGCGCCTGCAGCGGATCGAGGACCTGCAGCTCCGCGCGGCGTCCTTCGCCGCGGAGGTCTAGTCCCGACGCGATCGACCCACCGGACGGGAGGCGCGGGCCGGGCCCGCACCGCGCCTCCCGTCCGGTGGATGCGACCGTTCCAGGCCCGTCGCCCGCGGCCCAGGGGAAACCGTCGCGTAACGCCCGTGAAACGGGCGTTCCCTAGCGTTGCGGCATGGACCTCGGCGATTTCAACGACGCGACCGCCTCCGACGCCACCGCGATCGCGACGGGGTGGGCCGCCGTCCCCGGGTGGGCGGACACGATCGTCGCGGACCGGCCGTACCCCTCGGTCGCCGCACTGATCGACCGGGCCACCTCCGCCGCGTCGGCCTGGGGCGCACCGGAGCTCGACGCGGCCCTCGCGCAGCACCCTCGGATCGGCGAGCGCACCCCCGATGCCGCCTCGACGCGCGAGCAGTCGTCGATGCGGAGCGCGGACGACGACGTCGCCGGGGCGATCGCCGCGGGGAACGCGTCGTACGAGCGACGCTTCGGCCGGGTGTTCCTCGTGCGGGCCGCCGGGCGGACACCGGAGGAGCTCCTCGCCGAACTCGACCGACGACTCGGGAACGAGCCGGCCGACGAGGTCGGTGAGGCTGCCGGAGCCCTCGCGGACATCGCCGTGCACCGCATCCGTGCGACGTTCGGCGTCCCGCACCTGACCACGCACGTGCTCGATGCGACCTCCGGGACACCGGCCGCCGGGATCGCCCTCGTGCTGAGCACCGTGGACGGCGACGTCCTGGCGACCGGGACGACCGACGCCGACGGCCGCGCGGGGATCGGCCCGGACGTCCTGCCGCGTGGCGACCTCCTGCTGCGCTTCGACACCGGCGCCCACCACCGCGCCGCGGGTGTGCCGACCTTCCACCCCTTCGTCGTCGTCGCCTTCACCGTGCGCGGCACCGGCCACCTCCACGTGCCCCTGCTGCTCAGTCCGTTCGCCTACAGCACCTACCGAGGGAGTTGATCCGATGTCAGACGTCTCCGTCCACCTGGGACCGAACAAGTACGGGAAGGCCGAGAACCGTCTCGTGCGGGTGACCCGGCACGGGGACCGGCACGAGATCGCCGACCTCACCGTGACCTCGCAGCTGATCGGGGAGGCGTTCGCCGGGTCCTTCACGGCCGGGGACAACTCCCGGATCGTGGCGACCGACACCCAGAAGAACACCGTGTTCGCACTCGCGAAGGAGCACGGTGTCGGTGCGCCCGAGGAGTTCCTCGCGCTGCTCGCCGACCAGTTCACCACCGAGTTCGACTGGGTGGAGGGCGGCGTCTGGCAGGCCGAGGTGCACCCGTGGGAACGCATCGAGGTCGACGGGCAGCCACACGACCACTCGTTCCGCCGCACCGGCTCCGGGACCCGGCTGGCCACGGTGCACGTCGAGGCCGGCGAGCGCCACGTGACCGGCGGTGTCAAGGACCTCGTCGTGCTGAAGTCGACCGGGTCCGAGTTCCACGGGTTCCCGCGCTCCCGGTTCACCACCCTGCCGGAGACCACGGACCGGATCATGGCGACCGAGGTGACCGCTCGGTGGCGGTACCTGCCGTCCGCCGTGCAGGCCGGCATCGACTACGACGGCCTGTACGGGGACGTGGTGCGGGTGATGCTCGAGCAGTTCGCCACCGTGCACTCGCTGGCGCTGCAGCAGACGCTCTGGGAGATGGGCCGTGCGGCGATCGCGGCGCGCCCGGAACTGGCCGAGGTGCGGTTCGCGATGCCGAACAAGCACCACTTCGTCGTGGACCTGTCGCCGTTCGACCTGACGAACGAGAACGAGGTGTTCATCGCGGCCGACCGTCCGTACGGACTCATCGAGGGGACCGTGGTGCGGGACGGGGTCGCGGATGCGCCGCGGGCGTGGGAGCACTTGCCGGCCTTCGTCTGAGGCTCCGGCGGGCGGGCCGGCCGGCGCACGGCCGCCACACCTGGCGCGATGCATGCCGTCTGCGGCATGGGTCCCGGCACGGTTCCGCGAGCGGGCGAAAGTGGCGCGTGAACCATGGGTTCCGCGGCATGTTCCGCCCGCTCGCGGCACGTCGGGCCGGGGTGACGAGTTCGCGCGCCCGCTCGCACGCTGTCCGAGCCGGATTCGACGGGGCTGCGCGTCCGGACGACGAGTGCACGTGGTCCACCACATGCACTCGTCGTCGGCGTGCGCGGTCAGGAGCGCTCGGATGCCCGGGTCGCCCCCGCCTCCGCTTCCGCGTCCGCCTCCGTCTCCGTCTCCGACTCTGTCTCGCGCGGCAGCGCGATCGGCGCCGTGGACCGCACCCCGTCGTACGACCCGACCGCCGGGTCCGCTCCGTACCGATCGGCCACGGAGCGCGACCCGAGCAGCAGGTTGAGCAGGATCGCCGCGACGGCCCCGGCCGAGATGCCCGAGTCGAAGACCAGCGTGAACCAGGTCGGGAACTGTCCGTAGATCTCCGGCGCGACGGTCGGCAGCAGCGCGATGCCGAGCGGGAGCGCCACGACGAGCACGTTCCGGTTGTCGAACCGCACCTTCGACAGGGTCCTGATGCCCGAGGCCGCCACCATGCCGAACAGTGCGACGCCGGCGCCGCCGAGGACCGCGTGCGGGATCGACTCCACCACCGCGGCCACCTTCGGCACGAGGCCGAGCACCACGAGGATCCCTCCGGCCGCCGTCGCGACGTACCGGGATCGCACCCCGGTCAGCGCGACGAGTCCGACGTTCTGCGCGAAGGCCGTGTACGGGAACGTGTTGAACACCCCGCCGACGACGGTGCCGAGCCCGTCCGCGCGGAGCCCGTCGGCCAGGGTGCGCTTCGACACCGGCCGCCCGGTGACCTCGCCGACCGCGATCACGTCACCGGTGGTCTCGGTCATGATCACGAGCCCGACGACGAGCATCGACACGATCGACGCCAGGTCGAACGTCGGCAGTCCGAAGTGGAACGGCGTGACGAAGGCGAACCAGGACGCGCTCCCGATGCCCGACCCGTCGACCATGCCGGGGACGAACAGCGCCGCGACGGTGCCGAGCAGCAGGCCGAACAGCACCGACACCCGGGCGAGGCCGCGGGGCGCGAACCGCTCGACGAGCACGATCGCGAGGAGCACCCCCGCGGCGAAGGCGACGTCGAGCGGGTCCGCCGCGCCGTCCTTCCCGCCGTCGGTGACCCAGCCGGCAGCGACGCTCATCAGGGACAGGCCGATGATGAGGATCACGGTCCCGGTGACGATGGGCGGGAACAGCCGCACGAGCTGGGCGAACCACGGCGCGACCACGACCATGAACACCCCGCAGGCGATGGTCGCTCCGTAGACGGCGGTGATGCCGTGCTCGGTGCCGATCGCGATCATCGGGCCGACGGCGGCGAACGTGACGCCCTGCACGAGGGGCAGCCGGACGCCGAAGCGCCAGAAGCCGACGGACTGCACGATCGTGGCGAGGCCCGCGACGAACAGGTCGGCGCTGATCAGGAAGGCGAGGTCGGCGCTGTCGAAGCCGAGGGCTCCGCCGACGATGAGCGGCACCGCGATCGCGCCCGCGTACATCGCGAGCACGTGCTGCAGGCCGAGCGGGAGCAGTCGTGCGATCGGCGGGACGGCGTCGACCCCGTCCTCGCTCCGGGTCGTGGTGGTCGTCATGGTACGTCCCCTCCGGTGGTGGTTTCCCTGTCCTCCGGACGCTATGCAGCCCGTGTTTCCCCGGGATGACGGACGTGGGTCGCGTCGGTCACCGGGCCGACGCCCGAAACGCACCCCGGAACGGACTGGAGGCGCGGTGCCAGCTGGCACCGCGCCTCCAGTCCGTCTTCCGGTCGCGTCTACCGACCGATGCTCGACATGTCCGGGTACCGGTCGCCGGTGGGGACGGGCAGCGCCGACAGGCGCGTGATCTGGTCGGCGGTGAGGGTCAGGTCGGCTGCGCCGACGTTCTCCTCGAGCCGTGTGACCCGCTTCGTGCCGGGGATCGGGACGATGTCGTCGCCCTGTGCGAGCAGCCACGCGAGCGCGACCTGCGCCGGGGTCCCGTCGGCCTCGGACGCGATCTCCTTGACGGCGTCGACGATGCGCATGTTCTCGGCGAACGCTTCCTCCTGGAACCGCGGGTTCGCCAGGCGGAAGTCGTCGGAGTCCAGGTCGGAGGGCTTCGTGATGGCGCCGGTGAGGAACCCACGGCCGAGCGGGGAGTACGGCACGAGGCCGATGCCGAGCTCGCGGAGGGTGTCCAGCACGTCGCCCTCGGGGTCGCGCGTCCACAGCGAGTACTCGCTCTGGAGCGCCGTGATCGGATGCACGGCGTGGGCCTTCCGGATGGTCGCGGCGCTCGCTTCCGAGAGCCCGATGTGGCGGATCTTGCCCTCCTGCACGAAGCCGGCGAGCTGGCCGACGACGTCCTCGATCGGCACCGCCGGGTCGACGCGGTGCTGGTAGTACAGGTCGATGTGGTCGGTGCCGAGGCGGCGGAGGGACCCCTCGAGCGCCTCGCGCACCGACTCCGGCGCGGAGCTGATGCCGCGGCCGGTGGCCGGGGTCGCCTCGCCCGCGGTGTGCGTGATGAGGCCGAACTTCGTCGCGATGACGACGTCGTCCCGGCGGTCTGCGAGGGCCCGGCGGAGCAGGTCCTCGTTCGTGTAGGGGCCGTACGCCTCGGCGGTGTCGAACAGGGTGACGCCGAGGTCGATCGCGCGGTGGATCGTGCGGATCGACTCGTCGTCGTCGGTGCCGGCGCCCGTGTAGAAGGCGCTCATGCCCATGGTGCCGAGGCCGACGGATGCGACCTCGAGGTCTGCGAGCTTGCGTGTCTGCATGGGTGCAGGTCTACTCCGGGTGCCTCGGTTGGAGGGAGGCACTGACCGGACCCGTCAGCCGGGAATGCGGCTTCGTGCGGTTCCTCCAAGGTTCGGCACGGTCGCCGTCGGACCCTGGTGGGATCGGGTCCGTGAACCTGTACTTCCGACTGTTCCTGCTCCGGTTGCGCGTCCGACTCCGTCCCAGGCTCGGCGGAGGACGTCCGTCGCTCTGGGACGAGGTCCGTACACCGTTCCGCGTGACCCTGACCGACCTCGACCCGCTGCGGCACGTGAACAACGGCAAGTACCTGTCGATGCTCGACCTCGGGCGGCTCGACCTCATGCTGCGGTCCGGCTTCTGGGGCGCCATCGCCGAGCACGGCTGGTACCCGGTCGTCTCCGCGCAGACGATCACGTACAAGCGGTCGTTGACGCTCGGGCAGCGGTTCGAACTCGTCACGCGGGTGCTCGGGGTCGACGACCGTGCCGTGTACCTGGAGCAGACGTTCGTGCGTCGCGGTGCCGTGGTCGCGCGGGCGGTGGTGCAGGGGCGGTTCCTGCGGACGGCGGGCGGGACGGTCCCGCCGTCGGAGCTGCTCGAGGCCGCGGGGGCCGCCGACCGTGACCTGACGGTGCCCGACTGGGTGCACGACTGGGCGGGCGCGACACGCATCAGCAGCACGGCGGCGTAGACAGGTCCGGTGAACGAACCCTCCCGCGACCGGCGGAGCCCCGTGACGACCCGTCGTGTCCTGCTCGCGGGCGGTGTCGGACTCGGGGTCGCCGGGGTCCTCGCCGCCTGCAGCCGACCGTCGCCGTCACCGAGCGCCAGCGCGAGCGCGAGTCCCCGGCCGACCCGCACCCCGACCGCCTCGCCCACGCCGGGCGGCCCGGACACCTGGGACGCCCTCGCCGCCGCGGTCTCCGGACGGCTGCTCCGCTCGGGGTCGAACGGCTGGGACACGGCCCGGCTCCTCGAGAACCCGAGGTACGACGACGCCGATCCGCAGGGCATCCTCCGGGCGGCGAGCGCCTCCGACGTGCAGGCCGGGCTCGCCTTCGCGCGGAACACGAACACCCCCGTGGCGCTGCGGGCCGGCGGGCACTCGTACACCGGGTGGTCGGCGGGCGGGGCGAGCGGTACCGACGTCCCGCGGTCGCTCGTGATCAGCACCCAGGACCTCGACGCGGTCGAGCTGCACGACGACGGCACCGTGACGATCGGTCCCGGCGCGCGGCTCGGGGACGTCTACGCCACCCTGGCCCGGGCCGGGCGGGCGATCGGCGCCGGCTCCTGCTCCACCGTCGGCATCGGCGGGCTGACGCTCGGCGGTGGCGTGGGCGTGCTCGTCCGCTCGTTCGGCCTGACGTGCGACCAGCTGACCGGCGTGACGCTCGTGACCCCGGACGGCACCGTGCGCGACGTCTCGGCGACCGGCGACCCGGACCTGTTCTGGGCGTGCCGCGGCGGCGGGGGAGGAACCGTCGGGGTCGTGACCGCACTGACCTACCGGACGCAGGCCGCGCCCGACGTCCTGCTCTTCACCATCACCTTCCCGTGGTCGGCCGCCGCTGCCGTGGTGCGGGCGTGGCAGGACTGGGCACCGACGGCGGACCCCCAGCTCTGGTCCACGGTGAAGCTGCTCGGCGGCTCACGGCACACGACTCCCACCGTCACCGTGACCGGCACCTGGACCGGCTCGAAGACCGGCGCGGACGCCTCCGTCGACGGGTTCATCCGCGCCACCGGAGCGACCCCGGCGTCGCACACCGCGCGGCAACTCACGTACGGAGCCGCGATGGCCGCGCTCGGCGGGTCCGGGCAACGGGTGTCCGAGGCGGCGACCTCGTCGATCGGTGCCACGAAGCTGACCGACGCGCAGATCGACACCCTCGTGCAGCGCGCCGCAGCGGCCGGCGACGTCACCGGTCTGCAGGAGGGCGGCGTCTCGCTCGACGCACTCGGCGGGGTCGTGGCCGACGTCGGACGGACCGACACCGCGTTCCCCTGGCGATCGGCGCTGATGACCGTGCAGTACACCGCGGTGTTCGCGAACGGGACCGACCCGGCGCCGTTCGACGCCTACGTGCGGGGGTTCCGGAAGGCGATGCGGCCCGCGTGGGGCGACGCGGCGTACGCGAACTACTGCGACGCCGCGATCACCGACCCGTCGGCGTACTTCGGCGTGAACGAGTCGCGCCTGCACCGCATCGCGGAGCAGGCGGACCCCTCGGGGGTGCTGTCCCAGCCGCACTGGGTCTGACACCGCCCGGGTCTCGGCGCGCGCGACGCGAGACTCGGCCCGCGCGACGCGAGACTCGGCGTGCGCGACCGTTCTCGCGGTGCGCGCCGCGAGGAGTGTCGTCCACGCCGAGTCTCGGGCCAGCCGGCCGCCCTACGATGTCGGCGTGGACATCGAGGACCTGGTGCTGGCGGACGCCGCAGCGTGGCGCGCCTGGCTCGACGCGCACGAGGACGACCCCGACGGCGTGTGGCTCGTGCTCGCGAAGAAGGGCACCACGGAGCCGACGACCCTGACCTACGACCAGGCGCTCGACGAGGCGCTGTGCTCCGGCTGGATCGACGGGCAGAAGCGCGGCCGCGACGACGCGACCTTCCGGCAGCGGTTCACCCCGCGGCGGAGGGCGTCGCTCTGGTCGCAGCGGAACATCGGACTGGTCGCGACGCTCGTCGCCGAGGGACGGATGCGCGACCGGGGTCAGGCGGAGATCGACCGCGCGAAGGGCGACGGCCGGTGGGACCGTGCGTACGCCGGGGCCGCGACCGCCACCGTGCCCGAGGACCTGCAGGCGGCCCTCGATGCTTCCCCGACGGCCGCCGCGCTGTTCGCCGGACTGGACGCGACGAACCGGTACGCGGTGCTGCACCGGATCACGACGGCGCCGAGTGCGACGGCGCGTGCGAACCGCCTGGCGAAGCTCGTCGGCGGCCTGGAGCGCGGCGAGACCCCGTACCCCCGACCGAGCGCGCGCTCGACGGACGAGCTCCGGACCACGGATCCGACGTCGAACCGGGCGCGCGGCTAGGGCGCGCGGAGGCCCACCTGCACGCCGCGGTGGTCGCTGCCGTTCGCGGGGAGGACCTCGGTCGACGCCGTGTCGAGGCCGCGCACGAACACGTGGTCGATCCGCACGACCGGTGCCTGGGCGGGCCAGGTGAACCCGAACCCGCCACCCTCGTCGAGCATCCGGGCCAGCGGCAGCATCTCCGGGTCCTTGCTGCCGCCGTTGAAGTCCCCCGCGACGACGAGCCGTGCCGAGTCGTCCGCACGGACCGCGGTCGCCAGCGACGCCAGCATCGTGGGCCGACCGTCGTCTCCGCCGATCCGGAGCGAGTCCATGTGCACGACGTACAGCCGGACGTCCCCGAGGGCGGTGTCCACCGTGACGCGGAGGGCGCGCGCCCACCCGAGCCCGAGTGTCAGCGGTTCACCGTCGCTGAGGGTCGTCCGGCTCCACACACCGATCGACCCGACGCGGTAGTGGTGCGGGTACCGCTGGTCGAGCACGCCGCCGGCGGCGTTCCCCGACGTCTCGGTCAGCTCCTCGAGCGCGATGACGTCCGGCGAGCGCGCCGCGATCGAGCGGGCGGTGGCGGCCGGGTCCTGGTTGGCGGCCTCGACGTTCTCGGTCACGACGGTCAGGGCGGGGTCGCCGGGCGCGTCCGGGGTGGTCACGCCGGGCAGGATCGCGAACGCCCAGGCGACCGCGAACGCGAGCGACCCCACGGCGAGGCGCTTCGACCGGGTGCCGAGGGCGACCGCGGCCACGGGGACGAGCAGGAGCGCGAGCCAGGGCAGCAGTGAGCCGATGACCGAGCCGGCGGTCCCGAGGACACCGAGCGCGGCGGGGAACACGAGGACGACGATCCCGGCGGACAGCACGATCCCGGCGACACCGATGACGAACGAGCGGCCGGGACTCCGTCGTGGGGAACGGAATGGCACCCGACGAGCATAGGAACCGGATCTGACAGCATCCCGGGGGACAACCGTCCAGGACCGTTCGACGCCGCGGGCGTACACCGGACCCATGACCACTGGCACCGACACCACGAACCGTCCGGCCGCCGCTTCCGGCACCTTCCGCATCGGAGGGGACCTCGAGGTCCACCGGCTCGGCTACGGCACCATGCAGCTCACCGGCCCCGGCGTCTGGGGACCGCCGAAGGACCACGACGAAGCCGTCCGCGTGCTCAAGCGCGCCGTCGAGCTCGGCGTGGACTTCTTCGACACCGCCGACTCGTACGGCCCCTACGTCGCCGAGGACCTGCTCCGTGAGGCCCTGCACCCCTACGGCGACGACGTCGTCATCGCGACGAAGGCCGGCCTGACCCGCACCGGCCCGAACGAGTGGCCGCCGGTCGGCCGCCCGGAGTACCTGCGCCAGGAGGCCGAGATGAGCCTCCGCCGCCTCGGCCTGGAGCGCATCGACCTGTTCCAGCTGCACCGGATCGACCCGAAGGTGCCGCTCGAGGACCAGGTCGGCGAGCTGAAGAAGCTCCAGGACGAGGGCAAGATCCGGCACATCGGGCTGTCCGAGGTCTCCGTCGACGACGTCAAGGCCGCGCAGGAGATCGCGACGATCGTCTCCGTCCAGAACCTCTACAACCTGCAGAAGCGCGACGCCGAGGAGCTGCTCGACTGGTCGGAGGAGCAGGGCATCGGCTTCATTCCGTGGTTCCCGCTCGCGACCGGCGGGCTCACCGGCGACGACTCGCCCCTCACGGAGATCGCCCAGCGCAAGGGCGCCACGCCGGCGCAGCTCGCGCTGGCCTGGCTGCTCAAGCGGTCGCCCGTGATGCTGCCGATCCCGGGCACGTCGAGCGTCGACCACCTGGAGGACAACCTGCAGGGCGCGACCATCGAGCTGACCGACGAGGAGTTCGAGGAGCTGTCGGGACTCGGTCGCTGACGCAACCACAAGCGGACGGGAGGCGCGGTGCCGGATGGCACCGCGCCTCCCGACCGTCCCGGCCGTGTCCAGATCGTGACTTGCGTTCGCATACCGCGTATCTACATACTCAGTATGTCCAAGGCGGACGGAACTGGGGGATGTGTCATGAGCGTACGGATGGGCGTACTCGCGCTGCTGGTGGGGGGACCCGGGTACGGGTACCAGCTCCGGGGGGAGTTCGAGCACCGGACCGGGGGCAGCTGGCCGCTGAACATCGGCCAGGTCTACACGACGCTCGACCGCCTGGAACGCGACGGCCTCGTGGCCCGCGGCGACGCCGACGACGACGGACACGTCGTCTACACGGCGACCGACGCGGGTCGCGAGGAAGTCGCACGCTGGTTCAGCGAGCCGGTCCCCGCCAAGCGCGGCCGCGACGAACTCGCGATCAAGTTCGCCCTCGCTGTGACCGTCCCCGGGGTCGACGTGACGCACCTCGTGCAGGTGCAGCGCGCCGCCGCCGTGCGGAACCTGCAGGACCTCACCCGACTGAAGCGGAGCACGGACCCGGCGGAGGACCTGGCGTGGTCGCTCGTCCTCGAGTCGATGCTGTTCCAGGCGGAGGCCGAGGTCCGGTGGCTCGACCACGTGGAGTCGAGCGTCGCCCGGTACCGACCGGCCGACCACCCCGCCCCGCCGAGCACCTCGGCGACCACGACGTCCGACGCGACCGCCCGGAGCGCCCGGTGACCGCCGCGCCGCTCCTCGAGCTCGACGCCGTCAGCGTGCAGTACGGCTCCGGTGCGAAGGCCGTGACCGCCCTCGCCGGCATCGACCTGCAGATCCGTCGCGGCGAGATGGTCGCGGTGATGGGCACGTCCGGCTCGGGCAAGTCCACCCTGCTCGCGTGCGCCGGCACCCTGCTGCCCCCGACGAGCGGCGAGGTCGTCATCGACGGCGACTTCGTGTCCGACCGTCCGGCGAAGGACCTCGCGGCCCTCCGCCGACGCCTGGTCGGGTTCGTCTTCCAGGACTTCAACCTCATCCCCTCGCTCACCGCGGTCGAGAACGTGGCCCTGCCACTCGAACTCGACGGGTGGAAGGCGAGCCAGGCCCGCCGCGCCGCGGAACTCGCACTCGACAACGTCGAACTGGGCCACCGCTCCGACGCCTTCCCGGACGACCTGTCCGGCGGCCAGCAGCAGCGCGTCGCGATCGCCCGCGGGGTCGTCGGCGAGCGCCGCCTGGTCCTCGCCGACGAGCCGACGGGCGCGCTGGACTCGCAGACCGGCGAGGTGGTGCTGCGGATGCTCCGTCGGCACGTCGACGCCGGCGCGGGCGCGCTCCTCGTGACGCACGACGCCCGGCACGCGGCGTGGGCGGACCGGATCGTGTTCCTCCGGGACGGCCGCGTGGTGGACGAGACCGTGTACTCGGGTGTCGAGATGGCGCTGACGGACCGGACCGCCTCGTGAGCGGACGTCGGCGCCGTGCCGACGTCGACCGGTCCCGTGTCCGCACGCCGTTCGCCCTGCGTCCGGCGATCCGGCTCGGCCGTCGGCTGGCGTTCGCGAAGGCCGGCCGCGCCGCGCTCATCGTCGCGCTGATCGGCATCCCGACGGCGGGGTTCGCCGCGATGTCCGTCGTGGTCCAGTCGACGCAGCCGACCACGGCCGAGCAACTCCGCTACGACCTCGGGCACGCGGCCGCCCAGATGCGGGTGTCCGGACCGGACCTGCCGGGGATGCGCCAGGACCCCGTGGAGTGGCAGTACACCGAGTCCGCCACGGGCAGCCCCGTGTCGAAGGCCGACGGCGAGCTCCGGATGGCGAACGTCCTCGACCACGTGCCGTCCGGCGCGGTGTCGATCCCGGTGGGGTCCGCCTCGGTCGTGCTCTCCGGGCCGAACGGACCGATCGGTGTCCAGGCGGTCGAGGGTGCGGTGTGGTCGACGGTCCTGGCGGGGCACTGGCAGGTGCTCGAGGGGTCGGCCCCGACCGGGCGCCACGAGCTCATGGTCACCCCGACCACACTGGCGCGGCTCGGTGCGTCGATCGGCGACACGGTGGACATCACCGACCCGGTGACGAAGCGGTTCACGATCTCCGGCACGATGCGGGACGAGGCCTCGGACCCGGACGCGCAGGGCGTGTTCCTGCCGTGGGGGACCACGCTGTCGCCGACCACCGGCGAGGACCGGACCGGCGCCTCGGACGTGACCGTGTACCTGGCGTCGGACGCGCCGACGTGGTCGGAGATCCGGCAGCTCAACGCCCACGGGATCGTCGTGCAGTCGCGCCCGGTCGTGCTCGACCCGCCCGACGAGCGCTTCCCGGGTGCACAGCGGAGTTCGTCGCTCGGCTGGTACCTCGGCGCGATGGCCCTGCTCGGGGTGTTCGCGATGTTCGAGGTGGCGTTGTTGGCGGGGGCCGCGTTCCTGGTCGGCACCCGGGCCGACACCCGCTCGTACGCGATCGTCACGAGCGTCGGCGGGGACCGGCGGTTCGTCCGGACGATCGTCGCCGGTTCCGGACTCGTCCTCGGGGTCACGGGCGCCGTCCTCGGGGTGGCGCTGGGGACGGGCATCGGCGTCGTCGCGTTCCGGGTGATCGACAACGGCAACGTCGGGACCTGGCCGGGGCTGCACGTCCCCGCCCTGCTCCTCGTGGCGATCGCGGTCGCCGGGGTGCTCGCCGGGCTCGTGTCCGCGCTCGTCGCCGCGCGTGCCGCCACGCGGATCAACGTGCTCGCCGCGCTGCGCGGCTCCCTCCGCCCGGTGCAGCCGAACCCCCGCGCCGAACGCCGCCGTCGGGTCTGGGCGCCGCTGCTCGTCGTCGTCGGGGCGCTGATGACCCTGGCGTGCGGGGTCGGCGTGCTGCTGCTGAACGACCGGCCGGTCCAGCACGACGACCTCGCCTGGGTCGTCGGCGCGGGCGTCGCGATCGGCCCGTGCCTCATGCAGCTCGGCGTCGCGATGAGCTCGCCCTGGCTCCTCGCACTCGTCGCCCGGCTGTCGGCACGGCTCGGGCTCTCGGCACGGCTCGCCGCGCGGGACGCCCGCCGGAACCCGGTCCGCACGGTGCCGGTGCTCGCGAGCGTGATGAGCGTCGTGTTCGTCGCCTCCGTGGCGATCACGTGGAGCGCCTCCGCGCACGCGCAGTTCGTGCGGGACTACGAGTACCGGACGGCCGTCGGGGTCGCGACGGCCTCCGTGTCGCTGACCGACGACGAGGGGAACTCGGTCGGGTACGACGCGGCGCTCACCGCCAAGGCGGCGAAGATCGTCTCCGGCGTGCTCGACCACGACCGCGTGCGGGTGCTGGGCGCCGTCCCGGAGCAGGCGGGCAAGGACGCCTCCACGGTGACGCTGCCGCACGACTGGGCGCGCAAGGACTGCCGGACGAACGACACGACGTCGTGCTCGCAGTACCTGCAGTCCCAGGACAGCACGACGCCGCACATCTGGACCGGGACCGTCGACGACTACGCCCTGCTCACCGGGCACCGTCCGTCCGCGCACGTCCGCGACGCGCTGGCCTCCGGCAAGGCCGTGTCGCTCTGGCCGGAGTACGCCCACGACGGCACCGTGCGGCTCGACACCTTCCACGACCAGACCTGGGACAGCATGACGACGACGTCGGGTGCGCGCCCGGACGCCACGACGGACATCCCCGCGGTGCTCGACGTGCAGACGCCGCGGATCCAGGTCGGCGTGTTCATGACCCCCGAGACGGCTGCGCGGTACCGGGTGCCCGCGGTCGACGGCATGCTCGTCACGACCCAGCCGACGGAGCTCACGCCGACGCAGTGGGACGAACTCACCTCGGCGTGGCAGAGCCAGGCCGGTGCCGACCGGGACCGCTGGGGTGGTCCGACGTTCATGTACGAGACCGGGCCGGTGGACGCGCAGGGCGTGGTCAAGGTGCTCGTCCTCGCGCTCGCGGCCGCCGTGACGATCGGTGCCACCGCCGTCGCGATCGGCCTGGCCCGCTCGGACGGGCGCCGGGACGACGAGGTGCTCGACTCGGTCGGCGCGGCCCCGGTCCTCCGACGACGGGTGTCGGCCTGGCAGGCCGCGATCCTGACGACGGTCGGCGCGGTGATCGGCACGTTGCTCGGATTGCTGCCGATCCGGGCGCTGACGCTGCGGTTCACGGCGGGTCCGGCGGGTGCCTCGCACATGCCGTTCGTCGCGGACTGGCCGTTCCTCGTGCTGCTCGCGCTCGGCCTGCCGCTGCTCGTGACGGCGGGCACCTGGCTGACGGCGGGGCGGAGCCGTCGCGTCGCGGTCCGCCGCGCGCTCTGAAGCCGGCCGTGGACGGACAGCAGGGGCGTGACGGCGCCGACACGCGCCTCCCGTCCGGTCCAGCGCGACCCGCCGGACCGGACCGAGCTGGGAACGGCCGCGAGGACCCACAGCCAACGGGCCGGTTCCCCAGGTCTGGGGACTGGTACCGCGGCCCGATCCGCGGGATACCTGATGTCGTGTCCCGCACCCGCCGGCTCGCCCTCGTCGCGAGCATCGCCGCAGCCGCCTGCCTCGTCGCAGGCGGTTCCTTCGCCGTCGTCTCGACGCGCACCGCCACGGCCTCCGAACCCGTTCCCCGGACGTCGGTGGCGGCGGCCCCCGAACGTGCCGCTGGCCTCGCACCGGTCGAGCGGGCGGACACCCGCATCCCGGTGCGGGACCAGGTCGTCACGGGAGCACTCGGACCGGCGGAGCGGACCGGGGCGATCACCTTCGCCTACGCCGGCGACTCGATCACCGCACGACCGGACTCCTGGTTGCACGTCATCGAACCGGACACCCGCTTCCACGCCGTCGGCGGCTACGCGCACAGCGGGTACCGGGCCGACCAGGTGCTGCACGAGATCGGTCCCGTGCCGGACGCGGACGTCCTCGTGGTGGAGCTCGGGACGAACGACGTGAACCAGGCGGTCCCGACGGCCACGACCCTCGCGAACGTGGACGCCGTCGTCCGGAAGGTCGGTGCCGCGCACGTCCTCGTCGTGGCGGGGCCGCCTTCGGACTGGACCTCGAGTCGCTGGGGAGCCGACCGGCGGACGGGGCAGCTCGTGCTCAGCCGGGCCCTGGAGCGGGACGCGACGGAGCACGGTTGGTCGTACGCCGACCCGTTCACGCACTTCCGGACGGCGGACGGCGCGTGGGTGCGCGGGTCGTCGCCGGACGGCATCCACGGGACGGCCGCCGCGAACGTCGTCATCGCGCGCGAGCTCGCGGCGGCGATGACGAAGGCGGTGCGCTGACCCAGGTGCGCTGAGAACCGCAAAGAACCTGCTGCAAAGAAAGGCTTGCAAAGACTTCTTTGCGGTCGTAGTCTCGGAGCATGGCCCCCGAAGCACGCGTCCTCGACCTCCCGTCGATGAAGGCGCTCAGCCACCCACTGCGCGGACAGCTCTTCAACGAGCTCGCCGCACACGGGCCCGCGACCGCGACCTCCCTCGCCGAGAAGGTCGGCGAGTCCTCCGGCTCGACCAGTTACCACCTGCGACAGCTCGAGAAGCACGGCTTCATCGAAGAGGTCGAGGGCCGCGGCAACGGTCGTGAACGGTGGTGGCGCCGCGTCCCGGTCGCCGTGCACTCCGGCGGGACCGACGGTCCGCAGTCGCCGGCCGGCATCGCTGCCGCCCGACTGCTCGCGTCGAGCTCCAACGAGTTTGCCGAGCAGGTCGTGCGCGAGTTCATCGCGCGTGACCAGGAGACCATGTCGCCCGGCTGGCGGGACGCGGCCGACCTGTCGGTCGCCGTGCTCCGCCTGCAGCCCGCCGAACTGCGGGAGTTGATGGACGGACTGCACGGCGTCATCGAGACGTTCCGGAAGCGTCACGTCCTCGACGACGACGCCGACCCCGACACCAGCCGTGTGTTCATCCGACTCGCGGCCGTCCCCGTCTTCGACGACGAACAGGAGGGATCATGAGCGCAGCACTCCACCTCACCGAGGTCGGTCCGCTCGAACGGACCGCCCACCGCGTCGGCACCGCGCTGCTCCGCTGGAGCGAGTCGCGTGCCGCCCGCGTCACGCCCACCGCCGGGCCCGCCGCGTGCCACGACCGACTGGCGGGTCGCCTCGCCCACGAGCAGCGCACCGCCCTGGAGGCCCGTCACCGGCACTGGGACGAGCTCGCCGCCGCCACGCCCCGGCTCCGCTGACCGGCGCACCGCGCCCGGCACCCAGTGCCCGGCGCCCGACGCCCGGCCTCAGGCGGGGACGCAGAACGACTCGACGGTGACGTGCACGCCGTCGGCACCGCCCCCGAGCCGCATCCGTTCGACCGCGGCGTCGTCGCGGACCGGCATCACCAGGTCCGTCCCCATCGCCCGGTCGACGGCCGCGTAGCCCGCGGACTCCCACCCCGACCGCACCCGCGGCGCGAGGTCCTGGGGCCGGACCGTCGGCAGGACGAGCGAACCCGACCACCGCCGGCCGGCGTCACACCGTTGCTCGGTGAGGACGACCGGCGGCGGCTCGGCCGACGCCGGGGTCGGCGACGACAGGTCGTCGAGCGGGCCGGCCCACCGGACCGTGTCCTCGAGCAGGCTGCGCGTGCCGGACTCGACCGCGGCACCGTCGAGCGTGGTCGTCGTGACCGGTGTCGGCCCCGGCCACTCCGGGTCCGGCGTCGACCGGGGAGTCGCGGTGACGGCCGCGTCCGGCTGCGGCACGAGCGACGCGTCGGGGCGGCCGCTGCCGGCGAACAGCGGCCCGACCGCCAGTGCACCGACGAGCCACACGGCGACGACCGAGTCGGCCGGCCACGTGGTCTCGATCGACGGCCGGTCGTCCTCCGCCGCCGAGCGGAGTCGTCGCGCCCGCAGGACGAGCGACCACGTCAGCACCGCGGCTGCCGTGACCACGAGCGGGAGTTCCGCGAGCAGCGGTACCACCCCGAGCCCGATCGCCCACCACGTCGCGGGGAGCGCCGTCGCGATCGCCATGACCCCGTACGCCGCCGCGACGAGCCGTGTCTCCCGACGCGGCAGTCGCTCGTGGTACCCCTTCCGACGGACCGCGATCCAGACGGCCGCGGCCACGGCGTTCACCCCGACCCCGATGCGCCCGAGCCCCAGGCCGATGAACTGGTACCAGTCACTCCACGGGTCCGGATCGTCGACCGGGTAGCGCACGGCGTCGGGCTGGTGCAGGAGCACCAGGACACCCGCCACGGCGAGCAGGTACAGCGACCAGCTCCACCGCGGGATCCCGAGTCGACGGAGCGCCGCCGCGACGAACAGCACCGACGACGGCATGAGCACGAGGAGTGCGACGCCGGCGGTCGCGTCGAAGGCGTTCGGTTCCACGTCCCGACGCTACGAGCCGGGTGGGGACGCTGCCGGGTCGAGCGGGATGACTACGTCCGACGACACATCGGGATCGGGACCCGGTGGCGGACAGGAGGCGCGTGACCGGTCCGCACGCGCCTCCCGGCGGTCACTCGGGCAGCGGCTCCGCGTACGTGCGGAACTCGTCGCGCCCGGTGTGGATCGCCCACAGGCGCTCGGCGATCGACGCACCGGAGTGCTCCGGGCGCCCGTCGTCGATCCCGAACGGGATGATGAGCTGGCCGACGTGCACGTGCTCGTCACGGACCGCGTCGTGCAGGAGCTGCGCGTAGGCGCTCTCCGCCGCGAACGCCACCGAGGTGCCGGTCACCCGAGCGCCGGGGCGGACCGCACTGCCGCCGTTCACGTACAGGATCGTGCCGTGGCCGATGGCGCGCATGCCGGGCAGGACCTGGCGGACCGCGTTCACCGAGCCGTAGACCGAGAACTCGATCGGGCCGACCAGGTCGTCCGCGGTCGTCTCGAGCACCGGGCGCATGTACTCCTTCGCCGGCAGCGGGCTGTACTGCAGCACTTCGATCGGACCGAGCTGCTCGGTGGCACGCTCGAGCGCTGCCCGGAGCGAGTCGCCGTCCCGGACGTTCGCGGCGAAGCCCGCCGCGGTGATGCCCTGCTCGCGCAACGACGCGGCGAGTCCGTCGAGACGGTCCTGGTTGCGGGAGACCAGGGCGACCGAGAAGCCCTCCCGGCCGAAGCGCTCCGCGACGGCGAGGCCGAGGCCCTTGCCGGCGCCGATGATGGCGATGGTGGTCATGGTGTGGTCCTTCCGGGTCGCTGGCCGGTGGGTGCTCGGCCACGACCCACTGAACCAGGTGCGTCACCGCGGAGAGGGGTCCCAGCGTGCCCCCTGAGGGACGGGAGGCGCGGTGCGGGCCCGCAGCGCGCCTCCCGTCCACCCCTCAGGGGTTTCCCGAGCGGTGCGAGTGTGATCGACACACGACCCGGGAGGACCACCGTGCACACGACCACTCGCACCCGCCGGACCTGGAGCGCCCTCGGCGCCGCGGCCGTGACCGCCCTCGTCCTCACCGCCTGCTCGGACGACGGAGCCCGGACACTGCGCGGGACCGCCACCGCGACCACCGCGCCGACCCCGGACGCGACGACCGCGGGGCTGCTCGTGCCGAACGGCGAGACGGCGGACGTCGTGACCGGACTCGACGCCCCGTGGTCGGTCGTCCGCACCGGCGACGGCCTCGACGCGTTGATCAGCGAGCGCGACTCGGCGAAGGTGCTCGAACTGACGGCGAACGGGACGACCCGCGAGGTCGGGACCGTCGACGGGGTCAGCAGCGGTGGCGAGGGCGGTCTCCTCGGGATGGCGCTGCACGACGACGACCTGTTCGTGTACTCGACCGCTGGCGACGGCAACCGCATCCAGCGCTTCGAGCTCACGGGCAGCACCGGCTCGTACCGACTCGGTGACGCCACCACCGTCATCGACGGACTGCCGTCGAACAGCTTCCACAACGGCGGACGCATCGCGTTCGGCCCGGACGGCATGCTCTACGCGAGCGTCGGCGACGCCGGAACCGGCTCGGACGCGCAGGACGAGGACTCGCTCGCCGGCAAGATCCTCCGGCTCACGCCCGACGGCGACGTGCCGGACTCGAACCCGTTCCCCGGCTCCCCGGTGTGGAGCCTCGGGCACCGGAACGTGCAGGGGATGGGGTGGACCGCCGACGGCACGATGTTCGCGTCCGAGTTCGGGCAGAACACCTGGGACGAGCTCAACGTCATCGAGGCGGGCGCGGACTACGGCTGGCCCGAGGTCGAGGGGAAGGGCGGCGAGGACCAGGGCTTCGTCGACCCGGTGCAGCAGTGGTCCACCGACGACGCGTCGCCGAGCGGCCTGGCGGTGATCGGCGACACCGTGTTCGTCGCGAACCTGCGCGGCGAGGTCGTCCGGGCGATCCCGGCATCGTCGCCCGAGGAGTCCGCCGAGTACTTCGCCGGGGACTTCGGACGCATCCGCACGGTGCTCGAGGGCCCCGACGGCGCGCTCTGGTTCGTGACGAACAACACCGACGGCCGCGGCGACCCGACCGAGGGCGACGACCGGATCGTGTCCGTGCCGCTCGCCCGCGGCTGACGGGCGACGAGGGGGCTTCGGCAGCCCTTCAGGCGAAGAGACAGGGGTTCCGGCAGCACCTCGCTCGGCGCGACGACCGACGGCTACCGTGACGACATGGACCACCGCGACGAAGCCCGCGACTTCCTCTCCAGCCGTCGAGCCCGCATCACGCCCGATCAGGCGGGTGTCGAGACGTTCGGCACGCGCCGTCGCGTCACCGGACTCCGACGCGAAGAGGTCTCGCGCCTCGCCGGGGTGAGCATCGACTACTACACCAGGCTGGAGCGGGGGAACCTGCAAGGCGTCTCGGACAGCGTGCTCGACGCGATCGCCGGTGCGCTGCAGCTCGACGCCGCCGAGCACGAGCACCTGCGCGACCTCGCCCGGCACCAGAACGAGACACCGCGACGCGCGGGACAGGTCACCCCGGTCGCCGCGGTCCGGCCGGAGCTGCAGTACCTGCTCGACGCGATCACCGATGCGCCCGCGATGATCGTCAACAACCGCCAGGACATCGTCGCGGCCAACACGCTCGGGTACGCGATGCACGCAGACCTCGTGGACGCGTCGGCCCGGCCGATGAACTTCGCGCGGTTCATCTTCCTCGACCCGCAGGCCCGGAACTTCTACGAGGACTGGCAGCGGGCGGCACACACGAACGTGGCGATCCTCAGACGGGAGGCCGGGCGAACCCCGAACGACCGGGAGCTCGCGGCGCTGATCGGCGAGCTGTCGATGCGTAGTGACGACTTCCGGGCGCTCTGGGCCGCGCACGACGTCCGACGGCACTACGCCGGGGTGAAGTCGTTCCGGCACGCGGTCGTCGGACCGCTCGAACTGCACTTCCAGACACTGGAGCTCGCGGAGGACCCGGGGCTCGCGCTGACGATCTACCCAGCGACACCCGGCAGCCCGACCGCCGACGCCCTCCGCGTGCTCGCTTCCTGGGCGGCCACGGAGCGCATCGCCGACCGGGCGCGCGAACTCGCTTGATCAGGCCTCCGGGATCACCCGCTCGAACCGGCTGGTGTCGGCGCCGTCCGGGTCCGGTCCGTTGCGACGACCGGTGTCGAGAGCGTCCAGGCGCGCCAGGTCCTCGTCGGACAGGGTGAAGTCGAACACGGCGAAGTTCTCCGCGATGCGCCCGGGGTTCGTGGACTTCGGGATCGCGTTCCGCCCCTGCTGCACGTGCCAGCGGAGCATCACCTGCGCCGGCGTTCTCCCGTGCGCATCGGCGATCGCTCGGATGGTGGGGTCGTCCAGCACGCTGACCCGCTCGTCGCCGAAGCCCGGGTAGAACGTGATGCCGCCGATCGGGGACCACGCCTGGTCGAGGACGCCGTGCTCGGCATCCGCGCGCTGCACGTCGGGCTGCGTGAAGTACGGGTGGAGTTCGACCTGGTTGAGCGCCGGGGTCACGTCCGTCTGGTCGAGCAGCGACCGGAGGTGGTGCGGCATGAAGTTGCTCACGCCGATCGCCCGGACCCTCCCGTCCGAGTACAGCGTCTCGAGCGCCTTGTACGCCTGCACCGTCGCCGCGAAGCGATCGGGTGCCGGCTGGTGCAGGATCAGGATGTCGATCGTGTCGAACCCGAGCTTCCCGGTGGCCTTCTCGAAGGCGTGCAGCGTCTCGTCGTAGCCGTAGTCGGAGACCCAGACCTTCGTCTCCAGGACGACGTCGTCGCGGTCCACGTTCGACGCGCGGATGCCTTCGCCGACCTCGCGCTCGTTGCCGTAGGCGGCCGCGGTGTCGATGTGGCGGTACCCCGTCTCGAGCGCCGTGCGCACCGCCCCGACGGTGTCCGCCGGCGCACTCTGGAAGACGCCGAACCCGATCGCGGGGATCTCGAGTCCGTTGTTGAGCGTGAGTGTGTCCATGCCGACGACGCTACGACCGACTCGGCGGTACTGACGGGGAACGCCAGTACCCCCTTGCTGGCAGGTACGGTCGTCCCCTGGCAGCGGGGTCGGCGACGACGTTCCATCGTGGGGTGACCACCACCGACACCCCCGTCCTGCACACCGGATCCCGACCCGTCGCGGTCCACAAGACCGCGTCCTCGTGATCGTCCTCGTCAGCTACTTCATGCTGATCCTCGACAACTCGATCGTCTTCACCGGGCTCCCCGTGATCCAGCGGGAGATCGGGTTCTCGCAGACCGGGCTGGCCTGGGTGCAGGACGCGTACACGCTGACGTTCGGCGGTGCACTGCTGCTCGGAGCGCGGGCCGGGGACATCGTCGGTCGTCGGCGGATGTTCCTGATCGGCCTCGTCGTCTTCACGGTGGCGTCCGGGCTGGTCGGCGGTGCGCAGTCCGAGGGGTGGATGATCGGCGCGCGGGCACTGCAGGGGCTCGGTTCCGCGATCCTGGCCCCGGCGTCGCTGTCGCTCATCACCGCCACGTTCGACGAGGGACCCGAACGCAGCCGGTCCGTCGCGCTGTACTCCGCCGTCGCGGGGATCGGCGCGAGCCTCGGCATGGTCGTCGGCGGCGTCTTCGCCGAGCTCGTCTCGTGGCGCGCCGGGTTCTTCGTGAACCTCCCCATCGGCGTGCTGATGTTCGTGCTGGCCGTCCGGTACCTCGTCGAGACCCCGCGCAGCCCGGGCCGGTTCGACGTCATCGGGGCGCTGTCCTCGACGGTGGGCGTCGGTGCGCTCGTCTTCGGCGTGATCGAGTCGTCGACTCGCGGGTGGGGTTCCCCGGTGACGATCGTGTCCGTCGCGCTGGGCCTTGTCGTCCTGGCGTTCCTGGTCCGCAACGAGTGGCGCGTCGAGCAGCCGATCATGCCCCTGCGCCTGTTCCGGAGTGCGACGCGGTCGGGAGCGTACGCCGTGCGGTTCCTGTACCTCGGCGCGATGATGGGCTTCTTCTTCTTCACGACCCAGTTCCTGCAGGAGGTCTTCGGCTGGACGCCGCTGCAGGCCGGGCTCGGGTTCCTGCCGATGAGCGTCGTGAACTTCGCCGTCGCGATGGCCGTCCCGCGCCTGCTCCGGGTCGTGCGGCCCGGCATCGTCCTGCTCGTCGGCGTCGCGCTGTCCGGGGCCGGACTGCTGTGGCTCGCGCAGGCGACCGCCGACTCCACGTTCCTCGTGGGCGTGGCGCTGCCGATGGTCGTCATCGGTGCCGGGCAGGGCCTCGTCTTCGCCCCGCTGACCGGGTTCGGGATCGCCGGGGCCACCGCCTCCGACGCCGGTGCCGCGTCCGGCCTGGTGAACACCGCGCACCAGCTCGGCAGCTCCCTCGGCCTCGCCGTCCTCGTCGCCGTGTCGACCGCGTCGGTCCAGGCGTCGGGCGCGGCCGCCACCGCGGACCGCACGCACGTGGCGTTGGCCCTCGCCGCCGGGTTCACCGCCGGCGCCCTGGTGGTCTGCGCCGCCGTGATCGTGCCCGCGTCCCGTCGGGCGCGCTGATGCGGGCACCCGTCCCCGGACCGGGTACCGACAGCCCCTCCTTCGCGCGGGGCGGTCGCCGTACCGTGGAGGACATGGACACGAGAGACGAAGTCCGCGACTTCCTCCGCACCCGCCGCGAGCGCATCACGCCGCAGCAGGTCGGGCTGCCCGACTTCGGCGGCGCCCGGCGCGTGAAGGGGCTGCGCCGCGAGGAGCTCGCACTCGTCGCCGGCATGAGCGTCGACTACTACATCCGCCTCGAGCGCGGGAACCTCACCGGTGTCTCGGAGAGCGTCCTCGAGTCGCTGTCCCGCGCGCTCCGGCTCGACGACGCCGAGCACGCGCACCTGTTCGACCTGGCCCGGCTGCAGAACGCCTCGTCGGCGACCCGGCGGAAGACCCCGACGTCGAAGGTCCGGCCGAACGTGCAGCGGGTGCTCGACTCGATGACCGCGCCGGCGTGGGTGCGGAACGGCCGGTCCGACTTCCTCGCCGGCAACGCCCTCGCCCGTGCGCTCTACGCGCCGCTGTTCCTCGCATCGTCGGGCACACCGAACACCGCGCGCTTCGCGTTCCTCGATCCCCGGGGCAAGGACTTCTGGCGCGAGTGGGACGTCGTCGCGAGCGACATGGTGGCGGTGCTCCGCGCCGAGGCCGCACGCTCGCCGTTCGACAAGGGCCTGACGGACCTGATCGGGGAGCTGTCCACCCGGAGTGAGGCGTTCCGGCAGCGCTGGGCTGCGCACGGGGTCATGCGGCACAACACCGGCACGAAGCGGCTGCACCACCCCGAGGTCGGCGACCTCGACCTCACCTACGAGTCCATGGAGCTCGTCACCGACACCGGCCTGACCCTCGTCGTCTACGGCGCCGAACCGGGCTCGCCGTCCGACGAGCGCCTGCAGCTCCTCGCCAACCTGACCGCGACCGCCGCGGCCACGACCGTCCCGGAGCCGGAGGACGCATGACCAGCACCGAGTCCGTCGAGACCACCACCGACACCGCACCCCTCGGCTTCGTCGAGCGGATCCGCTTCCGGCTGCGCGCCGAGCGGGAGATCGACGACCTGACCCGCGACCACGCCCACGCGGACCGCGTCCGCGCCGAGGCGGCCGTCCGCCTGGCGCCCGGACCGTGGCACCTCGTGGAGCTCTTCCGGCGGCGGCGGTGAACCGCGGCGCGGGCATGACGCCCGCGCGCACCCTGCTCTTCGCGGTCGCGGGCGGCGCTGCCGTGGGCAACCTGTACTGGGCGCAGCCGCTGCTCGACGAGATCGCGCGGACCCTCGACACCTCGGTGTCGCTCGCCGGTCTGCTGGTCACCCTGACCCAGGTCGGGTACGCCGTGGGGATCCTCCTGGTGGTGCCCCTCGGTGACGTCCTCGACCGACGACGGCTGATCCCCGGTGTCCTCGTCGCCTCCGCAGTGGCACTGCTGTTCGCCGCGGTGGCACCGTCCTTCGCCGTCCTGCTGGCGGCACTCGCCCTCGTCGGGCTCACCACCGTGGCGGGACAGCTCCTCATCCCGCTCGCCGGGGACCTCGCCGACCCCGCCGCCCGTGGACGCGTGGTGGGGACGATCGCGTCCGGTGTGCTCACCGGGATCCTCGTGTCCCGCACGGTGAGCGGCCTCGTCGCGGACGCCTTCGGCTGGCGGGCCATCTACGTCGTCGCGGCGGTCGCTGCGCTGGTGTTCGCCGTCCTGCTCCGCCGGGCGGTCCCCGAGCTGGAGCGACGGGACCGGGTGCCGTACCCGGCGCTCATCGCCTCGGTGTTCCGCGCCGTCGCCGAGCACCGGGCCGTCCGGGTGACCCTCGTGATCAGCGCGACCGTGTTCGCCGTCTTCACGATGTTCTGGACAGCGCTGACGTTCCTGCTCAGCGCGGAGCCGTTCGGGTACTCGACGAGTGCGATCGGACTGGTCGGTCTGGCCGGGCTCGCCGGAGCCGTCGCCGCGCAACGGGTGGGTCGGCTGCACGACCGCGGGGTGTCCGTCCCGGTGACCGGAGCCGCGATCGCCGTCGTGCTGGTCTCGCTCGTGGTCGCGGGACTCGGAGCGCGGTCGATCGTGGTGGTGCTCGTCGCCGTGGTGCTGCTCGACGTCGGGGTGCAGGCCGCGAACGTGCTGAACCAGACGCGCCTCTTCGCCATCGACCCGGCGGCGCGCAGCCGGCTCAACACGGCGTTCGTCACCGGGAACTTCATCGGTGGCGCGATCGGCTCCGCGCTCGCGTCCGTGCTGTGGCGCATCGGCGGCTGGACCGAGGTGACCGTCGGCGGGGCGGTCCTGGTCGGCTTCGCCCTGACGGTCTGGGCGGTGCACCGCCGTCGCGGTCTGGTCGTGGCGGCCCGGTGACCGCCGTCACGGGTCAGTCCTGACGGCCGCGACTCCGGCGGACGAGCGTCCCGACCCAGCAACTCCCGGCACCGGACACGACACCCATCGCGACGACGCCGAACAGCTGGGTCGGTCCGCCTGACGAGTCCGCGGCGATCGCCGCGCCGCCGATGACCGCGACAGCGGTCACGACGACGGCGAACGGAACGTTCGTGACCACCGTGCGCACGGATTGACCTCACCTTCGACGAGACGGTGAACGGCAGTATTCCACATGGCGACGGACTGGAGGCGCGGCACCAGCCCGACCCGCGCCTCCAGTCCGACCCGTGGCCGCGTCCGGTCAGCGTCCCAGGGCGGCCCGGGCGATCGATGCGGGGAGAGGGGTGCGGTCTGTACCCCCCTCCCGTCCGGACCCGCACGTACCGTCGAGGCATGCGCATCACCGACTCCGACCCCGAGTTCACCCGGTACACCGCCGCCTTCGTCGACGAGACGCTGTCGCAGGCGTGGATCGGCACGCACGACCGCTTCGTCGTGCAGCTCGGGGCGACCGTGGCGATCGGTGCGCAGTCGGCGTTCCTGGACCTCCTCGGCACCGCGCTCGACGACCCCGACGCGGCCGTGTCGCCCGTCGAGGCGAAGGAGATCGTCCACCAGGCGGTCGCCTACGTCGGTTCGGCCCGGACCTCGGACTTCCTCGCGATCACCGACGAGGCGCTCGTCGCACGAGGCGTCGAGCTGCCCCTGCCGGACCAGTCGACGAGCACGCCCGAGGACCGACTCGAGCGCGGTCGTGCGGTGCAGGAGGCGATCGTGGGAGCCGAGCGTCTCCGCGCGATGTACGACTCCGCGACGACCGACACCCTGCACTTCCAGCGGTTCCTGACCGGCAACTGCTTCGGCGACACCGTCGGTCGAGCCGGCCTCGACCTCACCACGCGGGAGCTCCTGACGTTCGCGATGCTCATCGCGCTCGGCGGGGCGGACGGCCAGGTGAAGGGGCACGTCGCCGGGAACCTCGCCGTCGGCAACACCCGGCAGGACCTGCTCGACGTCCTCACCGTGCTCGTGCCGCTCATCGGCTACCCCCGCACGCTGAACGGCCTGGCCGCGGTGGACGAGGGCGCTCCCGCGGCCTAGAGCGTCAGCTCGACGTCGCGGCCGTTCACCGTGACGACGATGCGGGGGTTCTCCGCGCCGGTCGCGGTGATGTAGCCGCGCAGGGTCGACCAGAGTATGTCCTCGCGGCGCTCCATCTGCGACACCGCTCCCTGGCTGATCCCGAGCTCGTGAGCGATGTCGGCCTGGGTTCGCTTTCCCGCCTCGCGCACCATCGCGAGGCTCATCGCGTGGATGCGGTCGAGCTCGGCGGCCTCGGACTCGAGTGCGTCGACGGCCTCGACCATCCCGGGCCGCTGGAGCATCCGCCTGAGCCGGTCGTTGCCCCGGACGAAGTCCTTCTCGCTCATCGTGCTTCCTCCGTTTCGTCGATCCATCGGTTGATCAGGCGGTCCGCCCGGATGCCGACGCTGTCGGAGAACACATCGCCCATCGTCGCCTTGTCGCCCGAGAACAGGGCGATCGAGCTGTCGACTGGATTCACGCGGCCAATCGATCCCCAGCCGACGACATCAGCTGCGACTGGCAGTAGTCACAACTGATATCGAGCGCAAGGCAAACGAGCCCCGCGGCCGAGAGCGTCAGACGATGAGCGGGCGCTCGACGTCGACCTCGCCGTGCTCGACGAGCCAGCGGACCGCGTCGAGGACCGTCGCCTCGGCCGTGTGGGCGGGCTCGTAGCCGAGCACCCGGCGGGCCTTCTCGGTGCTGAACACCTGACTGCGGGACAGGTGCTCCCAACTCGCACCGGCGTGCTCCGGAGCCGTGGTCTCGCGGAACCGGTCCCACGAGACGGAGTGGAGCCGTGCCTCCTGGCCGAACCACGACGCTGCGAGGTGCGCGTACCCGCGCACGGTGAGCGCCGTCGGGGCGGTGATGAAGCAGTCCTCGCCCGCGGCGGTGTCACGGTGCTCGACCGCCAGCTGGAATGCCTGCGCGACGTCGTCGGCGTGCACGTGCGCCATCGTCTCGGCGCCGAGGCCGGGGACCTCGATCGGCGTCCCCGCCGACAGCCGTGTCAGGACGGTGGTGTCGAGGTTGCCGAGCGGGCCGATCGGCACCCAGCCGGGCCCGCTGATGTGGCCGGGGTGCAGCGAGGTCGTGACGACACCACCTTCGGCGGTTTCATGCTTCAGCATCCGGGCGATGGCGTCCTTCTGCACGCCGTATTCGCCGAACGGCGGGGAGCTGTGCTCCTCGGTGATCGGGAGGACGTGCGAGACCCCGGCGCGCCAGATCGACCCGCAGTGCACGAGGTGCGTGTCCGATCCGCGCAGCGCATCGACGAGCGCCCTGGCCGACGAGAGCGTGAAGCAGACGAGGTCGACGACGGCGTCGGCGCGCATCGCGGCGATCCGCGCGCCGAACGTGCCGTCGCGGTCCTCCTGCTCACGGTCGACGACGACGCGGTCGACCTGCGCCCACTCCGGCGCGTCCGAGTAGGGGGTGCTCGTCCCGCGGGACAGCGCGGTCACCCGGTGTCCGGCTCGGACGAGGCGGGGGACGAGGAACGTGCCGATGTGCCCGGTGGCTCCGATGACGACGATGTGCATGACGGTCACGGTAGGCCGAGGTGCTCTGGATCGTGAGCAGGAACGGTCGGGTCGCCTCGCGCGACCCGACCACTCCTGCTCACGGAGCGGGTCAGGACGCGGTGACGACCTTGACCGAGCCCGCGATGGTCGCGGCGTCCTCGGCGAGCGCGACGACCGGGTCGGGGAGCTTCGTCGTGGCGCCGACGAGCTTGCGGGCACCCCAGCCGACGAAGCTGCCGACGATCGCGCCGACGCCGCCGAGGATCGCGCCCTCGATGCGGAGGTCGCGCTTGCCGGTCGTGCCGAGCGCAGCACCGGCGAGCGCCCCGGAGGCCACGCGGCCGATCAGGCCGGCGGGGGAGATCCGGTTCGGGGTCCCGGGCAGCTTGTCCCCGATGAGCTCGCCGACGGCGGACGCCACGAGCACCCCGCGGCCGAGCGGTGTGCTGAACACCTTCCAGTCCTGCCACGAGCCCTTCAGCGAGGAACGATCGTGGTTCAGCGCCATGACGGCGAGCGGGGTGGCGCTCCGGCCACCGCTCAGGATGCCCAGCGCCAGGGTGCGGACCAGGGTGTGCTGCTCGTGCTGCTTGCTCATCGGTACTCCTGTCGTGTGAGTTCGGAAACTACTCCGCGCTCCTGGACCGCTGAGCCGCCGCGAGTAGCGTCCGCCGCATGAGCAACGTCATCATCCTCGGCGGCCACGGCAAGGTCGCACTCCTCGCCACCAGACTCCTCGCCGACCGCGGCCACACCGTCACCTCGGTCATCCGCGATCCCGACCAGGCCGACGAGATCCGCGCGCACGGCGGCGAACCGCACGTCGCGGACATCCAGCAGCAGACGCTCACCGACTTCGCGGAGCTCATCCACGGGCACGACGCCGTCGTCTGGTCCGCGGGGGCCGGCGGGGGATCGGCCGACCGCACCTGGGCGATCGACCGCGACGCCGCGATCCTGTCGATCCAGGGCGCCGCGAAGGCCGGCGTCGACCGGTACGTGCTCGTCTCCTGGTCCGGTTCGGTCCTCGACCACGGGGTGCCGCAGGACAACGACTTCTTCGCGTACGCGCAGTCGAAGATGATCGCCGACGCGGTCCTCCGCGACTCGGGACTGCGCTGGACCGTCGTCGCGCCGAGCACCCTCACCGACGACGACGGCACCGGCTCGATCGACTGGGACGGTTCCTCGACCGAGGTCCCGCGCGCCGACGTCGCGCACGTGGTGGCGGACGCCGTCGAGAGCGACGCCACGGTGGGGAAGACCATCCGCTTCAACACCGGGTCGACCCCGATCGCCGGCTTCCTCCGCTCGGCGGGCTGAGCACCGTGGCACAAAGTCGCGACCCGTACCGCGGTCGGCTCGCCGTCGTCACCGGCGCGAGCGGCGGGATCGGCGAGTCCCTGGCGGAGGGGCTCGCTGCCGGTGGTGCCGACCTCGTGCTCGTCGCCCGCTCGGCGGACCGGCTCGAGACCGTCGCCGACCGCCTCCGGGCGCGCCACGGTGTCACAGTGCGGGTGCTGCCGGCGGACCTCGCGACCGGGGCCGGCGTCGACTCCGTGATCGAGGCGCTCGACGGCACCCGGGTCGACGTCCTGGTCGCGAACGCCGGCGTGGGCTGGCACGGCTCCTTCGTGGAGCAGCCCGACGACGGCATCGTCCAGCAGATCGCGCTGAACGAGACCGCCGTGGTGCGGCTCGTCCGGGCGTTCCTGCCCGGGATGCTCGCGCGCCGCGTCGGGGGCGTGCTGACGGTCGCGTCGACGGCGTCGTTCCAGCCGACACCGCACATGGCGCTGTACGGCGCGACGAAGGCCTTCGTGCTCTCCTTCACCGAGGCGCTGTGGGAGGAGACCCGGGGCTCCGGTGTCCGGGTCCTGGCGCTCTGCCCCGGCCCGACGTCGACCGGCTTCTTCGAGGCAGCGGGCGGTGGGTCGTTCCTGGAGGGCGGCCGGCAGACCGCGGACGAGGTCGCTCGGGTCGGGCTCGCCGCGTTCGGCCGGAGCGGCGGTCCGACCGTGGTGTCCGGTGCGCGGAACGCCGTGATGGCGGGCGCGCACCGGTTCGTGCCGCGCGGGTTGATGGCGCGGATGTCCGCGATGGTGATGCGATGACGACGCCGACGGTCCTCTTCGTGCACGGCGCCCTGGTCCGCGACGGCGCCTGGTGGTGGCGCCCGACGGCCGCCCTCCTGCGCGATCGCACCGGCGTCGAGAGCCGTGCGGTGGCCCTGCCGTCGTGCGGCGAGACCACGGACGGCGGGGGACTGGCGGAGGACGCCGCCGCACTCCGACGTGCGCTCGACGAGGTCGCCTCGGCGGACGGCACGGCGATCGTCGTCGGCCACTCGTACGGCGGGACGGTGATCGCCGAGGCCGGCCCGCACCCGGCCGTGTCGCACCTGCTGCTGGTGTCGTCCTACCTGCCGCCGGTCGGGGCGACGCAGGGGTCGATCACGTCCGACGAGCCGGACCCCGTCGCCGTCCGGCAGGACGCCGACGGCCGGATCGTCGTCGACGGGTACGACGAGGACACCTTCGGTGCGCGGTTCCTGCAGGACGCCGACGAGCGCACCCGCCGCGAGGGCTGGAGCCGCGTCACGTCGCAGGACGTCCGGGCGTTCGGCACACCGACGACGGCGACCGGCTGGTCGGGCGTCGACTCGACCGCGGTCGTGTGCACCGACGACCGCTCGACCACGGTGGCGCTCCAACGGGCGCACGCCGAGCGGGCGACCCGGTCCGTCGACCTGCCGACCGGGCACCACCCCTTCACGACCCGCCCGGACCTCGTCGTCGAACAGCTCGAGGCGTTCCTGCCCTGACACCGCGGCCGACGCGGACACCACGGACGGCACGACGAGGCCGGTCGGACAGCCCGTTCCACACGTCGGCCCAGACCGATTCGAAGTCCACCGCCCGGAGGTTCCCGGCACGGAGCGCCCGCTCGGTGACGGTGAGTGCCTCCAGCGATCCCCGGAGCAAGCGGACGTCGCCGTGCACCTCGGGCCGACCGTTGCCGTGGAACGTCGTCACGGTGACCGACCGGACCCCCGGCCGGAGTCGCCGGGTGACCCGGGCGAGCACGACGAACCCGAGGCCGTACACGACCACCGCCCCGACGGTGCCGAGCACGGGCGACCCGGCGAGCGCTGCCATCACCGCGACGGCGAGGAGCGCCCCGACGGCCGGCCAGGTCGACCACGCCCGCAGCCGCACCCGCTCGCCCCGCGTCGTGCCGGGCGGGTACACCACCAGCGTCCGGCTGCTCCACATCGTGCGGTCGACCGGGCGGACCGAGCACCGACCCCACACGTGCGGGCCGTCGACCAGCCGGTCCCGGACGTCCGCGACGGTGCTCACAGCGACACCTCCGCACGGACCGGTTCGACGACGTCGCGGTGCCGGATCGCCGCGACGCAGGGGAAGCACACCAGGTCGCCCGCGCGGACGTCGGCCGGCAGCGGTGCGGGGAGCCGGTGGAACGGACCGTCGGTCGATCCGTCGCACGGGGAGACGACGTACTGGCGGATCGCCGGGGCGGTGCTGACCCGGCCGATCAGCCGCACCTGGTCGAGGACCGCGCACCGGGGCAGGACCGCGTCGAGTTCGAGCAGCACCACACCGGTCCGCGGGCGTCGGACGCGGACGACCGACGCGACGGCCACGCTGAGGTCACGCGGCGTCCACGAGCGCGGTCGGTAGCGGGGCGGTGCCTCCTCGGCGGTGTGCACGCACGGGGTGCCCGCCACCGCGGCGAGCCGGACCATCGAGACGGCGGCCACGAGGACGTCGCCCGTGGTCGGTTCGGTGTGCGCTGGCCACAGGGTCGGGTCCATCGGTTCGGGGACGGACGCTCGGAGGGTGGGGAGGATCGCGGTCAGGGTCACCCCTCCACGTTCCGGCGACGGCCGGGGCGTGGGAAGCGTCCTGACGGACTCCTGACGCGCGGGGGCGGTTCCCGTGCGCGGTCCTGACGGGGGGCCAGCAGACTGGAGGCGCGGGGCGGGCCCGCCCCGCGCCTCCAGTCCGGTGTCAGGTGCGGCAGATCACGCGAACTGCGCGTAGAACTCCTCGGGTCCGCGCGCGAGCGATGCCTTCACGGTGGCGCTCCAGTCGTCGACGACGACCTCCGCGGCGTCCCGCTCGACGCCGTCGAGCGACGCTCGTGCGACCTCGGCCGGGTCGACCATCGGGCCCTCGTAGCCGGCCATGATGTCGGTGTCCGCCGCGCCGAGGTGCAGCCCCTGCACCGTGATGCCCGTCGTCGCGAGTTCGAGGCGGACCGCGTTGGTCATGTTCCACTCCGCCGCCTTGGCCGCCGCGTACCCGCCGGATCCCGGGTACACGAACCAGGAGAGCGCCGACAGCACGTTGACGATCCCACCGCCGCCGTTGCGCTCGATGACCGGTGCGAACGCCCGGACCATGGCGAGGTTGCCCCAGAAGTGCGTGTCCATCTCGCGGCGGACGTCGTCGAGCGGGTCCCGCACGAGCGACCCGGTCGTCGCGATGCCGGCGTTGTTCACGAGCAGCGTCACGTCGGACGCCGCGGCGGCCGCGGCGTCGATCGAGGCCTGGTCCGTGATGTCGAGCGGCAGGACCTCCACGCCCGCGATGTCGACCAGCTCGGGGCGCCGCGCGGTGGCGTAGACCTTGGTCGCTCCGCGCTCGAGCAGCTGCAGCACGAAGCGTCGTCCGATGCCCCGGTTCGAGCCCGTGACGAGGGCGACCGATCCAGCGATGTCCATGGGGTTTCCTCCTGCCGGGCGGGCACTTCCCGCGGCGGCTCGGCTACGCTAAGACCTGACATCCGTGTGAGGTGCAAGGGAGAATCGTGCGCATCGGAGACCTCGCTGCCGCGACCGGGGTGAGCGTCCGCTCGCTCCGGTACTACGAGGAGCAGGGACTGCTCCCGGCGACCCGGACGCCCAGCGGACAGCGCGTCTACCCGGTACCCGCGATCGAGCGGGTCGAGCTCATCCAGCAGCTGTTCGCCGCCGGACTCCCCAGCCGCACGATCATGCAGCTCCTGCCGTGCGTGGACGCCGGCCGGGCGACCCCGGAGTCGTTCGCCCTGCTCGTGTCCGAGCGTGACCGGATCACGGCGCAGCTCGCCGAGCTCGAGGCCGCTCGGGACCGCCTCGACGAGGTCATCGCGATCTCGGAGCACCCCACGCCCGAGCACTGCCCGGCGCTCCGGGAGCCGCAGACGCAGGCGGCCTGAGGATCAGCCGAGCACGGCGTCCGCGATCTGCCGCGCTGCCTGCTCGGCCGTCGTGTCCGTGGTGTCGACCACCTCGGCCGCGTCGTGCAACCACGTGCGCGCTGCTTCGGCGTAGGGCTCGACGCGGCTGAAGCGGAAGGACGACGGCCCCAGGTCCGTGTCGTTCTGGATCCGGTCCCGCAACGTGTCGGTGTCGGCGTGCAGCACGAAGTGCCGCACCGGGATGCCGTGTGCCGCCAGCCCGTCCGCGATCTCGCGCCAGTACCGTTCGACCAGGACCGTCTGCGGCATCACGAGCGTCCCGCCGGCGTAGTCGAGCACGCGCCGGGCGGTCTCGACGACGAGCGGCCGCCAGGGGTCCCAGTGCTGGAAGTCGTCCGTCGCCCGCAGGGTCGGGCGGATGTCCATCAACGTCTCGCCGACCTTCTCGGGGTCGAGGACCCGAGCGTCCGGCAGCAGCGGCTGGAGGAGGCGGCTCGTGGTGGTCTTGCCGACACCGTGGGTGCCGTTGATCCAGACGATCGCGGGGTCGCTCATGCCCCCAGTGTGCCGTTCGGGCCGACCTCGAGGTGCGCGTAGTCCGGCAGGTCGATCGCATCGGCGGGCGGCGTGAAGAACCGGTCGCCCAACCGCCCGACCAGCGGCGTCGACCCGATGCGGACCGCGACACCGAACGCCGCGATGCCGAGCCGGGACTTCGGGTTGGCGACGCGCGGGGTGCCCGGCGGCAACTGCTGTGCCTGCGCGACGTAGGGCCGCATGATGCGCTCGTACCCGCGGAGGGCGTCCCGGTGGTCGACGTGCGCCGCGAGTTCGCCGGCGAGGACGTACGCGCCGGTGAGGGACAGGCTCGTGCCCATCCCGCTGACGGGCGACGCGCAGTACGCGGCGTCGCCGACCAGGGCGACCCGGCCGTCCGACCACCGCGGGGCACGCACCTGGCCGATGGACTCGGAGTACAGGTCGTCGGACCGGTCGAACCCCTCGAGGACCCGGCGCGCCTCCCACCCGGCGTCGGCGAACAGCGTGTGCAGTCGTCGACGCTGGGCGTCCAGGTCACGACGTTCGGACCCGGCGCGCTCGTGCTTCCGGTCGGTCACGATCGACATCGCCGCACGGATCGTGCCGTGTGCGTCGGGGCGGAGCGTGATGGACCGGCCACCCGGGGCGTTGTACCAGCGCCACCAGTCGTCGTCGGCGGCCGTCCGGGGGATCGTGCCGTAGGTCGTCTCGAGGCCGAGCGACCGGATCTCGGGTTCGTCGCCGAAGACGAGCCGTCGGGTGCTCGACCCGATGCCGTCCGCGGCGACGACCAGGGCGAACCGCTCGTCGGGCGCGTGCTCGAACGACACGGTGGCACCGGCGTGGTCCTGCGCGATGCCGGTGATCCGGTCGCCGTACCGGTACTCCGTGGTGTCGGTCGTCCGGTCGACGAGCAGCCGGGCGAGGTCACCGCGCAGGACCTCGAGCTCGGCCGTTGCCCCGCCGGAGTCGGACGTGCCCGCGGGGAACTCGGCCACCGTCCGGCCGCGCGGCCCGACGAACCGGGTGCCGACCTCCCCCGTGGTCGCCGCCCGGATGTCGTCCTCGATGCCCATCCGGCGGGACACCTCGCGGCCGGCGCCGCGGACGTCGACGTTCTGCCCACCGGTGCGGAGCTCGGGCGCCCGTTCGACGATCACCGTGTCGTACCCGTACCGGTGCAGCCAGTACGCCAGGGCGGGTCCGGCGATGCTCGCCCCGGAGATCAGGACGCGGCCGCGGGTGGTGGGGTGCATGGTGCCTCAGATCGTTGATTACCAATGAGATTGGCAATCTACACGACTACCATGGGAGTCGTGCCGCACGAGGACCCCCCACACGACGACATCCGCTCGCGGGTGCGGCAGGTGACCGTCCGGCAGCAGCGCTTCGAACGGCACCTCGCGCGGCGGCTCGAGGTCGACACGGCCGGGCTCGCGGCGATGGACCACCTCATCGAGGACGGGCCGGCGACCCCGACGGAACTGGCACACCGGCTGGAGGTCTCGACCGCCGCGATGACGCTCGTCCTGAACCGGCTCGAGTCCGCCGGCCACGTCCGGCGCGACCGGCACCCGAGCGACGGGCGGAAGCTCGTGGTCACCGCCGTCGACCGCTCCTCGGACCGCGCGTACGACCTCGTCCAGCCGCTGATCGACGGCATCGAGACCCTCGTCGACGGGATGGACGCCCGGCAGCGCGCCGCGGTCGCGACGTTCCTGGACGGCCTGATCCGGGTCTACGACGACGCCACCGACTGACGGCAGGCACCTGGCGGGCCCGCACCGCTCCTCCCGTCCGTCCGTCCGTCGCAGATCGCGACTACCGTGCGGTGCGTGCCGGACGTCACCACCCCGCTGTTCCTCGTCGCCGCCGGGATCGTCGCCGGGGTCATCGGCACCGCCGGTGGCATCACCTCGCTCGTCGCATACCCGGCGCTGCTCGCCGTCGGCATCCCGCCCCTCGCCGCGAACGTCACGAACTCCGTCGCGCTCATCGGCTCCGGACTGAGCTCGGCCCTCCGCGCCGGACCGGACATCGTCGGGCACGGGCGGACCATCCGGACGTGGCTGCTCGCCTCCGTCGCGCTCTCGCTCGCGGGTGCCGCCCTGCTCGTCGTGACCCCGGCCGACGTCTTCGACCGGATCGTCCCGTTCCTCGTGGCCGCCGGGTCCCTCGTGCTCCTGCTGCAGCCCGCGATCACCCGGTGGCAGACCGCACGCGGGCGCGGGCTGTCCCGGCCGGTCGTCGGGGCGGCCGGAGCCGGCGTGGCGGTCTACAACGGGTACTTCGGTGCCGGGTCCGGCATCCTGCTCATCGCCCTGCTCCTGCTGACGACCGAGCCGGTGCTGCACCGGGCGAACGCGCTGAAGAACGTCATCCTCGTCGCGGCGGACATCCTGCCGGCCGTGCTCTTCGCCGTGCTCGGAGCGGTCGTGTGGCACGCGGCGATCGCCCTCGGGATCGGTGCCGTGGTCGGCGGGTTGATCGGGCCGTCGGTGGCGCGACGGGTGCCGGCTGCGGTGCTCCGCGTGCTCATCGCGTGCTGCGGGTTCGTGCTGGCGGTGTACCTGTTCGTCACCGCGTGACGGTCGGGCTGGGCGCGCTCAGGCTCGACGCCCCACGTACCGCCCACGCCCGTGCCGCCGGTCCGAGATCGCGACGAACAGCCACAGCACCCCGATGCCCAGCCAGATCCCCCCGGCGATCCAGCGCCAGACCCCCTCGGCGCCGACCGCCAGGCCGATCCACACGAGACCGATCGCGATCCAGACCACGCCCTGCCAGACCCACGGTCGCCCGACGATGGTGCGCCACAGGGCCTCTCCGTCAGCGTCGTCGCTCATGCGGCCAGGCTAGCCCCCGCGCACCATCGCGTCGATGGTCCGCATGGCCGTGGCGAAGATCGTCAGCACCGGGTTCACCCCACCGTTCGTGACGTGCACCGAGCCGTCGGCGACGCGGAGGTTCTCGTGGCCCCACACCCGACCGGACGGATCGACGACCGACGTCGCCGGGTCCGCCCCCATCCGGAGCGTGCCGGCCTGGTGCTGCCCGCCGCTCGTCCCGTGCACCGGACCGTGCAGTTCGGCGACCCGCTTCGCGCCCGCGGCCCGCAGCCAGTCGCCGCTCCGGGCACTGGTGTGGTCGCGCGCGCGGACGTCCTCGGGGTGCACGCCACCGCTGAACCACGCCACGGGGACGCCGTACCGGTCGGTCACGGACGGGTCGACGCGGACGCGGGCGTCGGCGGTCGTGACCTCCTGGACCGGACCCATGATCCGCATGCTCCGTCGGGCGAGGTCGCGCATGGCGTGCTTGCCGGCCAGGCCGGACCGGGGGATGAGCCCGGTGCCGACGAGGTACTGGTACGTGTTCGACGGCGTCGCGATGAACTCGTTCGCCAGGATCCCGCCGCCGACCTGACCGTGCACGCCGTGCCGGAAGTCGGTGGTGGCGATGGACGGCCCGGGTCCGAGCCCGTCGTCCACGACGTCGTCGAAGATCCCCATGGCGCCGCCGTACACGTGCCCCTGCACGTGCCGGCCGACCTGGTCCGTCCCGTTGCCGATGCCGTCCGGCTCCCGGTCGCTGCGGCTGTTGAGCAGCAGGCGGGCGGACTCCACGGCGCCCGCGGCGAGGACGACCTCCGCGGCGTCCACGTCCGTGCGCAGGTCCCGCCCGTCGACGGTCCCGACGATCGTCACGCCGACCACCCGACCGGCGTGGTCGGTCCGCAGCCGGGCGACGCGGCTGCCGAGCAGGATCGAGGCGTTCCCGGTCGCGAACGCCCGGGTGAGCATGGTGTTCTGGCTGCCGTTCTTGGCGTCCACCGGGCACGCGAACCCGACGCACATCCCGCACTGCTCGCACGCCCGGCGTCCGAGGTACGGGGTCGAGTTGATGAGCAGCGGCACGTGCACGGTCGAGATGCCGAGGGCGTCCGCCGCGCCCGCGAGCCGGTCGCGTGCGGCCCCGGAGGGGAGCGGTGCCATCGGGAACGACCGCGAACGCTGCCCGGCCCAGGGCCCGTCGGAGTCGCCGCCGCTGACGCCGACCTCCCACTCCGCCCGCACGTACCAGGGTTCGAGCTCGTCGTAGCCGAACGGCCAGTCCGCCAGGCTGCTACCGTCGGGGACCCCGTACGTCGACGCCATCGTGAAGTCCCGCGGGCCGAACCGCCACGCCTGCGCGCCGTACACCCGGGTGCCGCCACCAGCCGTGAAGGCGTTGTTGTGCCAGCCCGGGGACGACGGCCGGAGCACCAGCTGCGTCCGTCCCTCGGACACCGTGCGCGGGTTGCCTGCCTCGGCGGGCCCCGACCGGGGCGCCACCCCCCACGTCGACCGGGGGCTCCGGAGGTGGTCGCTGCTGAGTTCGGCGGTACCCGGCCACTGCCCGGCCTCGACCACCAGCACCCGGCGTCCGGACTCGGCCAGGCCGCACGCCGCGACACCGCCGCCGGCGCCGGACCCGACGACGATCGCGTCGTACCGGTCGGCGAGCTGCGACGGGTGCACCACCGCGGGCTGCGCCGTCGGGACGGGGACCGGGACGCTCCACCCGTCGGGCGGTCCGGGCTGCCAGCCGACCATCGCCCAGGAGCGTTCCCCGGCGTTGCCGCCGTTCGCCGCGTCCGCGTAGTAGCCGGCGGACACGAGCTCGGCGAACCAGGTCCAGTCCGGGTCGTCGTCGCCGGTCGCGCCGTCCAGGACCGCTCGGAGCCGGTCGGTCCAGTCCGGTCGGTCGCCGAGGACGTTCGCGAGGAAGTCCAGCGCCCCGGCTTCGGAGGCCGACGGGTACTCGTCACCCGGCAGCACCTGGTCGACCAGCGCGCGCAGACGCGTCGCGTGCTCCTGGACGAACGTCCGTCCCGTCATCGGTGACCAGCCCTCCGGGCTGCTCCGCTGCGGCCCGCGACCACCGTACCGGGGTGGGTCGCGGCGGTCGGTGGCGACCGGACCGGGAGGCGCGGTGTGCGACGGACGCGCACCGTGCCTCCCGGCCGGGTCGCGTCGTGACGCGCGTCAGGCGCGGTCGTGGAGGGTCACCTGGTAGCCGTCGGGGTCGGCGAAGGTGAAGGTCCGGCCGAACGGGCCGTCGATCGGCGCGGCGACGATGGTGTGTCCATCGGCGACGAGGGCGTCGTGGATGGCCTGCACGTCGGTCGCGTGCAGCCAGATCGCGGCCCCGATGCCGGGCTGCGGGACCGAGTCGAGGTCGGTGCCGGGGACGGTGTCGCGGAGGGCGAAGGCGATCGGGGTGGTCTCGAAGACCACTGCGTGCGGCGGTCCGGCCTGCGAACGGACGAGGCCGAGGTACTGCTCGTAGAACGCCTGCGACGCGTCGAGGTCGCGGGTCTGCAGGGAGATGAAGTCGGGGCCGGTCACGGGCATGGGGTGCTCCTTCGTTGGGTGTCAGTCTTCTGACACGGACGAACCTATGTCAGACTACTGACATGAGTCAAGACCCTGATCGCATCGACCTCGACTCGTCGCTGGGCTACCTGCTCAAGGAGGCGTCGAGCGCCCTCCGGGCCGCGATGGAAGCGGTGTTGCGCCCCCTCGGACTGACCGTGACGCAGTACTCCTGCCTCGAGTTGCTCGCCCAGCGGCCCGGCCTGTCGAACTCCGACCTGGCGCGGGGCGCCTTCGTGACACGGCAGTCGATGAACGTCCTGCTGCAGGCGTTCGAACGGGACGGCCTGGTGACCCGGCCGTCCGCGGCGCCGGTGGGGAAGGCACTCCCGACACGGTTGACGGCGGCGGGGCAGCGGACGCTCGAGCAGGCCTCGGCGGCGGTGCGCGGCGTCGAGGTGCGGATGCTCGGCGGGATGAGCGCGCAGGAGCAGACAGCGGCGCTCAGCGCGCTGCGGAGCATGGTGCGGGCGCTCCGCGAGGACTGATCGCTGGGCACCGTTCACCCCGACTGCGCATCAGGACGACGAGAGCGCGTGGTGCGCCCTGCGCACTCGTCGTCCCGGCGAGCAGGACGGCTCACTGGTGCGGCGTCACCGCGGACATCGCACCCCCGGCGAGCGCCGCGTACGCCGCGGCCGCTCCCGTCGGCACCCGCCGGAGCGTCCCGTCGGCGGTCTCCTCGAGTCGGATGAGCCCCATCCGGCGCAGGTACGGCTCCTTCGCCGCCGATGCCGACCGGGCCGTGACCACGTCGTCCGACAGCTCGAACTCCTCGACGTTCCGGCCGCCCGAGGCGTAGGACCAGTCCACGAAGTCGAACACCGGCCACCACGTCCACCCGCGCACGTCGACCCCGTCGGCGACCACCGAGCGCACGGCCTCGACCGAGTCCCGCGCCCAGGCGCTCCGGCGGTCGTCGTCGCCCTCCGTGCTCGTCTCGGTGACGAGCATCGGCAGCCCGTACCGGTCCCCGAAGGACCGCAACGACTCCTGCAGCCCGGAGGCCCACCGGTCGTGGGTGTGCTGCACGGTGCCGTCGGGGGTCGCGACGAGCGTGCGCGGGGACAGGTCGGGGTAGTAGTTGACGCCGAGCAGGTCGATCGCGACCGCGCCGTCGACGAGCGCGGCGAGCGCTGCGGGTCCGGCTCCGTGCCGCACCAGCCAGTCGTGGGAGCGGTGGTCCGGGGTGACGCGTCCGAGCACGAGGTCGGTCGGGACCGTCCCGAGGTCGTTGAGGAGCGCGGCCTCGGACACGAGGCCGGCGGGCGCTCCCGGCCCCGCGGAGAACAGCGACGACGCCTCCACGTGCACGATGCGCACGCCCGGGTGCACGGCACGCATCGCGGTGACCGACCGTTGGATGCCCGACGCGATCCCGAGCACGACCCGGGTCCACCCCTCCCACCCGTGCAGCGCCGGCGGCCAGACACCGCGGAGTCCGGCGAACGACGCCGTCGTGATCGGCTCGTTGAGCGGCGTGACGTGGTCGACGACCCCGGCGTACCGAGCGGCGAAGGCCGCAGCGAAGGCCGCGACCGCGTCGGGGTAGCCCGGGTCGGCGAACGCGTCCTCGAGCCACGTCGGGGTGCCGTAGTGCACGAGGTCGGCGATCACCGTGAGTCCGAGCCCGGCCGCGTACGGCAGCCGTTCGTCGAGCACCGACCAGTCGAAGACGCCCGGTGCGACGTGCACCCGCGGCCAGTCGACCCCGTACCGCAGTGCGCTCGCCCCGAGGTCCCGCACGTGGTCGAGGTCGGCACGCCAGGCGTCGTCGTGTCCGGTCAGGCGGTGCTCGTCGAGAGGGGCCATCGCGAACCGTGCGGGCGGGTAGACGCAGGTGTCCTCGATCCCGGCGATCCACGTGAACGTCCCCGGTGCGAACGCCGGCTCGCGGCTGCTCACTTCAACCCCGTGGTGGCGACGCCTGCGACGAAGAACTTCTGGGCGAAGAAGAACCCGAGCGCGATCGGCAGCAAGGAGATCACGGCACCGGCGAGCAGGACGGCGTGGTCGGTGACGTGCGCGCCGCCGAACAGCGTCAGCCCGGCCGGCAGCGTGAGCATGTCGTTCGAGGTCGTCACGACGAGCGGCCAGAGCAGGTCGTTCCAGAGCGCCATGCCGTTCAGCACCGCGACCGTCGCGATCGCCGGCTTCGCCAGGGGCAGGATCACCTGCCAGTAGATCCGCCAGTGCCCGGCGCCGTCGATCCGTGCGGCCTCGTCGAGTTCGGTGGGGATGTCGATGAAGAACTGCCGGAACAGGAAGATCCCGAACGCGCTCGTGGCCCGGGGGATGATGAGCCCCTGGTAGGTGTTCAGCCAGCCGAGGTGGAACAGCTCGACGAACACCGGGATGAGCGTCACCTGGAACGGCACCATGAGCGTCGCGATGACGAGCACGAACGCGACGTTCCGCCCGACGAACCGCATCCGGGCGAGGGCGTAGGCGCACATGGAGTCGAACAGCAGCGTCAGCACGGTGGTCACGACGGTGAACACCAGGGAGTTCAGCAGCAGCCGGAGGAACGGCAGCTGCGACCAGACGCCCTCGTAGCCGTGCAGGGTGAGGCTCGTCGGCAGGAGCGACGCCGGGTGGCCGAACAGGTCGGCCTCGGAGCGGAACGACCCGCTCACCATCCAGACGAACGGCACGAGGGCGAAGACGAGTCCGACCCCGAGGTACACCCACTTCAGGACGGACAACGCGCTGCGCGCGCCCGGCCTGGAGGCACGGCGCCGGTCCGGCGCGCGGCGTCCGGTCGTCGGGACGGTCGCGCTGGTCCGGGGCCGGGTCCGGAGGTCGGCCTCAGTCGACATCGTCGTACCGGAAGAGCCGGAGCTGGAGGAGGGAGATGAGCATGATGATCACGAAGAGGACCCAGGAGATGGCCGACGCGTAGCCGGTCTGGTAGTTGACGAACCCGTCGCGGTAGAGCAGGTTCACGAGCGTGTCGGTGTGGAAGACGGGGCCGCCCCCGGTCATCACGTACACGAGGTCGAAGACCTGGAACGACTGGATCGTCAGGATCATCGACGTGAAGAGCATGGTCGGGCGGATGCTCGGCAGCGTGATCCGCCAGACCGTCTGCCACCGGTTCGCGCCGTCGAGCTCGGTGGCCTCGTACCGTTCGGCCGGCACGCCCTTCAGCCCGGCGACGAAGAGGATCATCGCGAAGCCGATGCTCTTCCACACCGACACGAAGATGATCGTCGGCAGCGCGAGCGAGGTGGACTGCAGCCAGGCGACGCTCGGCAGCCCGAGCATCGTCGTGATGCCGCCGACCAGCCCGATGTCGGGATCGAGCAGGAACTTCCACACGAGCCCGATCGTGACGAGCGACACGATCGTCGGGAAGAAGAACACCGACCGGACGATCCGGTTCGCCAGGGTGTCCCGCTGCAGCAGCAGGGCCGCGACGAAGCCGAGGACCACGAGCAGCACGACCGAGACGATCGTGTACTCGAGCGTGATCCGCAGCGCGTTCCAGAACTGCTGGTCGTGGAACAGCTGCACGTAGTTGCCGAAGCCGACGAACGGCTGCGAGACCGCGCCGACGGTCCAGTCGAAGAACGAGTAGTAGAGCGACCGGAGGATCGGGAAGACGACGAACGCGCCGAGGATGAGCAGCGACGGCGCCATGAAGAGCCAGGCCGGCTGGAACCGACGCGGTCGGCGGCGGGTGGGGCGTGCCTCCCGGCTGCTGGACCGGCCGGAGGCCGCGGCCCCGTCACGCGGCGTGCGTGGCGGGGCCGAGCCGGTGAGCTGGTCGGTCACTGGCTGCAGCCCGTGAGACCGTCGATCGTCTGACCGGCGGACTTGGTGGCGTCCTCGAGCGACTTGCCGCGGGTGATCTCGCCGATCAGCGGGACGTACCCGTCGGAGTCGACCTTCGTGGCGTTCGGGACGTGCGGCAGGTACAGGCGCGAGTCCGGCACCTGGCTGGCGAAGACGGACACCGTGGGGTCCGCCGTGAGCTTCGCGTCGTCGGACAGGTCGGTGCGCAGCGGCGGGAAGCCGGTCTGCAGGGAGAACTTCTGCTGCGCGTCCTTCGACGTCCAGTAGGCGAGGAACTCCTGTGCCTGCTTCGGGTACTTCGTCTTCGCCGAGATCGACAGCGGGGCGATCGAGCCGAGCGTGGTGGACTTGCCGTCGACGCCGACCGGGACCTTCACGATGCCGAGGTCGATGCCGGCCGACTCGTAGCCGGGCGCCGCCCACGGACCGTTGATCTCCATCGCGGCCTTGCCGGCCGAGAACAGCGAGTCCGCCTCGGCACCGGTGAGTCCGACCGGGCTGACCTTGTCCTTCGCGACCAGGTCCGCCCAGGTCTTCAGGGACTGCTGCCCGTCGCTCGACTGCACCACGCTGCAGTTCTTGCTGTTCACGATGTCGCCGCCCTCGAGCCACTGCAGCACCGGCCACATCTGGATCGTCTGGTTGTCGGCGAGTGCGATGCCGTACTTGCCACCGGTCGTGAGCTTCTGCGCGTCGGTGGCCATCTCCTGCACGGTGGTCGGCGGGTTGCTGATGCCGGCGTCCGCGAAGAGCTTCTTGTTGTAGTACAGGCTCAGCGTGGCGAAGTTGGCCGGGACGCCGTAGAGCTTGCCGTCGTAGGTGAACTCCTTGACGGTGCCGGGGGCGAACGCATCGGTGTTGATCTTGCCGTCGCCGCTGCCCGTGTCGGTGATGGCCATCACGGAGTTCGTCTTCACGTACTGGGCGACCGCGTTCGGGTCCGAGCTCACCGCGGCGACGTCCGGACCCTGGCCGGTCAGCCAGGCCGAGGGCAGCTTCTGCTGGATGGTGTCCCACGGCTGGACGGTCATCTCGACCGTGATGTCCGGGTGGGCCTTCTCGAAGTCCTTGACGATCGTGGCGTAGCCGGGGCGGTCGCCGCCGGTGAACCCGGTCCAGACCTTGAGGGTGACGGGGCCGCTCGTGCTGGCGTTGCCGCCGGCCGAGCAGCCGGAGAGGGTGAGGGCCGCCGCGGCGGCGACGGCGCCGATGGCGAGGGCGGTGCGTGCGTGCTTCATCGGGAACGCTCCTTTGCGTTGCAGTGCTCGCGGGATGAGGGTGGGGGGGTTGTTCGGGCGCGGGGTTGTTCGGGCGTGGGGGTTGTTCGGGCGTGGGGGTTGTTCGGGTCGGGCGTCTCGGGACCGGGTCGGGCCTGCGTCGGGGTCAGGTGCGGACGCGCTCGGCGTCCGGGTCGCACCCGCAGGACCGGCGGAGCACGAGCTCCACGGGGAGCTCGGTGTGCGCCGGCTGGCCGCCACGGTGGTCGACCAGGGCGAAGAGCCGCTCGGTCGCGATGCGGCCCATCTCCTCGGCGGGGACGCGCACGGTCGTGATGCCGGGCGTCGTCACCCGTGCGAGACCGAAGTCGTCGAAGCCGACGACCGAGACGTCCCCCGGCACGTCGACGCCCGCACGACGCAGGGTGTGCAGGCCACCGACCGCCATGTCGTCGTTCGCGAAGACGACGCCGTCCGGACGGGTCGACGGGTCTCCTCGGAGCATCTGCTCCATCGCGGTGGCGCCCGAGGTCTCGGAGAGGTCGCCCTCGATGACGGCGACGTCGGTGAGGCCGTGGCGCCCGGCAGCCCGGAGGAAGCCGTCACGACGGTCGAGGCCGGTCTGGTGGTCGAGCGTGCCGGTGACGTGGAGCAGGCGGCGGCGTCCGTGCACCTCGACGAGGTGGTCGACGAGCCGCTCGGTCGCGGCGACGTCGTCGATGCCGACCGTGACGGCGTCGGCCAGGTGCGGGTAGTTGCCGATGAGCACGGCGGGCAGGCCGCTCGCGACGAGGCCCTGCACGTGGTCGTCGTCGATCGCGGCGCTCGTGACGATGGCGCCGTCGGCCGTCCGGGAGCGCATCACGCGCTCGTAGGCGACGTCCCCGGAGCTCGTGTCGGCGTTGGTCGACACGATGACCTGCGCGTCGTGCGCGTTCGCCGCGGTCGACATCCCGGTGAGGACGTGCATGAAGTACAGGTGGCCGAACACGTGCGCGGACGAGTTGGGGACGATGAGGGCGACGGCGTCGGCGCGCTGGCTGCGGAGCGCCCGGCCGGCGGAGCTGGGGACGTACCCGAGCTCGTCGGCGGCCTGCTTGACGGCGGCGCGGGTGCGCTCGCTGATCCGGTCGTGGCCGGCGAGCGCCATGCTGGCGGCGGCGGACGTCACGCCGACCTTCGCGGCGACGTCCTTGAGGGTGACGGACTTCGGCATGGTGATCGCCTCCTCGGAGTGGGTGCTGCTTTATCGATTAACTGCGTTCATCATGCACCTGCTTAATCGATGAAGCAAGCGTTGTCCGGAAAGTGCTCGGTGACGGACTGGAGGCGCGGTGCCAGCTGGCACCGCGCCTCCCGTCCGTCGGTGGGATCAGTTGAAGCTGAACACCTGCGGCGCCTGGTTGTTGCAGTCGTAGAGCTGCAGCGGCGTCTGGTTCGCGGTGTTGCCCGACGGCACGTCGAGGCACCGACCGGACTGCGGGTTCAGCACGGACCCGTTCGACTGCGGCACCCACTGCTGGCCGCCGACGCCGTTGCACGTGTACAGCTCCAGGTGCGAGCCGTTCGCGGTGGCGTTGCCGTCGACGTCCAGGCAGCGCCCGAGCGTCCGGATGGTGTGGTCGGCCGAGTTGTACGCCCACTGCTGGTCGGTGGTCTGCTCGTCGGTCAGCAGCGTCTGGCAGTCGTAGACCTGGACCTGCTGGCCGTTCTGCTGCAGGTCGTTGCCGGCCACGTCGACGCACTTCGACCCGATCGTCTTGATCGGGACGGCGGCGACGAACTTCTGCGCCTGGTTGCCGTTGCAGTCGTAGATCTGCAGCGCCGTGCCGTTCGCGGTGTTGCCCGACGGGTCGTCGAGGCAGCGTCCGGACTGCGGGTTCTTGATCGACCCGTCCGGTTGCACGATCCACTGCTGCCCGCCGACGCCGTTGCAGTCGTAGAGCTCGACGTGGGTGCCGTTCGCCGTCCCGTTGCCGTTGATGTCCAGGCATCGGCCGAGCGTGCTGAGCGTGTGCGCGCCGTACACGTTGCCGAGCCAGTGCTGGTCGGCCGCGAGCGTCTGGCAGTCGTACAGCTGCACGACCGCGGTGTTGCCACCGGTGTCGTCACCGGCGACGTCGACGCACTTGCCGCCGGGTCCGGTGATCGCCGCACCCGGACCGCCGCCCGTCGAGACGCCCTGGTAGTTCTGCGCCACGACGTTCGACTGCACGGCGTTGTCCGCCGCGTCGGAGGAGTACCCGGTGGTCATCACGCCCTCGAAGAACGACTGCGTCCCGCGGTTCGAGTTGTCGCCGCCGGCACCCAGCACGATCGAGCCCTCGAGCTTCATCGGCGTGTAGCCCTGCCCGTCGCCGTCCTTGTCGGTCGGCAGCGCGCCCTCGTACCACTTGGACAACGACCCGGACTGCGCGTTCCCGCCCTTGAGCGCGAAGTTCGCGACGCCGTCGTTCTTGAGCAGCGCGGTGACGAACTTCGACGTGTTGCCGGTGTTCGCGGTGTTGATCGCGGTCTTGCCCTCGTAGACACCGTTCTCCAGGTCGGCCTGCACCCACGGGCCGCGTCCTGCGCTGCCCGTGCCGTTGAGCATGGACAGGTTCAGGGCGTCCATGTGCCCCTTGCCGGTGTCCTTCTCCTGCGTCTCGACGTTGCCGAAGTCCGAACAACAGCCGTGGTTGACGTTCGTGCCGCTCGCGACCTCGTACATCGACTCCGGGCTGGCACCCCGCGCCGTGCCCTTCGCCAGCGTGCTCGAGATGCGGTACGCGACCCCCGGCGGCATGAAGACGCCGTACGCCTTGTGCCCGGCGACGGTGATCGGCAGGGCGGTGGCACTCGCGGCGACGTTCGCGGGGCCCGCGTCACCGGCCGGCGCGACGGTCAGGTCGTTGTGGTTCGACGACTGGTCGTAGATCTTCGGGATCGTGCACGTCGTGCCGGAGCAGAACGCGTCCTGCGTCGCCGCGTTCGCGTACCCGCCCGCGGCCAGCAGCCCGACGTTGGTGGTCGCACCGTCCGAGGCGCGCTGCACCTGGTAGAGCGGGCCGTTGTAGGAGGAGTACAGCGCCCGGGTGGAGCTGTACGCGGCGACGCACGAGGTGCCGGCGCTGCCGTAGGTGTCGCAGGGGCCGTTCGTCGCGGCGCTGGCGGTGCTCGCGCCGAGTGTCGTGGTGAACAGGCTCCCGGCGATGAGCGCGAGGGCTCCGAGTGTGGCGGTGACTCTGCGCCGTGGTCTCGAGATCGACCCGATGTGCATGGTGGTGCGTCCTTCCGAGCGTCGTTGCTGAGGGGGATCGGTTGATCGTCGGGTGGGTGCTTAATCGATTAACCTTAGTCAACGCTACTCCGCGGGTGAGCGCTTGTCCGATGGGCTGGACGCCTACCGCGCGAGCAGCCCGTCGACGACCAGGTCGAGCAGGTGTGGCACCTGCTCCGCCGCCGATGCCCCGAGTCGCCACAGGAACGCGACCAGCGCGAGCAGATCCGCCGGCGAGACGTCCGCGCGGAGGACGCCGACGCGCACCCCGGCCGCCAGGAGCACCCCGATCGCATCGACGATCTCGTCGACCTGCTCGTCGTGCAGCTGCTGCCGGGTCGCGGCGTCGAGGACGTCGGCCAGCGCGTGCTTCTGGTACCCGAAGCCGGCGAGCTCGTCGAGCCACGACCGGAGGGCGCGCTCCTGCGCCGACCCGGCTGCCAGCGCGCGCGCCGACGCGACCAGTCCCTGGAAGTCCTCGCGGTAGACCTCCGCGAGCAGTGCCTCCCGGCTGGGGAAGTGGCGGTAGATCGTGCCCTGGCCGACCCCCGCGAGTCGCGCCAGCGACTGCATCGTGGTCGTCGCGTCGGCGCGCAGCGCGTCGCGCGCGACCTCGACCAGGCGAGCGCGGTTGCGTTCCGCGTCGGCGCGGCGGGGTGATTGCGAAACGGACATGTGTCCGCTAGCCTCCTCAGTGAATCGGACGAGTGTCCGTTTGACACTACCGGAGGGAACGCCGTGGACCGCATCGCAGGGAAGGTTGTCGCCGTCACCGGCGCGTCCAGCGGCATCGGGGAAGCGACCGCACGACACCTCGCCGCGCGGGGCGCGAAGGTCGTCCTCGGCGCCCGTCGCGTCGAGCGGCTCGCGTCCGTCGTCCAGCAGATCACCGACGCGGGCGGGGAAGCGATCGCGGTCGAGACCGACGTGCGCAGCCGGGAGGCACTGCACGCCCTGGTCGCGTCGGCCCGGTCACGATTCGGTCGCCTCGACGTGCTCCACCAGAACGCCGGCAGCATGGCGGTGTCCCCGTTCGACGCGCTCGACGTCGACGGTTGGCAGCAGATGGTCGACGTGAACCTGGTCGGGGTCCTCAACGGGATCGCCGCTGCCCTGCCGGTGTTCCGCGAGCAGGGTTCCGGGCACTTCGTGCACACCGCGTCGACCTCGGCGCACCGCATCGTCCCTGCGCAGGGCGTCTACGCGGCGACGAAGACCGCCGTCCGGGTGCTCAGCGAGGCCCTCCGGCAGGAGGCCGGGTCCGACCTGCGGGTCACCGTCGTGTCGCCCGGGTTCACGGCGACGGAGGGCGTCACGAAGACCGACGACCCGGAGCAGCGTGCGGCGCTCGAGGCCCGGCGGGACGCCATCGCGATGCCGGCGTCGGCGGTGGCAGCGGCCGTTGCCTACGCGATCGCGCAGCCAGCGGGGGTCGACGTGGGCGAGGTGGTGGTCCGGCCGACGGCGCAGGACTGAGGCTCGACCGTCGTCGGTCGTCGTCGGTCGTCGTCAGTCGTCGTCGGCCGTTCGCGGCCGGTGTCGGCCGTCTCCGGACGGGTCCGCCGTCGTCGGCCAGGATGGGCTCGGACCCGTCTGCCCGAAGGAGCGCGCGTGCGCATCACCGTCTACGTCGTGACCGTCGTCGTCACATCGGCCCTCGCCGTCGGCGCTGGCCTGCTCGTCGCGCTCGCCTTCCGCAGCGGCCCGGACTGGACGGTGATCGCTGCGAGTGCCGCAGCCCCCTTCTTCGTCTTCGGGCCGCTCGCCCTCGGGGTCGTCGCCGCGTTCTGGGATCCATCCTCCCGCGACGGACGGTCGTTCTCCCGGTGGTGGTTCCTCGGTGTGGTCGGTGTCGACGTTGCCGCGGCGGTCGTCGTCATCGTGGCGTCCACCGCAGCCGGCACACCAGCGTGGGTCCCTGCCGTGCTGATCGCGGCCGGCGCAGCGCTCGTCGCGGCCGCGCGCCCCGTGGGAGCACTGGTCCGGCGGACCGAACGGCCGCTGCGGTCCGGCCCGTGGGATGCTGCGGCGCTCGGCATCGATCCCGCTACCGTGCGCCGGAAGACCAGGACCGTCGTGATCACCTTCGTGGTCGCAGCGGCCGTCGCGACCGTGGGCGTCGTGCTCCTCGACACCCTCGCCGACGGTCGGAAGGACATCGCCGCGAGCGCGCTCGTCGCCGGCCAGTTGGCGTTCACCGCCGCCGCGTTCGCCGGCGCGCTCGTGGCGACCCCGTACGCACAGACGTTGCGCGACCTCGGCGGCCGCGACCTCGGCCGACTCCGACGGTTCGGGAAGGTCGTGCTCCGCGGGAAGGACCTGCCGCTCGGACCCGACGAACAGATTGCGGCGGTCCGGTACGCCGCCGTCGCGCAGGTGTCGATGCGACTCCAGACCACGTTCCTGCTCCTGCTCTACGTCGGGATCGCCTGCCAGTTCGTGTCGCAGCTGCTGCGCGGTTCGCTCGGAGCCCTGCCCGCGACGATCCTCGTGCTGATGGTGGCCGTGCTCGCGTTCACCCTGCCCCTGACGGTGCGACGGATCCGTCGAGCCCGTGCGTACGTGGCACGGCACGAGGACGACGCGGGCGCTGACCCTGCCGCCACAGTCGTCCCTGGTCATCAGGGCGAGCGCGACTGATCTCCGTCGTCGCCGACGCTCCGAGCTGGACGGCGATCTCCATGCACCGGATGCGGGCCGCCGAGAAGTCGTACGGCATCGTCCGGATCGTCTGCGCTGCAATCGTCGCGCGGGAAGCCGACCCTGATGAGCGATCGGGCACCCCCGCGTCGCTCGGGTGCATCGCATCCCACTCCGCCGCGATCGCCTCGTCCTCCTCCAGCTGACCGGACTCCTCGACCACGCGCATCAGAGCGGACTCGAAGGCGTGCCGCTCGGCGGCCAGCGTCGCGACCAGGGGATCGTCGACGGCGACGGTGTCGTCGAGCGCCTCCTCGGCGGCATCGAGACGATCGGACTCGGCGCGTAGTTCGGGGTGCAGGGCCAGGGCGACGAACCGCCCCGCCTGGATGGCCGCGCCGAGCGGGCCGAAGATCCGCTCGGTGACGAGCAGGACGTCGAGATCGTCCTGCCGGATCGCGTGCTCCGGTGCGTTGGCGAGGCGGTCGGACACCAGCCCGTCCAGCAGACCGCGACGACGGCCGAGTGATCGCATGCGGTGCACTGCCACCCGCTTCCGTTGCAGCTCGGCCTCCTGGGCGGCGAGGGTGGCCTCGAGTCGCGCAAGGACGTCCGGGATGCCGGCGCTTTCCGGGGTGACTGCTTCGTCCGAGGTGGCGCCTTCGTGCGGGGCGGCGGCGACCGGGGTGACGTCTGCGAACGCTGCGCGGATGTCGTCGAGGGCGATCCCGGCGTCCGCCATCCGGCGGATCCAGAGCAGCCGGATGATCTCCTCGGAACCGTACCGACGGCGACCGTCGCTTCCGCGTTCACGCTCGGGGAGCAAGCCGATCTGGTGGTAGTGGCGGATCGCTCGTGGGGTGGTGCCCACGAAGGCGGCGGCGTCCCCGATGAGGACCAGACGGGGCGGGATCTGGAACGAGTGCATGGTCCGAGCAGACCACATGCCGTTGCGGAAGGAGCAAGGAGGGTTGACCGGTCTCCGTGCAGGATCGGTTGTCACGGCTCCGCTCGGATCGGGGCGGCGCATGGTGGACTGACGCCATGCGCATCCGATCTGCGGCGGTCGTCCTGCTGGGTGGGCGGGTCCTCGTCATCAGGAGGTTCAAGGACGGTCGGAGCTACTGCGTGCTTCCCGGAGGTGGCGTCGAAGCGGGCGAGAGCTTGCGCGAGGCCTGCCGCCGTGAACTCCTCGAAGAGACCGGGCTCGCTGGCGACGTGGGCGATCTGCTCGACGTCCCGGTCGACCGCGACGTGCCTGCCGCGTACTTCGCGGTGCGAGTCACCTCTCCGCAGGTGTCGCTCGGCGGGCCGGAGCTCTCCCGTGCGTCGGAGCGCAACACGTACGAGCCGACATGGGTCGACGCAACGTCACTCGACGAGGAACATCTCGTACCGGACGAAGCGAGACGAGCAGTCCACCTCGTCCTGGACACCGCCCAGCTGTGATCGAAGCCGACTCTCGACGATGGTCCACCGATCTCTTCGACCCCACCCCCGGAGCGCGCGCACACTGCGGAACGCCCAGACGTACGCAGTGACAACGGCACCTGACGGCAGCACGATCACCACAGTCGAGATGGGCCAGTCAGATCGGTCGGGATCGCCGAGCGCCCCGAGCACGAGCCTGCTGACCGCCATCGCGGGAAACAACGGGCTGCTCAGATGGAGATCCATCCCACGGCGCGCTCCGGAATCGTTCCATGCCTTCACGCGCTCCTTGAGCGAATTCGCCTATCCGAGGCGAACACTCAGACCTGGAAATTCGACGATGGGATGCTGCGCAATGGTCTCCAGCATGCGCTGGTGGATCACACACTTCGGTCCCCCGAGCTCGCTCAGTCGTCGGCGTCGAGCCCGGACTCCCCTGTCGACGGCTCGGTGACCGGCCCGAACGGATCGGCGGCCCGGCCGATGACCCTTTGTGACGTACGTCCCGCCGGGCCCTGACGTCGTGCCGTACGCTCCATCTCGCGCGCACCCGGACGCGGCGAAAGGATGACCATGTCGGATCAGAGCATTGCCCAGCAGGTCGACGAGTTCAACGTCGGATTTACCGCTCAGATCGGACCCGAGCTGTCTGCCGTCTTCGACGACGAGCAACACGACCTCCGCACCGCCGGGATCCCCGAGCGGGTTGTCGCCGTCGGAGACGCCGTTCCCGACGCGACGCTTGTGACGTCGACGGGCGAGAAGACGTCGCTGCACGAGGTCCTCGGGAATGCTCCGGCTGTGCTGGTGTTCTACCGCGGCTCATAGTGCCCCTACTGCAACCTCACGTTGAAGACCTATCAGCGCGAACTCGTCGGCCCCCTCGGCGACGCGGGTGTGCAGCTCATCGCGATCAGCCCGCAGACGCCCGAAGCGTCCGAACAGGCCGTGGTCAACGGTGACCTCGGATTCACGGTCCTCACCGACCCGGGCAACCGTCTCGCCGACCGGTTCGGCATCGTCACCGCACCGAGCGCCGCCGCACGGACAGCGCACACCGCTCTGGGGTTCGACGTTGCCGACAACAACGCCGACGACACCGCCGCAATCCCTTTCCCGACGGTCCTTCTCACCGATGCCTCCGGCGCAGTGCGATTCGTCGACGTGCACGTGGACTACACCACCCGCACCGAAGTCCCCGAGATCCTGGACGCGATCTCCCGCCTGGACCGCTAGTCAGAACCCGCCGTGTTCGGCGCCACTGCTGCGCGCCGCCGTTCACAGCGGAGACGTTTTCATCGAGCCGATCGTCGTACACAACCACATAGGGCGATGCCCCCGGCCAGAAGAACACAACGTTGTTCTCGATCAGCACAACGCGGAGTCAGGGCGCCGCGCGAAGCGCGAACCAGGGACATCGCACCGAAGCCATGCCATCACACGACGACGCCTCCGAACCGGAAGGTTCCGAGGCGTCGTCATGTCGACCTACTTGCTAGATCTTGGCTTCCCTCGCAGCAGTGCGAAAACTGCACCAAGGATGACGAGTAGCTCGCCGATGATTCCGATGGTGCCGAGTACGGCGTTGTCGTGTACCGACGGAACCGACAGGAGGATCAGCGCCAGGCCGATCAGCCCAAGCACGATTTGGAACACAGGTCCTTTGCTCATGATCACTGCCAGAACCTCTCCGGTTCGAAGTGGAGCCGTATCCGCCGGGGCAAGGTGGCTACTTCTTCCGTGCCCATAACGTCGCGATTGTCTGACCACTGACGGATCAGTCATCAAATACCCGGAACGCCGCACCACCGCGCGTCAACGGTGTCTCCAGGCGTTCAGCGGTCTGCCTCCGAACCACGTCGTGCGCATCGGAAGCGGCGGCGACGAGTTCCACGCACCGCCACGAGCCCTCTACGAGCCCCTCGGCGTCATCCCGTATCCGACCGTCGGCCTGTGTTCTGACGCTCCGATCCGACCGGGAGCGCCGCCGACGGCGTCTCGACAGCCGGTGGCTGACCGAACGCCTCACTGCGGTGCCGGAACGACCTCCACGTCCATATCCGACCACTCGCCGTCGGGTTCGTCCACAGGCGCGAGCCCGTGCATCAAGATGTCGAGGCACCGCCGCGACTCGGTGATGAACTGGGAAAGCATGGTGCCCACGTCATAGGTTCGGCCCTCCCAGGTCAGCTGAACTTGCATCGACGGGCGCAGGAACGCCTGGCCGACCATCTCGACGGTCGCACCGGCGTGCAACGTCCCGAGTATGACGCCATCGGCGAACTTCACATCCGTCCTCATCTCGAGGCGCGGTGTCGCCACAACGTCGGCGTTCTCGTACTTATAGGCTGCTCCGTCGAGGGCTAGCCCGTTCATGTCCGCTGAGACGGTCAGGAAGTCCTTGTGCTTATCCTGAACGTCGAGGTCATGAATCATCCTCAGTACCGATGGCGTGCCAGACGGCACATAGTTGAACGGTTGCATGATGTGGAGTCGGTGCTGGAACTCCGGATCAAGTTCGCCCACCCATGACTTCAGTGCGTCGTTCCACTGCTTCGGTTCGGTGCAAATCGGGAAATAGATGGCCTTGGGTTTTTTGGGCTGGGCGTCGTTGAAATGCGCCATGCCCCAAGCGAGTGCATCAAAAGCGCTCCGGAAGTTGTGCAGGGCGTCCCCGAGCATCAGCGACCACTCGTGTTTGGGGATACCGCGGGGGACGCGGGCCACGAAATCGATCCCCTGACGGTCCTCGCGCAAGACGGCTTCGACCGTCACCGGAGCACTCGCTGACCACTCTACGAAACTGGCCTCAAGCGCCTTCGCGTGGGTGTTCCCTCGGGCCCACTTGAGATCGGGCCAGGTTGAGAAGTTGACACCACCGACGAGGTGCATCTGTTGCGGCGGCAGGGTTGATTCATCGGGCTCGGGATCGATCACGGTCCAATGTTGGTGGGTCGGTGCGACATCGGTGCGCAACCGTCGCCCGCTGAAGGGATTTGAGTGCCGCCGCGCGCCGTTCCGTGGCATCTGTGCATCTGTCTGGACGCAGAGAACCCTCGGAGCCCTGAGAGCGGGTTCGAGGTTTCTAAGCTGGCCATGCGGTGCCCGGAGGCCGATCATTCATCGGTCACATCTGGTGCCGCCCACCCCTTCGATCCCCGCGGGGTGTTCCTTCCGGCCCCTCGACGTTGCGCGAGCGACGGTGCTCTCGGGCTAGCTTCGGACCGATGGCGAGGCACCAGAGCGCGAGCAGTACGACAGCGAAGACAGGTCTGTTTGGTACGAATTCATCACCGCCGTCGCTGTAGTTGCTGCAGCCGTCGCCGTGGACGTATTGCAGGAGCGGGCCGAGCGAGAGGACGAGAACCGCGGGTCCGCTGATGAGACCGAGCGCCCGGGCGCCGCGTGCCCGGATCACGCCGGCGACAAGCGCGGCGCTCGCGAATGCTGCGAGAGCGAAGGCGGCGTAGAACCAGGCCGCTCCGACAAGCGCCAGCCGTCATGGTCTAGCCAAGCCGCAAACTCACTCCGGAAGATGCCCGCGAACCGACCTACGTTCGAGGGTCCGCGGCCGACGATGAAGAGGAGCGGGAAGCCGAGCACGGCTGCGACCGCGGCGATCAAGCCGATCGCAGCAAGGACCAGCGCGACGCCCCGGCGGAGCCGTGCGAGTTCGTCGCGCTCGTTCGTCACCGCTTCGCTTCCGATTCGTCCGAACTGGACGTCGCGGGCGACCGAAGGTGGCTCGCTGACCTTCGACGTCTGTGCGTGGCTGAGACGCCGGGCGTTCGTACGCTCCGCAGGCGTGCTCGGAGATCGATCCGCCGTCGCAAGGGCTCGGCCGACGCGTCTCGGAGGATCGCGCCACTGCGCCAATCCCGAACGTCGAGCGGCAGGTCGCTGAACGGCAATGTCGTGTATCCGAGCGCCTGTTCTCGCGCAAGCGCTGGACGGACCGCCGCCGCGCAGACTGCCAGGACGAGCATCGCCGCGATCGTCACTTGGGGCAATCTGATGAGGAACGGCCCGATAGTCGATCGGTCAGAGTCCAGATCTGCACCGGTCGAGCGCGCGACACCCAGTCCGAGCAGGAAGAGCGCAAGGAAGATCATCGCGAAAGAGAACGACCAATAGGCTCCGAGTTGCCAAAGCCGCGCGCTCACTCGCGGGCAGTCGCCCTGGAGTCGCGCGTTCATCAGTGTCTCCTCTTATCGATGGTCGGCTGAGCCAAATGTACTGCCGACGTCGCATCGCGATAGATGCCGTCCATCGGACCCTGGGCGAGCGTTGACCGTGCCTTCTCGGAGACCTCAATAGGTACGGCGTTGGCAGACTGCGCCACGAGATCGGTCTCCGCTCCACCGTGGGGGCGACCCAACCAGATCCCGCACGGACCGTGGCCCTCCAGCAGTACCGATAGCAGATCCGCTCTCGGACGTACGTGTCCGAGAGCGGATGGGCCCGGTCAGCGGTCGGGGTGAGCTTGGCGGTCGATGCAGCGGTAGACGGTCGCTCGTCCAACACCGAAGAGTTCCGCGAGCTCGGCGACCGAGTGGGTGCCGGCTTCGTGCACTTCGAGGAGGTGGCGTTGCTGCGCGGCGCTGAGCTTGGGCTGGCGCCCACGGAGGTGACCCTTGGCCTTGGCGATCTGCATGCCTTCGCGCGTGCGGGCTCGAATCAGGTCCGACTCGAACTCAGCCACCATCGCTAGGACGTTGAACAGCAGCCGGCCGACGGGGTCGTTGGGATCGTGGACAGAGCCACCGATGTTGAGCTTGACGTTCTTTGCGGTGAGTTCGTCGACGATGTCCTTCGCATCGCGAAGGCTTCTGGCTAAGCGGTCCAGCTTCGCGATCACCAGCGTGTCTCCGTCACGGCAAGAAGCGAGCGCTTCGCGCAGACCTGGTCGTGAGCGGTTTGTGCCGGTCAAGCCGTGGTCGGTGTGGATGTTGATTGGGAGGACTCCGAGCCGTTCAAGCGCGACGCGTTGAGCGGTGAGGTCTTGTTCGTAGATTGAGACGCGGGCGTACCCGATGAGTAGTGCGTTCATGGGGCGAGGATCGGCTTACTGCACCTGGCTTGCGTCGTCTCGCACCCGATCGTCTACCGGAACGACCCAGGACGCTCAGTCAGACGGAGCCGCTGCCGTGCCATCCCCGGGGTCCGGCCGCAGCGGTGAGGCGTGCGTGTTCTTCGGTGTCGGTCTGATGCCATCCGTAGTTCGCGACGACGACGTAGCTCTCGCCGCCGTGATCGTCACGGAGGCGTCCCGGTCCCAAGCCGTCGGTGAACACCTCTTCGTCGATCCAAGTGAGGAGTTGACCGACCCAGTCGGCAGCATCCTCTGGTCGGGCGTAGACCCAGTACTGAGGCGACCCGGAAGCGGGCATCCTGATGCGCGAACGAGCGGACTCGCCGTCGCGCTGTGTGATGCGCATGTCGAGGACGTGTCCGTCTCGTACGCGGACGTCCGTGAGTCGGTAGTCCAGCCGACTGCTCTTCCGAGGGTCGAGAAGACGCCATGCTGTTTCCCGGCGCAGGACCTCCAGGATGGCATCGTCACTCAGCATGACCGGATCCTCCCATGCGGCCGGTGGCCGATCGGCTTCCGGACGCCGCCGGGGCTTGAGCCTTGGATGATGATCGGCCTATTGGGTGTGGAGGTGGCGGTGCCGGGGGTGCCCCGTACATTCAGGGCATGACGAGTTCGCTGGATTCGAACACCCTGTCTTTGGGGGAGCGTCGCTTTGGTCGACTGGTTGGTGACCCTGCCAGGGTCGGCGATGGCGATGTGGTCCTCGAGCGCACGGACGACGGGGTTGTGCTGCAGGTGACGTGGCCGTCGCCTGATGCTGGACCGGTTCCTCGGTGGTTCCGCGCGGAATCGGACGTATTCGACTTGATCGACCCCGAGGCCGCAGCGGAGGTGCACGACGTGCCGCGGCTGCTGCGGTTCCGTGATCGGAGGGGGTTTGTCACACTCCTTGGCTGCCGTAGAGGCGGTTACAGCGCGAGAAGCGGAGGGCCAGGCAGCGGACGGATCCGCGTGCAGCACGTTGTCTTTGGTGGGCACGAGGACTGCGACTACACCGCCGCGGTTGCGCTCCGGGCCGTCGTGTCGCACCTTCGCAATTGGGTCGGAGCCAGTGCTTGGACTGCGTACGAATCCTCGGGAAGGGGGTTGGAGTACCGCCGTGAGCTGTCAGAGGATGTAGAGCTCGGGCGGTGGGGTGCTGTCGATATCGTGCTGAGGCCGCAGGCTCGTCTCGCCGAGCGTGAGGAAAGCGACCTCATCGAGCTCCGCACCGATCTCCTGGTTGAGACGCGTGCGCGGACTCCGGTCGCATGGGAGCGTCATCTTCGCGTGCATACTGCGCTGCGCGATCTCCTCGTCATATCGGGGTGGCACACGGAGGTCGGGTCGATCCACTCTGTGCAGCATCCTGCGGACGTATACGTGTATCGCGACGGCGACGAGCGGATGTTCTGGCGACCGGTGACCTCGAGTCACGAGAAGACGGCTCTCCGACCCAAGCGTCGACATCACCTCATTACCTATCAGGACCTCGGACCAGAGGGGCTTCGTTGTTGGTTTGGGGTCTGGTCGCGCCTTCGGCGGGTCATTGACCCGATCGTGAGCAGCATCGATATGCGCAACGTCACCCCGGTCGCGCTACTCGCACAAGTGGGGCCCGGCGTTGAGGCCTTGGGGTACGAGCTATCCCGCCGTGACGGGCTGAGCCGGAGAAAAGCTGGGGGAGTAGTCCTGGCGCGCCGTCTTGCCCGGATACTCGTCGACGTTGGTGACGTTCTCCCATTCAACGGCGCCGACTGGGCCACACGCATGATGAGCACCTACAACGGGATCAAACACGCCAACCGTGACATGCCTGACCTTCTTGATGTCTTGAACACTGAACGGGAATGCGTTCTCGTTGTACGTGCATGGTGCGCACTCCAGGTCGGGGTAGACCGTGCTGCGCTCCGGGATCGGCTCCGTGAGGACGCGCAGTCGCGTCCTTGGGCGCTGGAGTAGGTCGGGGTGCGGCAGTTAGCGAGCGACGGAGCTGCCTCCCCTGAATCGCCCACGCCGGCGTCGCCCGTTGATCAAACCACCCGAGTCGCATCCGATAGCAGATCGGCCACCGGGCGCGGCCATGACAGCACTGCAGATCGAAGACACCGCGCGAAGCTACTCACGCCCTCGCGACGATGCGCAGAGCATTCGGGCTATCGCCCCTCATGCTGGGATGTACCCACCTAGTCCCCCAGAAGGCGGATGCGTACTGTTCTGCCTATGGGCCGCCGCACCCGACGGCACTGGAGCTTTCGCTCTGGCCGGGTGGCCGTGTCTCGTCGCGCCGGCGTTGGTGAGCCCCTTCTCCCAGGGCTGGCGACGACGCACGTCCAATGTTTTCAGCACCAAACCGCTTTCAGCGTTGCGCGAGCCGGGACAGCCTGAGACGACACGCCACCGTCGACCGGCCTCGGTTCATTGCACGGCTCGACGCCGCGATCAGCGGTCATGCTCCGGTTGCGTCACAGCACCGGGTTCGATAGTCGATGCGCAGGCCTAACCGAGGACGTCGGCACGCTAGTGTTCGAACTGTGAAGGTGTTCATCAGCTGGTCCGGGGAAGCCGAACGTCGTGTAGCCGAGGCGCTGCGCTCCGCGATCACGACGGTCTGCGCTGGACGAGCTCAGCCTTTCGTCTCGAGCCAGGACATCCCGAAGGGCGAGCGCGGCGTCCCATTCATCGATGCGCAGCTAGCCAGCAATGACTACGGGATCGTCGTCCTCTCCGCCGCGAACCACGCAAAGCCCTGGATCAACTATGAGGGCGGCGCGATGGCCAGCACCCTCGACAACCCCGTTGCCACGGTGCTGCTTGATTTGAGTCTTGCGGACTTCGATGGTCCGCTGCGACCGCGTCAGGCGACGAAGTTCACCGACCGCCAGGATATGCGCGACCTCTTCATACAGATCACAGCAGCGGCGGACCCAGGTATGCCCGTGAGCGCAACCGAGATCCTCTTCGACAGCGCATGGCCGACGCTTCAAGCGTCATGGACCCCTGACTCGAACGCACCTCACCAGCCGCTGCGCACTTCGGCTGACATGCTTGCCGAACTTGTTGATCGCGTCAGGAACATCGAAGCCCTCCAGCGTCGGTCCAGCAGTTCGTCTGGCCGTGCGCGCGAAGCGAATCGACGAAGCCACTTCGGCTTTGCGGGAGAGGCAGTGTTGCCTGATCGAATTGCGATTGGCGTATCGAACACGATTGATGAGATCACTGCTGGGAAAGTTCGTCTCGTCTCGGTTGGCACGGCCGAATCGGGCTCGATCCGAGTGCGGCTCGCTGGCACTGCCGACGATCAAGCCACCTACGGCCCCATCCTGCAGCATCGCCTCAGCCGACTCCATCCCGAGACGTTGTGGCACTTCAGCTGGGAACTGCTGCTCCCCGAAGTCGACGACCTCGTCGAGTCCACCGACACCAACCCTCCAGCCGACGGGCAGGACGAACCTGAGCTTGGATGAGCTTCCCCGTGGTGACCCTCTGAGCGGCGATGACCTGCCGGTTCCGGCGCGGGTAGTAGACCCGCCGCTTGGATTTCGGGAGGCACTGCACGAAGGTGGGGCTCTATTGCACACACGCGTCGCCAGGCTCAACTCGACGACGATGCTCCACTCAGCCGTCTCCGACGGCAAACAGAGAGCTGGCCGGCGGCAGAATCCGAGCTCGTGGCCGATGCAGCAGAGCTCGCAACACCTGAGCGAACCGTCCGATAGAGATGGGCGGTTTCAAGGGGTCGTTGCAACGGGTGGTTGTTTCGGGTCTGAGAGTAGCTGTTCGAATGCTTCTGCCGGGGTGCGGTGGCCGAGCGTTTTGCGAGGTCGTCCGTTGAGTTCGGTGGCGACCTCGACGAGCCTGTCGGGGCTGTGAACGGTGAGGTCGGTGGACTTCGGGAAGTACTGCCGGAGTAAGCCGTTGGTGTTCTCGTTCGAGCCGCGCTGCCAGGGCTTGTGGGGGTCGCAGAAGTAGATCGCGAGGTCCGTGGCAAGGGTGATGTCCTTGTGCCGGGCAAGCTCCGTGCCCTGATCCCACGTCAACGACCGACGCAGATGCTCGGGCAGGGTCTGGATGGTCGGGATCATCGCGTCGCGGACCGGGCCGGCGCTGTGCCCATCAGGTAGATGCAGCAGCATCACGTACCGAGTGGTCCGCTCGACGAGAGTGCCGATAGCACTGCGCGCGTTCGTACCGACGATGAGGTCGCCTTCCCGGTGGCCGGGAACGGCCCGGTCGTCGGCTTCGGCGGGGCGTTCGCTGATCAGGATCATGTCGCGGATCTTCGACCACGACGCCCGCCTAGGCTCGCCACGATGCCGACGGATCGCGCGGCCGGTGCGGAGGTGTTTGTGCAGGTCAGCACGCAAGTGACCGCGGCCCTGCACGAAGAGGGACTGGTAGATCGTCTCGTGGGACACGTGCATCTCCGGCCGGTCGGGGAATGTCCGTGTCAGGTCATCACGGATCTGCTCCGGGGACCAGTTCCGCACCAACCGCAGCTCGACCTGCAGGGCGAGCTCGAGCTGGTCGAGCTTGCGCGGTTTCGGGCGCCGTGCTCGGACGCGGCACCGCTTCTCGGCCGCGTATGGCCGGTAATCGCCGCTGCGGGAGCTGTTCCGGGCCAGCTCTCGACTGATCGTCGATGGCGCCCGCCCGAGTTCTGCTGCGATCTGGCGGATGCCGACGCCAGTCAGGCGCAGGTCAGCGATCCGGAGTCGTTCCTTCTCGCTCAAGTACCGGCCGGATCGAGGTGCACGCTCGAACGGGTTCTTCCCGCGAGCGGCTTTGAACCATCGGTATCCCTGACGTGGATGCACCCCGACAGCATCGCAAGCAGCGGGCCTGCTCATGCCCTGTCCGAGTAGCTCCCAGAATCGTGCCTCCCGGGCACGCTGTTCCAGCCTGGATCCCATCTGCACCACTCCGATTCACGGTGGTGTTGCAACGACCGGCTGAACCCAAGATCCATGACCGAGACGTCACCGTCGGCTTCGGTGGGTCCCGTTCAACTCGTTGCGGACGGAGTGGAGGGTGACGTAGGCCGTGTACAGGCGCGGTACGGCAATCAGGAAGAGCAGCAGGACGTAGCTGGCGAAGGCGACGGCCATCGCGGCGAAGAATCCATGGATGGCGCCGGTCTGCGGGTCGGACATGAAGTTCATCCCGAGGACTAGCATGAGCGCAGCCGCACCAGAGAACAGCGACGCCACGAGCAAGTGGGCTGCTGACTCATCCAGGGCGTCTCGATCGACGCGCTCAGTGTCACCGAATTCAGACGTCCGCTCTGTGAGCTTGAGGCGCATCGACGAGATCTGCCCCCATGCGGCTAAGAAGCTCCCCGCCAGCAGTGCCACGCCGCTCAGAAGAGCGCCAGGGGCGCCCAGCCGAGCATCCGGCAGGGTAAGCATCGCGATGAACGCGCCCGCGGGGACGAGCAGCAGAACCGCTCGCGTGAACCGGTCCGGATGCGTCGTCTCGTCGCGATAGTCACTGAGGGCCTTCCAGTGCCCGCGGAAGAGCTCGATCGGCAAGAGTCGTGAAGCCACGGCTTCGTCCTCCGTTCAAGCAGGTGTTACTCGGGAAGGGTGGTGGTGATCTTCAATGCGCTGGCGATGCGATTGACGACCGGAGCCGCTTCGTTGATCAGTTGGTACCCCTTAGGACGAGTGGATCCCAGAGGGTAGACGAACAGCTTGTCCACTGTCTCAGCGTTGATCGTCTGCCGCTTGCCTCGCTCGACGATCGAGATCTCGGCGTCGTCGTACTCTATGCCGCTCCTACTGACAGCGGGATCGACGAGCTCGATCACATCGTTCGCCGCGGCCTTGCGCCGCTCGAGCTCGGTAGTCGAGTCCTTCCGCGCAGCCATCGCGAGGATCGCATCGAACACCTTCTCAGCGGTCGTCTTCTTCAAGCCCCACTGGACCAGCTCCAGGTCGTAACTGGTCCGCGTCCCCGCGGCGCTGACACCGCGCCGCCGGAGCCGGAACGACGGATCCGCGGCGTTGCCGAGGATCCCGTCGAGTCGGGCCCCGTCGATCCGCGGAGTCAAATGCCAGTTCAGGAACGGGCCGACGATTTTTCGGTTGTCGCCGTTTACTGTCACAGCTGCGTGCTGCGCGCGGCGCGTCAGCCACTTGATCAAGAGCTCGCCGACATAGGTCTGCCCACGTACTTCCGAGAGCATGATCGCCATCGGCCCTGCCTGAGGGAAGAGCAGCACGACCTGCATTCCGCGCACGGCTGCCTTGCGTTCGATCGGCTCGTGCGTGCCGTCCCGGCTAACCAGTGCGTCGTGGTCCTGTTCTCGGCCGGTCTCGACCGTCACGCGGATGCGCCGGTCCTCGACATGCACGTCCGTAACCTCGAAGTACGGCACACCCTCGGTTTCGTCCAGCTTGGCCTTGCGCTCTGCGTCCGTGATTTCGTCGACGTAGAACGTCGGCGTGCCGAGCTGGGTTCGATCGTCTTGCAGTTCGAGCAGCTCCTTTTTGAACTGCTCGAACGCATCCGCTTCCCCACCGGCTGCGCTGACGTCCTCGAGCGCCATCGCACCGTTCTGCTCGCGTGCCCGACCGAGACGCGGCTCAAGGGTGTGGATTCGGTAGCCGTACGTGGTCATCGAGCGGTAGCCAATCGTTGAGAGTTACCCAGAAAGATAGAGGACGTCGGCGACAGCGCCGAGGCGCCGAGCCGGCAACGCTTCGTGGGCCGCTCGTGGCGGTCGCTTCGATCGGTTTTCACCGCTGCCTCATGGATCTCAATAGCCGGTCGTCATCCAGGACACGCTCAGGGCCGCCAGCCCCGTTCGGTTGCCGATCGATCCGTCGGCCCGGGGAGCTCCTGAGGGCTTCGGACTCCTACAGCGCCGCGCTGGAGCAAGCCCCGTCTCACATAGGTGGTCAGCAAACTATCCCAGCGCACGCACGTCAAACGGACGATTCTCGACGCACGAAAGCGGAGCTCACCCGAGTGACGATGCGGATCGCCGCTGCCAAACAACTTGTCCAACCCCGTATTTCAGGACACGTTGTGTGGCAGTTGGACAAGTTAGCTGGCGGACGACAACAACTGTCGTCTGCCCACCAACCTGTCCCACTGCAGTCTATCCATGGGTGAACTGCCGCACGTATGTCCGATCGCACTGCCAAATAGCGTGTCCAGTCACAGACGCAACACTTCGACAGCGGCAGAGTACGGGTCCTATCGACTCCGGATCGCAGCCCAGTCGGCGGAATTGAGCCAGGTTCGCGCAGTTTCCCAGTCCGAGAACGCGTTGGTTCCGAGGAGCGTGGGCAAGAACTCGCTCGGCCTGGCGCGCATGGGATGGGGCTCCCATGGCTTGGACTCCGTCAACGACTGGGAGGTGAAAACGCCATGGCGAGCTCGCGACAACATCACCGCGAGGACGCGCGCTTCTTCCCGTTTCGCGTCTTGTGAGACAGCCCGATAGAAAGGGATAGAACCCTGCTCGAGGCCAAGAACGAGAACCCAGTCGAACTGCTGCCCCTTTCCGGCGTGGCCGGTCAAGAGATGCACACCGGGAGCGGTGAGGAGCGTGTCGGTCTCCCCCGCTTTGATTCTGGCGGCAATCGACTTCACGGTTTCACCGGCACGGACGAGGTCGTCGACCCAGTTTGCCGCGTCGACCAGGGCCTCCCGTGTGCCGGGATCCTGCAGTTCATTGGGACTGACGAGCGAAAGTAGGAGACGCTCGATGTTCTCGGACGCAAGAAGCTCCGACTCCGTGGTCCGACGCACGGCGGACTTGAGGAGGGGGCCAACGTGGGAATCGAAAATTGGGTCGTCCCAGCGATGCCAGGGGAACGCGGTGACCGACGCGAGCGCATTCTCCAGCACAGAACGGCGACCTTTAGCACGCACGAGCACACCGATCCGTTGCTTCGGGGCCCGTGCGAGGATGCGCGATGAAAGCGATATTACCCAGCTCGCCTCCTCCGCGTAATCCGCGTGCTCGACATGAGCCGCCAAGCCGCCTCCAAACCATGTCTCCGGCCGCGAGCACTCCAATGTTGTCCCTCCTGTGAGAGGAGCAAGAGCGTTGACCGCTTCGAGCACAGCAGGTGATGAACGGTGTGATTCTGCGAACGTGATAACTCGGTCACTTGCGGCAGTCGCGGCTGCGAGCACACTTTCCGGCTGTGCCCCAGTGAAGGAATAAATGCCCTGAGCCGGGTCGCCGGCGAACGTTATCCGCCCTGAAGCGATCCGATTGAGAATGGACGCCTGCTGTGCCGTCAGATCCTGGAACTCATCCACAATGACGTAGCCGAAGTGGTGCTGGTACAGGTCGGCGACCAAGTCATTTCGCAGCACCAAATCCGCGAGCCGCGGTAGATCATCATATGTTAACAGGTGTTCGGCGATACGCTGCTGCTCAATCTCCTGCGCCGCGGAGTGGCCGGTCTGCGCGAGATAATCCGCGACCTCAGCGTCCGTCCGGGTGGCAAGCTTGGCCTGCTGCAGGTGCTGTTGAACGAGGTCCGTCTGTGCCCGTGAGAGCTTCCGCTGTCGACACTGGTTCAAAACCCAGTCTGCGCGAGGGGGATCCCAGTCGGAATCCAAGCCCACGACATTGCCGTGCGCCCGAACGATGCGTGCTGACAGGCCATGTAAGTTCTGCACGGTGACTGTTCGCGCGACCACAGATCGCGATACATGATGGGCGACACGCTCGGCAATATTCTCTCGTGACCTGTTGGTAAACGTCGCTAGGAGTATGCGTTGGGGAGGTCGCACAACCTCTCGTTCGATGAGCCCGGCGACACGAAGCGCTAGCGCTTCCGTCTTGCCGCAGCCAGCCGGTGCGATGATCACCAAACTCTGCTCGGGCGCGTTTCTGATGTCCTCTTGCAGTGGTGATGGCTCGAAGCGCTCACCCAAGGCGCTGCACGCTCGCGAGTACATCGTTGATCGACGCGATCTTGGCGGCCTCGTCGCTTGTCATAGTGCTCGCGACTACCAGCGCGGATAGCACCTTATAGCGGTTGTTGCCACAAAATTGAGCGACGGACTTGTCGGTCAGAGCGCCATCCCGTCCGCCGGGCACCTGTGCGAGCTGGTTTGAGGTGAACTCGCCTGACTCGACCAGACGTTGCCAAAGAGCGGTCCCTCCAATCGCTTCAACGTACTCCGCTTCGAGGTCTGGCGCGGAGACGGTAACAGCGTGGCTGACCAGCTCCCCGGGATCAACCCCGATAGTTTTCGCCGTTTCCTCAATCGCGTCTTCGTCGATCAGTATCTGTATAGGGACATCAAACCCATCAGGTCCAAACAGCTTCCGTGCCGGCGCCATGTTGCGGGAACCATCCACTTCGACGACGCTGACGCCCGCACGGTCGAGGTCGCGCCCAGTTAGCTCCGCTACCCGCTCGAGAATGATCCGGTCGGAGGGGCCTTCGACAAGGACGACCGCTGCTGCAGTTAATGGTTCTAGTTTGCCTTGTACCCACCACCGCGCCGTAAGCTTGCCCTCTCCGTCGAGGAATCCCCTAGTCGGCTGCCTGATCTTGCCCCCAGCCCGGACCACAGCGACGTCGTCAGGGGAGAAGGCACTGACAACGTCAGGTGAGTGCGTGGCCAAAATTTTTTGGTTCGGGCCCTCTCGAAGCAAACGGGCGAGAGACCGCTGGCTGGAAGGATGCAAGTGGATCTCCGGCTCGTCGATTGCCACAACGTTCGCCGCTGCACTCACGAGGTCGTACAACGCGATAGCGAATAAGGCACGCGCCCCGTCCGACTGTTCAGCGACTGGACGTGGCTCGCCCCCGTGCGCGAGCTGCAGTCGCACATCCGCCAGCAAATCTTCGGATGCGATGCTGCCAGCCACAAACGACAGGTCATCGGCGCCGACGACCCGCGGGACCGCTCGTGTGAGCTGTCCCGCAAGCTGCCCCCGCAGCTCTCGGAGCACGGCTGACTCCCCGAGCTGCCGTTGCAGGCCTTCCGCGGCCGATTGGAAAGCCTCCCGCTCTCCGGCTAAATCGATCGCACCAAGGATGTCATCTAGCGCAGCGTTTTTCTCGTCCCTGAAGTCTCGCGCGGCGCTCTGCGTTGCAGTCACGAGCTTGAAGCCCAGGGCAGCTATCTGGTCGCGGCTCAGCTGACGCAGACCGGGACCGTGCGGGCTAAATCGACGAATCTGCACCGTCCCCCCGTCATCAACCAGCACCTCCATCCGCACTGTGACCGTTCTCGTCCCCAGCTCGGGATCCACACGCGGCTCATCGACGAACCAAGCTCTTTCGGCAGGAGTGAGTTCGTCGAGTTCAGCCTCCAGCACGAGCGGCTGTGTCCTGTCTCGCAGGTCATCTGCACTCACTCGCGCATAAAGCGCTGCCGTGCTCGCGCCGAGTAGGAGGTCCATGCATCTCAGAAGTGACGACTTGCCGACGTCGTTCGAGCCGACCAGGACAAGGTGCGATCGAATCTCTAAATTGACGTCTTCAAGGCGTGCGTGATTCTCGATCGTAAAACGAACCAACCGCAACGTTGCCTCCTGATGTCGACGTTGCTTCAAGTATCCCTCAGAACCTCGAGACCTCTGAACCGACAGAGGCGCGCCGATGATTCGGATGGCGAGGTGCTCGTTCCTGATGGACCAGCGCGGGATGAGCGCCGTGAAGGTCTACCAGCGGGACCGGTGCACGGATACAGGTGACATCTGATTTGGCTCGCCCCATGCGATAAGCCCTGAAGGATGCCTTCGTGTGCAAGCCCTAGCCGCAGGAGTCACGCGCCGACGTCGTCCGTGTCGACGCGGAACCGTGAGCCATGCGTGATGATCGAGCAGATCGCAGCCCCCCGACGATGCGCTCAGCCCGGGCGAGGATGCCCAAGGTACCTCCAGCCACAAGCGCAGTGAGGAGGATGGTTGCTCCAGCTTCGAGGGTTGGTCGGACTGGACGCAGGTGCGACCACCGCTGTTGCTGCACCGGCTGCAAAAGATCCTCCGCAAACCACTGCAGGGTCTTCTTGCCGCGTGACCAATCCGCGAGAGCCCCGGTGGTCTCGATGGCGATGGTCGCGGCAGATGCATCTGACGGCGCACCCTTCATGCGCTTCACTCTCGCGGAGAACCAACGAAGTAGGACCTCTTCATCGGCGTTGACGAGCAGCGCCATCTGAGGCACCGCGAGCGAGAACTCCAGCTGATAGTTGACCCACAGTCGTGTGAAGACTGGACGGACCTGAGTCCGGGTGATCCGCTCGAGCCGCCCAATGACCTGCCCCACGAGGACCCGCCGACGCTCTTCCGATGCCCTGGTATCTCGGGCCGCCTCCCGCTGAGCCGAAGCGCGGATCGTGTACCAGGCGGCTGCGACGGAACAAAGTGCGAGCAGCACTGATCCGAGTTGGATCCATAGGGCAGGGGTCACCCTCCGAACCGTATCTACGGGAGAACGCGAAGAGGAGAACCCCGAGCAGGGCACAAAACGAGAGTACGCCGCCGATTGCGCGGACTTGACGAACGTGCCTTGAGCAAGCGTCCCTGCTCGCCCTTGATCAGCTCTGTTCGTCTTGCTGCTGAACTCGCTCCCGCATCTCCGCGCGGACGATGCGCCACGCATACCCTGGGTCCTCTTCCTCGTTGCGCTGAATCTCGCCTAGCGCAGCGGTGTACGTCCAGCGGTCGGGATCCGAGCGTTGCAGAATGCGTGCAGCCCGCTGCTGAACCGAGCGTCTCGCCATCGTGTTCCTCCTTGGTGGGTTGGTTAGTCGGCGTGCGCCGCGTCGTCCTTCAGTCAGTGCCAATCGATGTATCGAGCGCCACGTGCTCCGCAGTAGACGTGGGCGCCGTGCCATCCGTACGGCACCAGCAGAGTCACGTCTTGGAGTGCGTCGTACCCGGTTCGCTGCGTCATCCGCTGCACCGGGAGGTACGACTGCCACGGGACCTCCCGAAGATGCGAACTCCAGTCGATAGGGACGATCGGCTGGTCCGACGGGACGGGATGTCTCCGGAGCGCCCAGCGGACATGCTGGGGTGTGCGGCGTGCAGCTGCGGCGAGGGCTCTGACGGTCGTCACGCCAGAGGAGACGAGGTCGTGGAGCGCCGGCACGTCGATGTCGTCGATCTCGGGGCCGAGGTTGACCGTCTCTCGACCGGCCCACCGCGGGGGCTCCCAGACAGCGGCAGGTGACGTGCCTTTGCCTTGCTCGTACGCGTTCACCGCATCGATCGTGACCGCGAGCCAAGCCTCCAAGTACGCGTCCAGGGCGACCTGCAGCTGAGCCGTCATCCGGATCTGGAAGTCCGTGTACTCGGCGGAATCTCGTCCATCCGCGACCACTGCCCATGGGGTGGGGAGAGCGCTGAGGGGTTGCGCTGTCGCTCGGAGGTAGAGGTAGCGGCGTGCGTTGCGGAGCCGTCGGGGGCCGCCGGTGAAGGTGCCGACGCTGGCGCAGATCATGTCCCAGTGCGTCGGCTTGAGGAGTTGCCACCACGGCAGATGTTGGCGCCGGGTCGCGTAGTTGATGCTCGGCTCGGACGCTGCGAGGTAGCGAGCGAGCTCGCCAAGTTGCTGCAGGATCGCCGTCGTTTGAGCTGGTGTGCCGAGCATCGATGGTCGAAGTCGTCGACCTATACCCGCAATCACCTCGGGGTCAGGTGCGTCTCGGTGGACGCCAGCAAGAGCAGCAGTCAGCCCCAGCGCGAGCGACCGTTGCAGCGTTTCGGGGTCAGCGCCGCCGGCCACGCTCAGCGGTACCACCCAGTTCGTCCAGAGCAGTGGTGGGATGTGGTCCGCGGTCCACTCTGGATTCCGGAGTGAGTCACGTGGCATCAGCAAGTCGACGTAGGCGGAGACGGCTGGTTCGTCGAACTCTGCTCGCACTGCGCTACCGGTCACGAGGCGCTGCATTGCGGGCAGATCCTGATCGACCGCGCGGAGGATGCGGCCTCGGAATCTTGGCCCGACGCCCGGCCAGTAGCCAAGGAGGGTCGCGGCGCTCCCAGGGCCGCGTTCGATCTGGCCCTGCTCAGAGGGCCGCGCGAACGTGAGCCTCCGAATGAAGGGCCGGACCTTCTCCTCCGGGGCGAACATGAGTGCGAAGGCGGCGGCCATGAGCGCCCCCATCGCTAACGCGTTCTTCGGAGGTGCGGTGCCGATACGTGCCGTCTCGTCGAAGAGACCGCGCAGCTGGGAGAGTTCGAGCGTGGCGAGCTCAGCGATGAGAGGGATGTCGTTCGCGGCGAGGAGTGCGATGCCGACGCCGCGCAGCGTGGGGAAGAGGTGCTGTACGTCTGGGATGAAGACGTCGAGCGTGTCCCGGTCACGTTTCCAGGCGGCAGAGATTGCAGCCTGTGCGCGGACGATGGGTGCGCTCTCGTCAAACGGTGCCTCCTCCCAGGAGGTCCGCAAGTCGTGACCACACCTGCGACCTTCCGCGATGCGTGCACGGCAGCAAGAGGGGTCGACGGGATGAGCTTCCATGAGTGCAGGATCCGGGATGCCTTGTCCGCAGGCAGGGCATGTGTCGTGCAGTGGCACGAGGTGCGTCTCGCAGAGGAACGACCACCACAAGCGCCAATGGGCGAGAAAGACGGCTGGCCGCTCGGTGAGGCATTGTGGGCAGTATCGGGTCCCCGAACCTCGGGTCCAGTTCTTCGCATGCGCGGGGAGACCGTCGTCGCCGGGCGCGAGCGCGTCGTAGACGAAGGACCGCATCATCCCGTCCAGGAGTTCGCTCGTGTCGCAGCCGACGGCGGTTGCGATGGACTGCGCGATCTCGTTCGGAAGATTCATGTCAATGCGCCGACGATCTTCAGATCGGAGTGCACCGAGCCCGCACCATCGACTGATTGCTGCCGGGGGCTCGCCGACGTAGGCGGCGATCCGCAGCAACAGGCTCGGCAGGTGCTCTCCGGGCACGACGGTCGTCCGAAAGCCAAACGGGACCGCGTCGTCCGGGTCGGAGGCACCCGCTCTTGGCGGCGACGCCTTCATCTCAGCGCCAGCGCTGCCGGAACGAGAACCGGCCGGCGTCCCATAGTTGCAGGCGTTGCGCGCGTCCGTCCTGGGCGCGTTTTTCGACAGCGACAAGGTCGAGAATCCTCCGGGTGATGCGCTGGTCAGCGGTCGCAGCCGCGACGTTGATGGCGCCGGATACGAGTGTCGACACGTGGCTCATGTATCCGAGGGTCGACACCCAGAGGTATTCCTCGAATTCGCTGCTGAGTACTGCTTCTCCTGGCTCGTGTCCTCTGAGCCGGATCCGTTGCTCGATGCGTTCCAGGAGCTTCCTCCATTCGGTGATCTCGCCCTTGGTGCTGCGTCGGTACGGCTCGAGCTCGATGAGCATCCAGCGCGCTTCAGACTGGACCCGTGCTGCTTCTCGAGCGCCGCTGCGCTGTGCGGCCAGCTGCTGTCGCATGTCATGGCCGGCGAGGACGACTCGAACGCCCATGTTCTGCAGTGATTTGAAGCCGTCGTGGACGTACTTGCCGATTTGCCCGTCGAAGTTGATGAATTGGATCTCATCGACGAATACCCACCGGATTCGGTGACGTTCGACTGCGCGGCCGAATGCCGCGCGAGCGTCCTTGTCGAACGGCGCGCCAACCTGTTGGCAGAGCAACGCGAACAGCTGCTGCTCCGCCTGCTTTTTCGGCAGGTCCACGATGACGACGTCCCTGCGAGGTGCGGTGAACAAGCCGTCGTCGTAGAGCGGTGCGCTGATGCCGATCCGAGCTTCCCAAGCCGCTTGGCACATCGTCTCCGCCGCGATGCGACGCATCAGCTTTGTCTTGCCAGTCCCGGGCGGCCCAGTGATGAGTGTGATCGGGATCAGGTCGGCGGTGCGGCGGGGCCGCGGGCTACGGACGGTCCGGTACTGCATTTCGGCCTCCGCTGTCTGGAGCGTGCGTGAGTAGGGCCACGAGTGGTGCCAGTCTTCGAGTGCGATGCCGTAGCGCCGCCGCTCGTCGGGCCCGGCGTCGAGTTGGGGTCGGCCGGGATCGGGAACATCTGCGCCGGTGACACCGCGAACGAACGCTTGATCCTGCACCGTCATGAGCGCCCAGCTTTGCTCGGGGTGTGGATCTGCGCCGAAGAGTCGCCGGACCGTGGGCGGGAGGCCCAGTTCGTGGTTGAGAGTCATGCGAACCGGCCGAAGAGGTCGTCGATGTCGTCTAGATCATCGTCGAGTTCGGCGCCCGCGTCGTTGTGGCCAAGGACTTCTTCGAGGTCGTAGTCCATGTCGGCCGGGATCACCGTCCCTGAGTCGAGCGCTTGCAGCCGCTCGTAGGCAGCCGTGGTCATCTCGTCAGTCCGCGACAGCTCCGACCGGCTCCCACGGATCAGAGCATCATCAGCGCGCCACCGAATGAGCAGCTGCAGCATCCGGTCTTGAAACTCCGCTCGCCGCAAGGTGAGATCGCCGACCTGCCCGCCGAGGACGGTCAGGGAGTGGTCCGAGAACTGGGGAGTGTCCTCGGTGCGGAGCACCCAGGGCACCTCCCATGCGGCTCCGTCGGGGTCGAAGCAGTACACCTGCCGCAGGTCGGACGGGTTGTAGTGGAACGTCCAGTAGCCGTCACGGGACGCACCCGGGGTGCGCAGCAGGGTCTCGATGATGGGTGCGTTGAAAACCTCGTATCGGCGGGTGATGCCGTACTTCCCGAGCTTGGCGCGGAAGGTCGGCAGGAAGCGTATCCACTCGTTCTCCCACTTGGGTATCTCGACGAATCCGGTCTCGCCGACGAGTTCCGCCCAACGTTGGTAGGGGCTGATGTGGCGTCCGAGTTCAGCGCGGTGGCCCCGGTGCTCGCGGAAGTTGTAGAGGTCGGTCCATTGCTGGTCGCGTTCCCAGAGCTGGTTCCAGGTGAGGAGCGCCTCGGTATCGAGGCCGCGTTCGTCGATCGACCCGCCAACGTAGCCGGCGCAGAGTTCCTCGAACTCGGTCTTGTAGCTGAGGAAGCTGCGCTCGATGAGGGCCTTGGCACGCGGGTCGCGGACCCGAGCGAACTCGACCTCGCATCCCAGGCGGGCGAGCTGGTTGACGTGGAAGTTGGACAGGAAGTCCTTGCCGTTATCGGTGATGATCCGACGCGGGGGTATCGGCCATCGAGTGAGAGCGCGTGGCATTCCGACGAAGGGTCGCGGGTACACCCGTCCATCGATTGTGACTGTCTCGCGGTCGTCGACCATCGACGCGAACGCATCGGCCAGGGCGAGGACGACACCAACGCCGGAGGAGTGCTCGCTGATCGATCGTCCGACGATCATGCGGGTGGCGGAGTCGATGATTTTCACGAGCGTGACTCGGTAGGTGCGGGTCTTTCCAGTGCGCTCCTTTGGGTCCCAGAGCATCACGTTCGAGGTGGTGGCGTCGATCTGCCAGAGTGAGCCGGGCCGTTCGAGATGGCGCGGTGCGAAGGACTGCTTGGGTGCTTGTGCGGTGCCGTATTTCGTCTTCGACTTGGCCTTCAGGTGCGGCATCCGCTTGTGTAGACGCTCGACCAGACGGTAGAACGTCCGCTCCGACGGCGGCTTCGTGATGTCGGGAGCTGTGCCGAGCAGCCAGAGACGGAACTGGAGGTACTGCGTTTGAGTGTGGAGGGTCGGATCGAAGACGCGATCCTGGAGAAACTTCTCCACGAGGTCGGGGAGGTCAGCGTTCCGGTTCGATCGACGCTCTCTCGTGTAGCGACCATCGACCGTCCCCCCAGGGCCCGCCGCCTCCCGCTTGACGGCGCGGCTGACGCGCTTACGGGCCGTCTCGTAGGAGACATCATCATGTTCGGCGATGCGTCTCGCAATCGCGGCGAGGCGTTTGCGTTCGTTGTGAATGGCGTCCGGGTCGACGTCCCGTAGGGGCTTGTCGTTCTCGCCTTGCCAGGGCGCGATGCCGGTATCGATGTAGCGGATGAGCGCGCGGTGGTCGTCGCGCTTGCCGATTGCGTGGTCGCTGAGCCGGTCGTCGAGGTCGTGCAGCAGCATCGACGTTGGCGGCGGGTTCTCCGGGCTGGCGATCGCTTTCACGACCGCTCGCAGCGGTCGTGGGGTCACGGGTCTGTGCGCGGCGTCGAGGAACTGCACCCACCCGTCACCCCACGACTGCACGAAGACTTGCTCGCCGTCGAACACCACCGGCATGCCCACACGCAGCTTCAGAACCCACTCTGAGTCCTTCGTCACGATGCCACCGTCCAGACGATCGACGTTGACCGGAATGGCAAGCGCATGTCGGTACGGAGGTCACGCCGCCAGAGCATCCTGCGGATCAGCATCATCGCGAATCCTGGCTCGTACCCCCGAGCCGCGATACGTGTCACGAGCTCGACGACGGGCATGGGACGAGAACACAGCTCCGCAGCGACCGGCGCCCAACGCAGATACGACGGCTCAGGGACGCGTGCTTCAGTAAAGTTCTCGAGATTCGCCTGCATCAGCCGCGGCATCCCCGTCCACATCTCGTAACCGATGCCGGCCTCGGCAAGGACGTCCCGGATAAGAGACGCGCGAGCCCGCCACTTCGGCGTCGACGCCTGCTCAGCGTTCTTCACGTCCACAACCAGCGGCGGCAGCCCGTCCCCAAGAAGGACCAGATCCGGCGTGTGCAGCTTGCACAGCGCTCCTGGCTCGAACGCCAGCGTGAATGGTTGCCCGCCGATGTACCTCACGGCCGGGTGGAAGTCGGCGAGGGTGATGAAGTCGCGTTCGAGATGCGACTCGGCACCGATGAGTGAGCCAGTCGTGTGCGTCCAAACCGCTACGGGTTTGTGCGCCTGCGTCAGCCGGCGAGAGAATTCCCGCATCGGATGAGCGGCGGATAGTATCTCCGCCGTCAGATCAGCCACCTGAACAGTGCGGACGGTGCGTCCGTCCGCCGAGTACCCGGCGACCACGCCTTCGGAAGGGCTCCCTGGCTTCAAGCGGTACGTCGACCACGGCCGGTGAAACCGCATCCGTAAGCCCCACACCGAGCCGATGACCCGCTTCCCCCGGACACGGGGATGAGCCGCCCACGAGTTCAGGATCGTCATGGGGTCGGCGTCCCACCCGCCGACGCGTGTCCGGCCGCGATGTATCAGCCGTTCGCTGTCCCGAAGCAGCGTTTCAGCAAGGTCGCCGGCCCATGCGGGGAGGACGTTGGTGACTTGCACACGCGGCGACCGGCGGAACTGATCGGGAGCCGGGTCGGCCTCGGCTGCCGACGACAGGTTGGTGGGACGCATGGCGAGCACCGTAGCCTAGTTTTTTAGACTAAGCTACGGTGCTCTGAGCTATCGATCGGACTTCTGTTGTTCTCGAGCTTCACGCACCCACCGCGATACCGCTGTCTGACTAGCGCCCGCTGCTTCGCCTATCTTCGTCGTGGTCAAGCCAAGGTCACTCGCTTCAACCATGAGCCGACGACGTTGCTGCTCGATCCGTCGAATCTCGAGCTCGGACTCCCGAAGCGCAGCCAGCACCTCATCAGCCCGGGCTGGGTCAGTCGCAACCTTCTGAGGACGGCGCGAGCGTCGGGGAGAGAGTGGTTCGGTCATGCGTCTGTTCCGGTCGGATCTATGAACGTCGGAACGGCGCTTGCACAGGCCGCGGGCACGTGGAAGGATCCGACGCGAATCTCGCTCGGATCAGACGTAGCACTCTGGGTTCCTGTGGGCACTTCACGCAACTTGCCGGTCGCGTGCCGAGGGGTCAAAGACGACCCCTGCGAGTCGTGCCTGCAGGCCATGGTAACTCCCCGGTCTCTCCAACATCTCCCCGACTCAGAGCCGGACCAACTTCGCCATTCTCCCTCGTTTACGAGGCGAAACACCGGAATGAAGATTCGGACTGAGGGCAAGCAGCCCGATCCGCCCCTCACCGCACCCGCAACGTGCCGGAACGTCTACGAACCCGTCAAAGCTCGTCGATCGGGGACACTGTGACCGACTCGGGACCGGACTCCGGTGAGTTCGCTGCAGCGGCGCGGATAGAGATGACCCGCGCAGCTGCCCTGCGGTTGACGGACCCGGTTCTACGTCGGTTGCTCGAGCAGGTTGCGGACGGCGCGGGGTCTGCGTCCGACGCCGTCGAGAGCGCCTTGAACCACGTTGATCACAATCGTCAGAGTGACGCTCTTGGCGGTGACGCCGACCGGGCGTTGTCACTTGCTGATGCGGCGCTCGGCGCGGAGGGCTTGCAGGTCACCGACACTGCCGTACGAGAGCTGGGCCGCCGAGTTGCCGAGGGGCGGATGACCGGCGACGAAGCAGTCGCGTTCATCGACGCGCTCCTCCCGTCCGGCGTTGTGGGGACACAAGCTGAGTCTCAGGTCGGCGCACTCGACGAACGAATTGGTCCCTTCTTCGATGCAGCCTCACTGCTCGGCCTACTTCAAGTGAGTGCCGCCGCCCTGACTGCATTGGTCCAGGACGGCGATGTGTTAGCTGTCGTCTCGGCCGATGGCCTCCCTCTCTATCCTGCATTCCAGTTCGACGAGACCGGGCAGCTCCTGCCCCGACTACGGGAGGTGCTCGCTCAACTCGACCCCGCACGAACTGATCCTTGGGGAGACGCCGTCTGGTTGAACGCCCCGGGCGATGAGCTTGACGGGACCAGCCCAGCCGCCGCCCTCAGGGACGGGCGAGCGGACGACGTTATTCGTCTCGCAGGTCAAGCGGGATCCTTCCACTTCGGATGAAGGCCGACCAGCAAATCTCCACACGTGCCCGACCGTCTCGCTTAGGGGACCTTCTCCGGAAACCATTACGGACTACCCATCCGGACGGGTTGCCAGCGTGGCCGTTCGCGCGCGAGGTTGGGAACGCCGAGCGTCCGGTTGACGACCGGCTACCGGTTCACTCGTGCCTTGCCGGTGAAGGCAGCTGAAGCCTCGCTACATCCGACGCTTCCGTGCGGCGAGTCGGAGTGCCTGGACGGAACGTCGGTGCTGCTCCGCGCGATGGCGGCCGTTGGCGGGAGAGGGGTGTGGTGCCGCGATGACGGGGACGAGTCGGGCGTGCTCGTCCAGGGTGAGGTGTCGCATGACTCCCTCGAGAGCGATACTCCCGTACGCGACGATCGCCTCGACGGAGGGAAGCGCCCTGAGGAGAACGCCGAGGGCATGTCGTCCCTCGTCGATGTCTGCAGGTCGTCCACGGCCGGGGAGTTCCCACGGGATGAGGTTCCAGCGGAGGTACTCATTGCGTGCAAGTCCGGACTCGATGCGGGCTGCGCGGAACGCGGCCGCGGTCGGCCCCGGGTTGTCCTCGCTGCAAATCGCCGAGTGCGCTGCGGCGATGGTCTGCGGGCCGGGCGACTGCATGAGGACCAGCACGCGGCTGGTTGTGCCGCCGGATCGTGGGTCGAAGTTCGGGACGAACCGCCGTGAACCGTCGGGCGCGGTGCGCCACGTCTCCGCGAGAGCGTTCAGCGATCGAACGTCCGCGAGCTCGTCGGCGAGTTCGTCGGGGGTGCTCATGCCGGCTGTGGTGGTGCGAGGAGGGTGCCGCGGATGACTGAGCCGTGGAAGGTGCGGACGGCGACGGTGATCCACGCGGCGACGAGTCCGACGTAGTAGACGGCTGCGAGGACGGCGACGACGGTGAGGCCGGAGTGCAGGGCCAGGCCGTTCAGGCCGGTGACGCAGGTGCCGACGGGGAACGTGAAGGACCACCAGGTCAGGCTGAACGGCAGGTGTTCGCGGGCGGTGCGGATGGTGATGGCGAGGGCGATGGCGGTCCACAGCAGCGCGAAGCCGAGCATCGCGAACCCGTACACCAACGCGACAACCAGGAGCGCGTGGGTGGTCGACGCATCGACCACGGTGGGGGCGTTCGAGGCGAGGAGGTTCACCGCGGTGATCGACTGCCCGACGGGCCCGAGGACGATCCACAGCGTCGGCACCATGCCCGCGGCACCGACCTTGTGCCGCGCGAGTCGGTTCCAGATCAACGTGATCACGACCAGCGACGTGATGAGGCTGAGGCCGAAGAAGCCGTAGCAGGACCACAGCAGTGTCTCCCGCGCCTGCCCCGCGGGGGCATATGGCAGGAGGAGTGCGCCGGTGGAGGCGGACACCATCGGCGGGACGATCGGCATGAGCCAACCCCCGAACGCGGAGTCGGGCTTGTTCTCGTGGCGGGTGAACGCCAGGTACGGCACCAGGACCGCGGTGAGCAGGCCGCCGATGGTGCCGATGCTCCAGAGGACCCAGTCGATGGTGACGGCGGCGGGGAGGCCGATCCAGTCCTTGCCGAGGAGGATGGTGCCGGCGCCGACGGTGAGGAACGCCATCGGCGGTGCGCCGTAGAAGTGCGAGATCACCGGGTGGAGGTGGTGCTTCGCTGCGGTACTCCGGTACCGGACCCAGTGAAGGACCGTCGCGACCGTGAGGGCGACGAGCAGCACCGCTGCGATCGCCCACACGATCGTCGCCGCCGTGCGGAGGCCCGGGAACTGCAGCGGCAGTGATGCAGCGGCGACGGCGACGATCCCGGTGCCCATGATCGACGCGAACCAGTTCGGGGTCAGGTTCGACACGATCAGGCCCGGCCGCTCCAGCTCCCGGAACAGCCGCCGGTCTCGCGCACCGTGCTCGGAAGCTGCGGGTGCGTGGGCGAAGTGAGCGGACATGTACTAAGCGTGCGCGTGTGCCCCGTGGTTCGGGAACGGCGAACTCGTTGGCAGGGCACAATGGTCGTTTGTGGCACTGCGGCGGTTGACGGACCGGACTCTGGACCTCGACACTCTCGAGCTCCTCGTCCGCGTCGCGGATACCGGTTCGTTGACCCGCGCGGCGGACGTGTTGGGGGTGACGCAGCAGGCGGTGTCGGCGCGCCTGCGTGCCGCGGAGCAGGCGATCGGTCAGCCGCTGGCGCGCCGGACGGCATCAGGGACCGCGATGACCGACGCAGGCCGAGTGGTGCTCGGTCTGGCTGTTCCGGTGTTGGAAGCCTCCCGTCGGCTCGAAGCAGGAGTCGCCGCGCTTCGAGAACCCGCGGGGTCCCTCGCCGTTGCAGCGTCGCAGACGATCGCCGAACTCCTGCTGCCCGCATGGTTGCTCGCCCACCGGGCTGCTGCGCCGGATGCGTCGGTGCGCTTGATCGCGGGGAACTCTGCTGCTGTGATGGACCTCGTCCGTTCCGGCGCTGCCGACGTCGGGTTCACGGAGACTCCTGCTGCGCCGGCTGATCTGTCATCGCTGGTGGTCGATGAGGACGAACTCGTGGTCGTCGTCGCTCCGCACCATCCGTGGGCAAGCGCTTCTGGCATTACCGCGGATGACCTCGCGGAGACGCCGCTGCTGCTGCGCGAGGAAGGGTCCGGAACCCGCGCCACGGTCGAGACGTGGCTCAACGATGCTGGGCTCCGCCCGGTCGCGCCAGCGGCGGTGCTCGAGACGACGGGCATCATCCGCGCCAACGCTCGAGCGGGCATTGCGCCCGCGGTGATGAGCCTCCGCACCGTCAGCAATGACCTCGAAGACGGTGCCCTCGTCCGGGTGCCGCTGCTCGGCCCGCCACTGATCCGGCCGCTGCGTGCGATCTGGTCGGGCCGCCCGGGGCCCGCTGTGACGGCGTTCCTGGACACTGCTCGCAGCTCGAGTACCGGTGGTCAGATCAGTCCGTAGGGCAGCTCCGGGTGCTGCTCGGCGATCTCGGTGAGCCGGTTGTACTTCGCGACGCGTTCCCCGCGGCCGGGTGCGCCGGACTTGATCTGCCCGGTGCCGGTCCCGACAACGAGGTCCGCGATGAACGTGTCCGTGGTCTCCCCAGAACGGTGGGAGACCATGCTGGCCATCCCGATGCTCTTGGCGGTGGCGATCGCGCCGAGGGTCTGGGAGACGGTCCCGATCTGGTTCGGCTTGATCAGTGCCGCGTTCGTCAGCTGCTGCTCGCCGCCGTCGCGGATCCGCTGTGGGTCGGTGACGTAGAGGTCGTCGCCGACGATCTGGATCCGGTCGCCGAGCGCCGCTTGCATGCGGCGGAACCCCTCATGGTCGTCTTCCGCGAACCCGTCTTCGATGCTCCGGATCGGATACGTGTCGATGAGGTGCCGGTAGTAGTCGACCAGCCCGTCCCGGTCGAGGCTGTCGTTGAGCACCCGGTAGGAGCCGTCGCCCTGGGAGAACTCGTTCGCGGCCGGATCGAGCGCGATCGCCACCTGATCGACGCCCGGCTCGTAGCCGGCGGTACGGATCGCGTCGACGAGCAGGTCGAGCGCTTCCTCGGGGGCGGCAATCGAAGGGGCGAAACCGCCCTCGTCGCCGAGGCCGAGGCTGCCGAACCGGTCCCGAACCAGCGCCGCGAGAGCGTGGTACACGTCTGCGCCGATTCGGACGGCGTCTGCCATCGAGCCTGCGTTGACGGGAGCGATCATGAACTCCTGGAAGTCCAGCTCGTTCGCTGCGTGCGCGCCGCCGTTGAGGACGTTGAAGTGCGGGACCGGCATCCGCGGCGTCGAGCCGGTGATCTCAGCGATCCACTGCCAGAGCGGGAGGTCCGCGGCATGGGCGAGGGCCCTGGATGCGGCGATCGAGGTGGCGACAACGCTGTTCGCGCCGAGCCGGCGGTACCCGGTGGTGCCGTCGAGTTCGGCAAGGGCGGCGTCGATCTGCCCGATCGCCGACCACGACCGGCCGGTGAGGAGCCCTGAGATGTCGGTGTCGATCAGGTGGAGCGCCTGGGTGACGTCGCGGCCGCCGAACGCGGAACCGCCGTCGCGGAGCTCGACGGCTTCGTGGGCGCCGGTGGATGCGCCCGCGGGGGCGTCCCCGGTGACGGTGCGGCCGTCGTCGAGCTCGAGGGACACGCGGACGGTCGGGTAGCCGCGGGAGTCGAGGATGCGGGCGCCGTGGACGGCGTCGATGGTGACGGGGTGGTCGTGGTGGGTGACGTACTCACCCTGATGGGCTCCGTGGTGGTGGATGCCGCTGATGTAGTCGTTCATGGTGACGCTCCTTCGGTTCGGTTCGGGTCATGCGTCGAGCTGGTCTGTGGTTGGAAGGGGAAGCCGCGGGGAGGCGGAGGGACGACCTGCCGGCGATCCTTCAGCGCCAGTGCCTCCCCGCGGCAGTCTGTGGACCCGTGGGTCACGGGTGTCGGGTGTGGGCGTTCTGTGCGGTGCGGATGACGGCTTCGGCAGCAGCACGGTCGGCCCACCCGTTGGTGGTGACGTGCTTGCCGTGCTCGATCTCCTTGTAGTGGGCGAAGAAGTGCTCGATCTCCGCCAGCGTGTGTTCCGGCACATCGGTGATGTCCCGCAGCTGCGCGAAGCGGTCGTCGCCAGCGGGAACGGTGAGGATCTTGTCGTCGCCGCCGTTCTCGTCGACCATGCGCAGCATCCCGACCGGCCGGACCGTGATGACGACGCCGGGGAACGTGGGACGGGGCAGGAGCACCAGGGCGTCGAGGGGGTCGCCGTCATCGCCGAGGGTGTTGTCGATGGAGCCGTAGTCCTGGGGGAACACCATGCTGGTGAACACCGCCCGGTCGAGCCGGATCCGGCCGGTGGTGTGGTCGACCTCGTACTTGTTGCCGCTGCCGCGGGGAATCTCGATCGTGACGTCGAACAGCATGGGTACCTCCGGTGCTGGAGCGGGTGTGTGGTCAGTGAGTGGGGTGGTCACAGGGTGCCGCCGAGGAGGATGCCGGCGGTCGCGGCGGCGACGGAGACGACGAGCATTCCGAGACCGTTGATCGCGGCGGCGGTGATCCGTCCGCTGCGGGCGAGACGGACAGTCTCGAAGCTGGCGGTGCTGAACGTGGTGTAGCCGCCCATCACCCCGGTGCCGAGGACCGCGACCGGCACCGCGCCGAGGTGGGTGGCGGCGCCGACGATGATCCCGAGCAGCAGCGACCCGGTTACGTTGATCGTCAACGTGCCGACGGGGAGCCGGAACTCCCGGCCGGTGTTGATCACCCCGTCGAGGAGGAACCGGCCGGCAGCGCCGACCCCGCCGCCGAGGGCGACGGCGAGGATGAGGGCGGCGTTCATGCTTCCTCCGTTCGGGGGCGGAACCAGCCGGCGACGACGAGACCGCACGCGGTCGCGATCGCGCCGGACAGGACGGTGAGGAGCGCGTAGCCGGTGCCGGCGAGGCCGTGGCCGTCGAGGAACAGGGCGGCGGTGGACTCGGCGAGGGTGCTGTAGGTGGTGAACCCGCCGAGGACCCCGGTGCCGAGGAGCAGCCGCAGCACCCTCCGGCGGCCGGCATCGGGCCCACGATGCGCGAGCGCTTCCAACAGCACACCGAGGGCCAGCGCTCCGGTGATGTTGATCCAGAAGATCGACCAACTCACCCCGCCATCGGCAGGAAGCACGATGCTGATGACGTCACGGAGGGCAGTACCAGCGGCCCCGCCGACGGCGACGAGGCCGACGTACCGCCACCGCAGATGCACCGGCCGCATGGTCGTTGCTGGGTCGGAGACGTCGACGTCCGGGTCGGAAGGGAGCTGGTCGTCGGGCATCGGGGTGTCCGTTCGGGTGGTCATGTTCCGCCTTCTGCCGCGACCAGCGCCGCGGCGTGCTGTGCTGCTACCGGATCCAGGAACGCCCCACCCCGAGGGACGAGAGCACCCGTCGGGGCGAGGTGGTACTGCACGGGTTGCCCGGTCGGCAGGTTCAGCCGCTCGAGCTCCGGGTCGGTGAGGTCGTCGATGCATGCGCACAACGCACGGAGCGAGTTCCCGTGCGCGACGACGAGGACGGTCCGCCCTACCCGCAGCATCGGCAGGAGCTGGTCCTGCAGCACGGGGCGGACCCGCTGGATGACGTCCGAGAGGGCCTCGGTGCGTCGGAGGGCACCGTCGGGCAGGCCGCGAGGCGCGGAGCTCGACCGCAGTTCCTCCCACAGGTGCAGCGACATCGGTGGCGGTGTGCCGGTACGGGACCTGCGGAGCCGCATGTACTCCTCATCACCGAGCGTGTGGCGGGCGTCGGTCTTCGTCATCCCGGTCAGGGCGCCGTAGTTGCGTTCGTTGAGCTGCCACATCGCTTCCGTCGGCAGCTGTGTCCCGAGGGCGTCGCAGACCAGTTCGGCGGTGCGGACGGCGCGGCGCAGCGTGGAGGTGACCACGACGTCCGGCGTGATGCGGTTCGACCGCAGGAGCCGTCCGGCTGCAGATGCTTGCCGTTCCCCGCGGGGCGTGAGCGGGACGTCGAGGAGCCCGGTGAAGATGCCCGCCTCGTTCGCGGTGCTCTCCCCGTGCCGCACAAGCGTCAGCACGCCGGTCACTGGGCATCCGACGGCTGGAGCACGGTGGCACCGACCGGGTCATGCGGGACGACCAGCACCGGCCGGTGCTGCTGATGGGTCAGGTGCGCGGCGACGGACCCGGTGAGCAGTTCCGCCATCCGGCGTCGGCCGGTCTGCGATCCGACGACGATCATCACCGCGTCACGTTCCTCAGCCACCGCAGCGAGTGCGTGACTCGGGTCCCCGACGCGGGAGACGATCTCCACGTCGACCGATCGCGCCGCAGCAAGATTCCTGATGACCCGCATGTCTTCGTCGGGGAGCTGCTGCGGGTCGCTGTCCGCCGTGTCCGGATCGATCGGTTCAATGATCTCCGACCCGTCCGCACGTACCCCCGCTGACAGCAGCGCCGGATCGACGACCACACACACCAGGCGGGTGCTGAAGCGTTCAGCGACGGCAGCCGCGACGCCGGCGACGTCGTGCGCCTGCCCTGGCTGCACACCGACGACGACAACACCGGCAGTGTTCGATTCGACCATGGCATATCCCTACCTCAGGCGCGCAGAAGCGCGACCAGCTGAGATAGGGACTGTTGTCGACGAGTGTCGAGGTTGGGTCCGGCAAGCCCCACTGCCGAGTCCGAAGACTTTACCATTATGCACCTACCACCCGGTGCCCGCACCGACAATCTTCCGCACCTCGATACCTGTGCCGGCGCTGCCCTCCGCGATCCTCGGAGGGCGGGTACCCCTTGGGGGTATCATCGCGGTCACCTGTCGCCTCGCGCGGCTGACGTTCTCCGCTCCATGACCTACTGAAACCAGATGATCATCATCACGTCTTCGCGTCGCCGGCTGCTGTTGCAGGTCACGGCGACGGTGGTGTTGCTGCTACTGGTTGGGTTCACGGTCCTGATGCACACGATGGCCGGGCACACGGCCGACCACGAGCATCCGATGACCGCTCCCACCGCCGCGATGGAGCACCACCCGGCCGCTGCCACCGGTCACACCGCGGCCACCGGTCATGCTCAAGACATGGTTCCCGCTGTTGCGGTGATGAACGTCCTCAGCGATGCCGGTTGCGATGGTGGCTTGTGTGCGCTGATGTGCTCCCTGATGGGGATGGCGTGCGCGCTGACGATCGTCCTGTTCGGGTGGGTGCTGCTGCGCGTCCGCAGCGGCGGAGTGCTGCACCTCCTCGCGCGGCTACTCGCTCTCGCAGCCCACGTGGCTCGCCGTATTCCGGTGCCGCGGCCGCCGTCACGTTCGGCGTTGCAGATCATTCGAGTCTGATTCCACCCCGGCGGGTCCTCCCACCCTCCGGGAGTACCCGCATGCCCAGAACCCGGGCAGGCATCCGCCAGCCCGCACCGATCTGACGCATCCACGGAAACGGAATCCACCATGCAGACCACCACTACCCGCGCTCTCGCGGCCGCAGCCGCCCTCACCATCGGCCTTACCATCGGCGGCTGCTCCACCAGCAACACCAGCAGCTCCGACGGGTCGTCGTCGCAGTCCTCGTCGTCATCGGCATCGCACAACGATCAGGACGTCATGTTCACGCAGCAGATGCTGCCGCACCACCAGCAGGCCATCGCGATGAGCGACATGCTCATCGCGAAGGGATCCGGCGTGCAGGCCGACGTCGGGACGCTGGCGAAGCAGATCAAGGCCGAGCAGGACCCGGAGAACACGAGGATGACCGGTTGGCTGACGGCGTGGAACGAGCCGACCGAAATGCCGAGCATGTCCGGGATGGTTCGATCCTCGATGTCGGGGATGATGTCCGACTCCGCCATACAGGACCTCCAGAAGGCATCCCCACAGGACGCTGGGAAGCTCTACCTCGAGCAAATGATCGAGCACCACACCAGCGCCGTTGACATGGCGAAGACCGAGGTTGACAAGGGCAAGAACGCTGACGCGGTCGGCCTGGCGAAGTCGATCGTGAAGAGCCAGACCGAGCAGATCGCTCAGATGAAGGACATGCTCGCGTCGATGTGACCCCGGCGCGCAACCGGTCCGGTCCGACCCGGTCCGGTCTCCCTCATCCGCAAGACCCCTCGGGACACTCTGCCCGCACCGCAACGAAGTAGGGACACATGTTCGTCATCAACGCGCTCGGCGACGCCCTCGCAGCCGCCGGCTCCATGGGGTGGGAGATCCTCTGGCCCCTCATCCTCGGCTTCACCCTGTCCGGCATCATCCAAGCCGTCGTCCGCACGGACCGGATCACGCAGCTCATGCATGACGACTCGCCTCGCGCGATCAGCGTCGCGACCGGACTTGGTGCCCTGTCATCGTCCTGCTCCTACGCGGCCGTCGCACTCGCACGGGCCCTGTTCCGGAAGGGCGCCAGCCTGTCGTCCGCGATGGCGTTCGAGGTCGCGTCAACGAACCTCGTCGTCGAGCTCGGCCTGATCCTGGCGTTCGTGATGGGCTGGCAGTTCACCCTCGCAGAGTTCATCGGCGGCCCGATCATGATCATCCTCATCGCCCTCGGCTTCCGGCTCTGGATGCGCGGCAAGATCCTCGACGCCGCCCGCGAGCAAGCCGAGAAGGGCCTCTCCGGGTCGATGGAAGGGCACGCGGCGATGGACATGTCCGTGCAGGGGGATCATGGGTTCTGGCGCCGTCTGTTGTCCAAGCCCGGCCTGACGAGCGTGTCCCAGTACTTCGTCATGGACTGGGCATCCGTCATCCGCGACATCATCATCGGCTTGCTCATCGCCGGCGCGTTCGACGCCTGGGTGCCGAAAGCGTGGCTGCAAGCGGTGTTCCTCGAGGGATACCCGACGCTGGCGTTCATCATCGACCCGCTCATCGGACCGATCCTGGCAATGGTGAGCTTCGTCTGCTCCGTCGGCAACGTCCCCCTCGCCGCAGTGCTGTGGAACGGTGGGATCAGCTTCGGCGGCGTGATCAGTTTCATCTTCGCGGACCTGATCATCATCCCGATCATCGTCATCTACCGGAAGTACTACGGCTGGAAAGCAGCGCTCCGGATCACCGGGATCTTCTACGGGGCGATGGTCCTCGCCGGCTACGCCGTCGAACTGCTGTGCACCCCGCTGGGCCTGATCCCTACGAACCGGCATCTGAGCATCGTGGCGACCTCTATCAGCTGGAACTACACCACCTGGCTCAACATCGTGTTCCTGCTGATCGCGTCGTTCCTGCTGGCCGTGTTCATCCGCAGCGGCTCCTGGTCGATGCTACGGATGATGAAGGGTGCACCCGACGACGGCGGCCACGACCACGCCGCACACGAACACTCACACGCCTGACCGCGCGCCGCGATCGAGTTGACTAGCGGACCGGTCAGTGGTGGCCGTGGACGACGGCGTGGCCGAGGCCGCGGCTGATCATCCACCGGTTCACGGGCGTGGTGATCACGAATGCGATCGCGAGGGAGAACAGCAGCGCCGTCCAGAACAGCCAGTCGCTGAGCTGCGCGTCCATCGCGCCGGGGATCGCAACGATGACGGTGTTGTCGATCAGCTCCATGACCGCGATCGACACGGTGTCCGCGGCGAGAGCGACCTTGAACGCAGCGCCGAGGCTCAGACCCGACTTGATGACGCCGCGCATGGTGAGGGCGTAGCCGAAGATGAACGCGAGGACGATTGACAGGACGATCGTGCCGGCGTTGTGGAAGCCGGCAGCGGTGCCGATGACCATGCCGAGGACCTCACCGATCGCGCAGCCGGTGAGGCAGTGCAGCGTCGCTTGCGCAGCCATCGACCACGTCGTCGTCCCGTGCCCGCCGCTGTGGCCGGCGTGCTCGTGTCCGCTCATCTGATGGTGCTCGTGCGTGTCCATGCTGCTCCGATCTGGCGCGGTCGACGCCAACAGTTCACATATACCCCTAGGGGGTACCATGCGCTGTAACGCGAAACTCCACGCGATGTTCCCGGTTCGGCCGGTCGCGGCGGGTTCGGTGTGAATCCGGACACCAGGTTGCCGCCGCCGTTCGGGGTACCGCACCATAGAAGCGCTCCTCCGACCCGTCTGCTCGAAAGACTGATGCTCACCACCGCCACCTCCCCGCGTCGCCGGCTGCTGTTGCAGGCCACGGCGACGCTGGCGTTGCTGCTGCTGGTCGGGTTCACGGTCCTGATGCACACGATGGCCGGGCACACCGCCGGCCACGAGCACCCGATGGCTGCTCCCGCAGCCACCGCCGAGCACAGCCACGTCGCCGCCGGCCACACCGAGCACGCGGCTCCTGCGACTGCGGTGATGACCGTCCTCACCGATGCGGGCTGCGACAGCGGCCTGTGTGCGCTGATGTGCTCGCTGATGGGGATGGCGTGCGCGCTGACGATCGCCCTGTTCACGTGGGCGCTGCTGCGCGCACGGACCGGCGGCATCCTCTACCTGCTCGCGCGGCTTCTCGCGCTGGCTGACCGGCTGCCGCGCCGCATCGCGGCACCGAAACCGCCATCACTGACGGCGTTGCAGATCATCCGCATCTGATCCGCCCCCAGCGGGATCCCACCCCCGATGGGTGGCCTCCGCATGCCCAGAACCGGGAGGCGTCCGCCTGCCCGGAACGCCTGACGCATTCACGGGAACGGAAGATCATGCACACCACCACCACGCGCACGCTCGCGATCGCTGCCGCGCTGACCCTCGGCCTCACCCTCGCAGGCTGCTCCACCAGCAACACCGGCTCCGACGCGGGCTCGTCGTCCTCGTCGACGTCGGCGGCGTCGGCGCACAACGACCAGGACGTGATGTTCGCGCAGATGATGCTGCCGCACCACAAGCAGGCCGTCGAGATGAGCGACATGCTCCTCGTCAAGGGCTCGGGCGTCGATACCGACGTCGCTGGACTCGCGAAGCAGATCAAGGCCGAGCAGTCCCCGGAGATCAACCAGCTCACCGGTTGGCTCAAGGGTTGGGGCGAGCCGGTCGAGTCGGAGCACTCCGGGATGGGGCACTCCATGTCCGGGATGATGTCCGACTCCGACATGACCGACCTCGACAAGGCGTCCGCGAAGGACGCCGGGAAGCTCTACCTCGAGCAGATGATCCAGCACCACAAGGGCGCCGTCGACATGGCCAAGACCGAAGTCGACAAGGGCAAGAACACCGACGCCGTCGCGATGGCGAAGTCGATCGTGTCCAGCCAGACCGAGCAGATCACCCAGATGCAGGACATGCTCGCGTCCCTCTAAAGCCCCGGCGTGGGTCGCGGCGGGCTCCCCCCTTTCCTGCCGCGGCCCACGACCGGCCCGCCCTCTCCTCCCTGCTCGACTTGCGTTCGGGTCACCCCTCCCGTTTCGGCCTGCCGGCCACCACCACTCTTGGAGCCTGCCCGTGCCTCAGCAGCATCCCCAGACCCCCGCCATTCCCGCACCCCGGACGCGCCGCGAAGCCCTCGCCGCCGAACGCTCCGCCGCAGCCTCGACCGCCAGCCGCACCCGAACCGCGACGATCACTGCCGCTGCCCAGCCGGCGCTGAGGCCGCTACCGCCCGTCGCGGCTGCACTCGCAACACCGGTCCGCTCACTGCGGTCACGCGTTCTCGCCGCGGTTCCGATCACTGGTGCCGCGGCCGCGATGGCGCTGTTTACCGCTGCCGCGGCGCTGCCCGCGCAGGCGACGACCGGCTCCGCCGCAGTCGTGTCCGGTGTCGCTCCTGCCGCCGCCGGGCAGAGCTTCACCGCGTCCGGGCTGGCCCTCGCGGTCGACCGCGATGGGTACACGATCACCAAGCCGACCCCGAAGCCCGTCATCACCAAGACAGCACCCGCCTCACGGGCCGCGTCAACCGGGGGCGCACCGGCCTCGACGAAACAGAGCGTTCCCACGACCACGGGCGGCACGATCGTGAACACCGGAACCGGCGACATTCGCTGGCCCATCGCCGGAACCATCACCGTCAGCTCACCGTTCGGTCCGCGAAGCGCCCCATGCGCGACCTGCTCGTCGATTCATCAGGGCGCGGACCTCACCCCCGGCGCCGGCACCCCCATCGGAGCTGTCGCTGCCGGCACTGTCCGAGTGTCGACAACGCACCCCGAATACGGGCAGTACGTCATCATCGACCACCAGATCGACGGTCGCCTCGTGTCCACCCTGTACGCGCACATGATATTCGGCTCCTCGCCGCTCCGACCAGGCGACACCGTCGCCGTCGGGCAGCTCGTCGGCCTCGTCGGCAACACCGGAGCGAGCACCGGCGCGCACCTGCACCTGCAGGTCATGCCCGGCGGCACCACACCCATCGACCCGATCCCGTGGCTCACCGCCAACGCCGGACGCACGCTGTAGCACCTAGCCCCAGCGGTGTCCAACCAGCCATCGGCTATCGAGATGAGGCAGCGACCCTCGGATGGTCATCCTCGGCTGTATAGTCAGCATATGCTGACTAGAGCCTCTCGGGTTGATGTGATGAACCGGCTTGGCCGGGCTCTCGCAGACCCGACCCGAGCCCGCATCTTGCTGCGGCTGCTCGACGAGCCCGGGTACCCGGCGCGGCTGGCGGAAGAGCTCCAGTTGACCCGCACCAACGTGTCGAACCACCTCGCGTGCCTGCGCGGCTGCGGCATCGTCGTCGCCGTCCCACAAGGCCGCAGTACCCGGTATGAAATCGCAGACCCGCATCTGTCACGTGCGCTGGACGCTCTGGTCGACGTCGTTCTCGCCGTCGATGACGGCACTGACTGCACGGACAAGGACTGCGACGTCCCCCTGTGCTGCGGAGCCGGCGCATGAGCGCCGCCGTACAGCTCGCTGCCCCCCTGTCGGCTGCGCGCCGGAGCGTGTTGCAGCGACGGGTGCGGTGGATCGTCGCCGCGACGATCACCTACAACGTGATCGAAGCCGTGATCGCGATCGCAGCCGGCACGGTGGCGTCCTCGACGGCGCTGATCGGGTTCGGGCTCGACTCCATCGTGGAAGTGCTCTCCGCTGCCGCCGTCGCGTGGCAGTTCGCCGGTCGCGACCCGGAAGCACGCGAGCGCACCACGTTGAAAGTCATTGCGGTGTCGTTCTTCGGCCTCGCGCTGTACGTCACCGTCGACGCCGCCCTGACCTTCGCTGGGCTTCGCGAGCCAGAGCACAGCACCGTCGGAATCGTCCTCGCCGCGGTGAGCCTCGCCGTGATGCCGTTCCTCAGCCTGCTGGAGCGGCGCGCCGGGAAGGAACTCGGCTCCGCGTCCGCTATCGCTGACTCGAAGCAGACCCTCGTGTGCAGCTACCTCTCCGCCGCGGTCCTGATCGGCCTGCTGCTGAACACCCTGTTCGGGTGGGCCTGGGCCGACCCGGTGGCGGGCCTGGTCGTGGTGGTCTTCGCGGTCCGGGAGGGCTTGGAGGCCGGGCGCGGCGACGCGTGCAAGCAGCCGGTGTCGGCACTGATCGGTGAGCGCGACGTCGACGCGTGCGACTGCTGCTGACCGGCTGGGCTCCTGGTGCAGCTCGGCGGACGGGTACCGGCTCTGGTCTGCGGACGCTCGAGAGCCCGTCGCAGACGTCGAGGCACTGCCGGAACAGTGCCAGGTGTGCATGCTCCGATCGGAGCTCTGGTTCCGATGCGACAGTTTCGATGACGTCGAGCGGCGGGTCGGTGCGTGTCGCCTGCTCGGTCTGTAGCGGTCTGGGCAGCCCGTCCCCAAGCCCAGTTGGCTAGCGAGGCAGCCAATCCGTGTCCGCATCTCGTATGAGGCACCCCTATCGATACAGCTCAGGGCAGAGTTCTCCTTCCCGAATGAGGGTTGGCGTTTTTTCGGCGGCTACTTCTTCCCGAAACGGGCTCGTCGCAGTTCTGCGACGATGCGTGCCCGCTCGGGGTCCCTGGCCAGCGTGCGGTCGTCGACGACGTCCACGATGTGCTTGATCAGCTCCGTGACCTGCTTGCGCAGGAGGAAGCCAAGCACGGGGGCGACGACCGCGATGATGCCGGTCAGGATGGTGCCGCCGAAGGCCGTCAGCATGTCCACCGTTGTGTCGGTGATGGGCATGTTGCCTCCTTCGGGTTTGGCCGTGTGGCCAGCCCGCCCGTCGTGGGCGGGGGTCTAGGGCGTGTTGATCAAGAGGTTCCGCTCCTCGGTGGGTGAGTCTTGAACGGTGACGCGACAGGAGATCTCTGACGAGGTGTGGGCCGTGATGGAGCCGTTGATGCCGACGGTGACCGGTCGGTCGCGGCCGTGGACGGATCACCGGCTCGCTATCGAGGGGATGGCGTGGAAGTACCGGACCGGTGCGCCGTGGCGTGACGTTCCGGAACGGTTCGGGAAGTGGAACTCGATCTACAAGCGGTTCAACCGGTGGGCCGGGGACGGCACCTGGCAGAAGCTGCTCACCGAGGTGCAGAAGCAGGCCGACGCCGCTGGGGAAATCGACTGGGTCGTCTCGATCGACTCCACGATCGCGCGCGTGCATCAGCACGGCGCGACCCTCGCCCGGGACACAGGGGGCTGTGCCGAATCACAAGAATCCGTGGTCCGAGCCGCCTGATCACGGGATCGGACGCTCCCGCGGCGGGCTGACGACCAAACTGCACCTGGTCTGCGACGGCCGCGGCCGGCCGCTGAGCATGATGATCACCGCCGGGAACATCAACGACACCACGATGATGAGCGCGGTGCTGGAGAACATCCGCGTTCCCCGCGACGGGAAGGGCCGCCCCCGCACCCGCCCCGACCGGGTGCTCGCCGACAAGGGGTACCCCTCAAGGGCGAACCGCGCCTGGCTCCGCGACCGGAGGATCGCGGCGACCATCCCCGAGCGGGACGACCAGATCGCGCACCGCCGCAAGAAGCCGGGCCGGCCGATCGCTTTCGGCGACAAGCAGAAGGAACGCTACAAGGGACGCAACGTCGTAGAACGCTGCTTCAACCGTCTCAAGCAGTGGCGCGGCATCGCGATGCGCTCGGACAAACTCGCCCGCAACTACCGAGCCGCCGTCAGCCTCGCCGCGGCGCTGATCTGGATCAAGACCGATCTCCGCCGAGCGCTTCGCGCTCCTGCAGCGTGCGCTCAAGCTGTCCCACCGTCGGCGCACCCGCAAAGCCGCGCTCGGTCAGATAGACCCTGCACGCCAAGTCGGCAGTGTTCCCCTGGGACGGGAACAAGTCCTGACCGTCCAGAAGAATCGTGGGCGAGCCCGCGAAACCAGAGCTCACCGCCTCAGCCTCGGTGCGGATCAACACGAACTCCACCGGAACATCGCCCCGTCCGATCGAGTCGAGCACCAGCCGTACTCGATCGCCCGCCTCCTGCCAATTCGGGCAATCCTCGATATGCAGCACCTGGATCTTCATACGCCCATTCTCCCGCGCAACTCGCGGCGGCTGGCCACCCCGCACCTTCTTGATCAACACGCCCTAGAGCGCCAGGTCGGCGCGTGCGCCCGGTGGACGCGCAGAGGCCCTATGCCCGGAGCGAGCGGTCTGGTGTGCGCTCCGCGCGTGAGGGCATGGAAAAGGCCGGCCCTGACGGGACCGGCCTGTTCGTGGTGCTCGGGTGCTGCGCTGAGGGCAGAGTCGTATCGAGCGGTTCCAGCCTACGGTTCGGGCCGGACATAACGAAAGCCAGTCCGATGGACTGGCTTTTTGCGCGCACTAATGACGCGTGCCACAGCATAGCGGGTTCTGGAACATACCTGCAAGCATGCGGATCGAAGCGTGCCGCCCCTGCTCAGGAGCTGGCGTGCGGGCTTCGGCGCTCGACGAGGACGTTGTCGCGCCACCGCCCGGTCGACGGCCCGAACGTCATGAGGCCGATGCGTTCTCGGGTGCCGAGTTCGCGGAACCCGTGTTGGGCGTGGAGGGCTCGGGAGGCGGTGTTCTCGGGGAAGATCCCGGACTGGATGGTCCAGATGCCGGCAGCCTCGGTCGACGCGATCAGGGCGTCAAGGAGCAGGTGTCCAACACCGCGACCACGAGCCGCGGCGGCGACGTACACGGAGTGCTCGACGACGCCCAGGTACACCGGCCTGGCGGAGGTCGGGGAGACCGCCACCCAGCCGAGGACCTCGTCGCCGCCTAGGGCGACGAACCGGTGGTCGGGTAGCTTCCCCGCATCGAATGCCTCCCATGTCGGCGGTTCCGCCTCGAACGTCGCGTTTCCGGTGGCGATGCCGTCCCGGTAGATCGCCTCGACGGCTGGCCAGTCGCCGGCGGTCATCGGCCGAACGGTGACCGTGGTGCTGTCCGTCACGGGTGCAGTAGCTCGTCCTGGATGCGGGCGGCGACGGCGTCGCGCATGGGGCGGACGTCGTCGGGGGACCAGGAGTCCGGGTCCGGGAACGACCACTGCAACACCGTGCCGCGAGGCGTCGCGGGCAGGATCAGGCCGGGCTTCATCAGCACAACAACGTCGGCCTGATCCAGCAGCTCGGGCGTGACCTTCCGCGGGGTGCGATCGCTGATGTCGACGCCGAGTTCCGCGACGGTTGCGGCGATCGACGGATTCACCTCGTCGGCGGGAGCGATTCCTGCGGAGGTGGCGGTGTAGCGGTCGTCGGCAGCGATTTCGAGGAGGGCGGCGCCGAGTTGGGAGCGGCCGGCGTTGTGCTTGCAGATGAACAGCACGGTGGGCTTGTCGGTCATGCGGGGTCCGGTTCAGTTCGTGCAGCAGGAGCTGCTGGCGGGCGCGGCGGCCGGCGCGGGGGCGGCGCAGCACGACGACCCCTCCGACGCCTCGGTCGTGGTCGCGGGGACGCTGCAGGAGGATGACCCGCCGACGTCGGTGGTGCAGACGCCGGTCTCGGGGAGCACGAGCTGCACGTCGCGGGCGGCCTGGTGGTCGCCGGCAAGTTCCGCGGCGATGGAGCGGACCTGCTCGTAGCCGGTGAGGAGCAGGAAGGTGGGGGCGCGGCCGTAGGACTTCATGCCGGCGATGAAGAAGTTCGGTTCCGGGTGCGCCAGCTCGGCAACGCCGTGCGGAGGCACGGAGCCGCAGGAGTGCAGGTTCGGGTCGATCAGCGGCGCCAGCGCGCGGGGTGCTTCGACGATGTCGTCCAGTCCGAGCCGGATCTCGCGGAGCATGTCGAGGTCGGGCCGGAACCCGGTCGCGTTCACCACAACGTCGACCGTGACGGTGAACGGCTCCCCGGCGCGGCGGCCGGTGACGGTGACCTGGTCACCGTCGGGACGGACGTCGTCGATCTCGAACGACGCAAGCTGCTCGATGAGCCCGGACTCGACGAGGCCATGCACGGTGGAGCCGAGCTGCCCGCGGGCGGCGAGCCCGTCGGCGGCGTCCGCGCCGAGGCGGGCGGTGCCGGCGTTCCGGATCGCCCACAGCAGCGTCGTGCCGGGTTCGTCCTTGGCGAGGGCGGCGAGCTTCATGAGCGTGTTCGCGGCCGAGTGCCCGGCCCCGACGACGAGGACCCGCTTCCCGGCGAATCGGTCACGGTCCTCGCCGAGCACGTCGGGGAGGGCGTGCACGATGCGGTCGCCGAGGTCCGCTGTGGGGGCGAGGCCGGCGGCTGTGAGCGGGTTCGAGGACGTGTACGTGCCGGACGTGTCTACGACGGCACGGGCGGTGACGTCCTCGACACCATCCGCGGTGTGGAGGCGGAGGAGGAACGGGGTGTCGGCGCGGCCGGCGGAGCGGGTGCGATCCATGCCCTGCCGGGACACCGCGTCGACATGCACGCCGTACCGGATCACCGGTGCCAGCTCGGGCGTCTGAGCGAGCGGTTCGAGGTACTGGGCGACGAGGTCGTGCCCGGTCGGCAGCGACGACCGGCGGGGCTCAGTCCAGCCGGTGGGTTCGAGGATGCGGCGGGCGGCGTCGTCGATGACGTACCGCCACGGGGAGAACAGCCTGGTGTGCCCCCACGCACGAACGCTCGTGCCGACCTGGTCGCCGGCTTCGTAGACGACGACGGGCAGGCCTCGCTCGAGGAGGTGCGCGGCGGCTGCGAGCCCGACGGGGCCGGCGCCGATGACGGCGACGGGCAGCCCGGTCAGGCGGTCCGCGTCGGTCCGCGGTGGGACGGTGAGGGTGAGCGTCATGGGGTGGTCCTTCCGGCGGTCAGGCGGATGCTTCGGTGGGCAGCAGCTCGGCCAGGAGCGCCTGCACGCGGGTCTTGATCTCGTCGCGGATGGGGCGGACGTCGTCGATGCCCTTCCCGGCGGGGTCGGTGAGGTCCCAGTCCTCGTACCGCTTGCCGGGGAAGATCGGGCACGCATCGCCGCAGCCCATCGTGATCACCGCGTCGGACTCGCGGACGGCGTCGGTGGTGAGGACCTTCGGCTGGTTCACGGCGATGTCGATGCCGTCCTCCGCCATCGCCTCGATCGCGATCGGGTTGATCTGGTCCTTCGGTGCACTGCCTGCGGAGAGAACCTGCACGCGGTCGCCGCCGAGGGCCTGGGCGTAGCCGGCGGCCATCTGCGAGCGGCCAGCGTTGTGGACGCAGACGAACAGGATCGTGGGGGTCGCGGTCATGGCGGTGCTTTCGGTAGGCGTGGGCGTGGTCATCGGATGAGGGTGAGCCAGCCGGCGAGGGCTGCCAGGGTGACGGCGAGGACGGGGACGGTCAGCACGATGCCGGTGCGGAAGTACTGCCCCCAGCCGATGTGGATGCCCTTCCGGTCGAGCACGTGCAACCACAGCAGCGTCGCCAGCGACCCGATCGGAGTGATCTTCGGGCCGAGGTCGGAACCGATGACGTTGGCGTAGACCATCACCTCGTGCGTCAGCCCGGTCGCGCCGGCACCGCCGATCGCGAGGGCGGCAATCAGCACCGTCGGCATGTTGTTCATCAGCGACGCCAGGATCGCGATCACGAACCCGACCCCGAGCGCGGTGACGAGGACCCCGTGGTCCCCGAACACGTCGAACAGGCGGGCGAGGTAGTCGGTGAGGCCCTGGTTCTGCAGCCCGTACACGACGAGGTACATACCGATCGAAAACAGCACGATCTGCCACGGCGCCTCCCGGATCGTCTTCCACACCGGAATCACCCGCCCCGACCCGCCACCGGTTCCACCGCTGTCGGCGGTGACGGTGGCGGTGCCGCCGGTCGTGACGAGAACCGGGGACGCAGCCTGGCGGGCGAAGAGGAACGCGGGCTGCCGGGCGGCAACGAGAACGATCACGACCGCGCCGACACCAGCAACCGCGGCGAGAGGAACCCCGAGCGGGTCGGCGGCGAAGTATCCGACCAGCAACACGGCGAGGACCACCCACCCGGCGCGGAACGTCGCCCGGTCCTTCACCGCGCCGGCGGGCCGAGTCAGCGCGAGGACGTCGTACCGCTTCGGGATCGACCTGCCGAAGTACGCCAGCAGCATCCCGAGGGACGCCAGCACGGACACGATGCCGACGGGCACCATGACGGCGGCGTACTCGGCGAACCCGAGGCCGAAGTAGTCGGCTGAGACGATGTTGACCAGGTTCGACACCACCAGCGGCAGGCTGCCGGTGTCGGCGATGAACCCGGTGGCGAGGATGAACCCCAGCGCCGCCTTCGCCGGCATGTTCAAGGCGCGGAGCATCCCGACAACGATCGGGGTGAGGATCAGCGCAGCCCCGTCGTTGGCGAACACGGCCGCGATGACCGCGCCGAGACCGACGATCAGCACGAACAGCAGCCGCCCGTTCCCGCGACCCCACCTCGCCACGTGGAGCGCGGCCCACTCGAAGAATCCGGCCTCGTCGAGGATCAACGAGATCAGCACCACGGCGACGAACGTTAGCGTCGCGTTCCACACGATCCCGACCACCGTCGGCACGTCCCCGAGCCCAACGACCGTGGTCGCGAGGGCGATGACCGCGCCGATAAGCGCGGTGTAGCCGATCGGGAAGCCCTTGGGCTGCCAGATCACCACCACGAGCGTCGCGACGAAGATCGCGGCAGCGACGACCGCCAGCACCATCAGCCGCTCACCCCGGCCTGGTTCGCCGCCGCGGCGGCGCGCTCCCAGCCCTGCGCGGCGACCTGCACGGCATCCCACGGGGACCCGAGCGGCGGCGTGTAGCTGAGGTCCAGGTCGATGATGTCGTCGACGGTGAAGCCAGCGTGGAGGGCGGTGGCGTACGTGTCGATGCGCTTACTGATCTCCGCCGTGCGCTGCCCCACAATCTGCGCGCCGAGGAGCTTGCCGGACGGCTGGTCGGCGGTGACACTGATCGTCAGCGGCACCGCACCCGGGTAGTACCGCTTGTGGTCATCCGCCACCGTCACCCGGGTCAGCGGCGACACGTCGAGCGCAGCGGTCTCGTGGTGGCGGAGGCCCGTGCGGGCGGCGATGAGGTCGAACACCTTCACCACCTGCGTCCCCACCGAACCGGCGAAGGTCCGGGACCCGCCGAGCATGTTCTCCCCGGCGACACGGCCCTGCTTGTGCGCCGTCGTCCCGAGCGGCAGCCACGTCGTCCCGAGCAGCCGGTGATGCGTCACGACGCAGTCGCCCGCAGCCCACACGTGCGGCACCCCGGTGCGCATCTGCTCGTCGACGACGATCGCGCCGGCCTGCCCGAGCTGCGCACCCGCTGCGGTCGCGAGGTCCGTCACCGGCCGCACGCCGACGCAGACCACCACGAGCGCGAACGTGCCCTCTTCATCCCCAGCGGCTGTCGCCGTCGTCACCCGCCACTGCCCGCCTCTGGTTGGGGTGATGCCGGTGACGGCCCCCCCGGTCAGCACGGTTGCGCCGTGTCGGCGGACCTCCGCGGTGACCAGGGACCCGAGTTCCGGATCGAGGGTGGAGAGCACTTCCGGGCCGCGCTGGATCAACGTCGTGTCGAACCCGCGGGCGACGAGTCCCTCGGTCATTTCGAGGCCGATGTAGCCGGCGCCAACGACCGCGACGCGGCTGCCGGTAGGCAGCAGCTCCAGGGCAGCGACGACCTGCTCGGCGTCGGTCATCGAGTGCAGCAGGTGAATCCCGGGCTCACCAAACGGGATCCCGGCCGGGCGGACCGGCTCAGCGCCAGTCCCGATCAGCAGCTCGTCGTACGGCAGCTCTTCCTCACCGCCATGTCCGGTGACCGTGAGGCGGCGACGGTCCACGTCGACCGCAGAGGCCCATGTGGAGGAGCGGACGGTCATGCCGGCGGCTTCGAGATCGGCGCGGGTGCGGTGCGCGAGGGACGCTTCCGTGACGACGTCGCCCGAGACCCAGTAGGGGATGCCGCAGATCGAGAAGTTCGGAAACTCGTCCGCAAGGACCACGGTCACATCGGTCGACGGGTCCAGCTCACGGGCGCGCAGCGCCGCGGCGATGCCAGCGTCGCTGCCGCCAACGGCAACAAGGTGAGTCATCGTGATCGGTCCTTCACAGATCAGCGGGAGACAAGCAACGACATCGAAGCATGTCGATATCGATGAAGGCAAATATAGACGTGTGTCGAAGTACGTGGGATGATGGTGCGATGACGACGATCGAGCTGCTCCCCATCCAGGACGTCCCCGCGTGCTGCTCGCCCGTCACGACCGAAGCGATGACGCAGGAGTCCGCGGAGGTCCTGGCGAAATCGTTGAAAGCGATCGCCGACCCGGCGCGGCTCCGGCTGATCTCGATGGTTGCCGCGCACGAGGGCGCGGAAGCGTGCGTCTGTGACCTGCAGGAACCGCTCGGCCTGTCCCAGCCGACCGTCTCGCACCACCTCAAGGTGCTCGTCGACGCCGGCATCCTGCACCGCGAAAAGCGCGGCACCTGGGCCTACTTCTCCCTCATCCCCGGCGCGCTCGAGTCCGTCGCCGCTCTGCTGACCTCGCCCACACGCTGAGACGACGGAACTTCCCTCGCGGCGAAGCCTCCGCACGGTGAGGATGAAGACATGACCGACGAGCAGGAACCGAATCCGATTGCGGACGCCCGTGCACAGATCCGCTGGATGATGAAGCAGCAACGCAAGCAGCCGAAGGTGTTCACCGAGGTGAAGGACAGGGACCTCGTCACCTTGATGGACCGGTCCGCTGGATCGCTCGAGTTCAACTCGATGCTCGTTGCTTCGCAGCTGATCGCGGAGGTCAGCCGACGACAACTGTGGGCCGCCGTTGTCGAGCGGCGCACTGCCATGCTTGCTTTGGGGCACCCTGACCAGGACCGAGCGACGCTTCGAGATCGCGCGCAGCTGGAGCTGGACCGCTTCCGGAACGAGCACTTCCCGGTCGACCCCGACATCTTCGGCGATGACGAAGTAAAAGCAGAGGCGGCCTGGAACGGCTACGTCCAATTCTGATCGCACGATCCGGTGCAGCGGTTCTGCAGGATGGGTCCGCAGTGGCGATCATTAGTGACGTGCCCGTCTACAGATACGGCCCGATGAGTCAGTGATCAGCTCGGAGTCGCGGGAGGTTCGCGTGACAACGGGAGTGCTCGAGATCCGCTATCAGTGGCCAGTGCACCAGGTCGACCACTCTGCGGTCCGCCGTCACTTCAACGCTCCGCGCTTGACCGTCACCGGTGAAGAGAAGGGGCCAGAAACATTGCGGTTCCAGCCCGATTCGTTTCCGACCGGCCACTCTCACATGGGTCCTTGGGGATCGAGGCACGTGGACGATCGAGCCAGCCGGTGAAACGCTGCCGGGGCCCGAGGAGGCATGGGACCACTGGCAGAAGCAGGCGGACAGGGCGCTGTGGATGTTCCGCGGCGACCTGGGGAGCCGACGTAAACGTCACTCGGTCGTTGACGCCCTGCTCACCGGTGAGGTCCTGTTTTACGCGGCGTACGGAAACACGATCATGCGGTACCCCCATGAACCGATCCCCGACGAGACGCCGCAACCCGACGGCTACGCCGCATGCTCGACCGGAAAGGCGTGGGCTGACAACTGGCAGTTCGACTTCGAGTTCCTGTCCGGCGCAGAGGACGAGTGGGTTGGCCTGATCTGGGAAGCAGACGAACGTCGCTGGTTGGATGCTCGCACCTACGAACCGGTCGACGGAGACGAATATCCCGAGCTGATCAGCTTCGCCGAGCAGGATCTTCAGCGCATCCACCGCGCTGAACAGATCGCAGATGAATGGTACGAGGCGTACCTACTGGTACTCATCAACCTGTTCCCCGACCGAGTCAGCATCGAGCATCAACGGCGGGCAGTTCGGCGGGACGACCTGAGCTCCGGGCTCGCTTAATTCAGAGTAGGGGTGCACGACTCCTCGCGGGCACCGAGGTTGGGAGCGGTCACGACGCCACCGCGTCGTCACTCAGGTCTGAGGGAGACCGACAGGACTGCCAAATAAGGTGTCCACCTCCGTATTTCAGGACAGGTTGTGTGGCAGTTGGACAACTTAGTTGGCGGACGACAACAACCCGCCTACTGCGGCATGTCGACGAACCGCGAGAACATCCCGTGGAACGCCACCGTGATGGTGTCCGTCGGCCCGTTACGGTGCTTCGCCACGATGAGGTCCGCCTCACCCTGCCGCGGGTTGTCCTTCTCGTACGCCGACTCACGGTGCAGCAGGATGACCATGTCGGCGTCCTGCTCGATCGACCCCGACTCACGCAGGTCGGAGATCTGCGGCTTCTTGTCGGCACGCTGCTCGGGACCACGGTTCAGCTGCGACAGCGCGACGACGGGGACCTGGAGCTCCTTCGCCATGAGCTTGAGGGCACGCGAGAACTCGGAGACCTCTTGCTGGCGGGACTCGACCTTCTTGCCGGAGGTCATCAGCTGCAGGTAGTCGATGACGACCATGCGGAGGTTGTGCTGCTGCTTGAGGCGTCGGCACTTGGCGCGGATCTCGACGAGGGTCATGTTGGGGGAGTCGTCGATGAAGAACGGGGCGTCGTTGATGCGTCCGCGGGTCTGCGCGATCGTGGTCCAGTCGCGGGAGTCGACGGTGCCCTTGCGCATGTTCTGCAGCGGCACGCTCGACTCGGCGGAGAGCAGACGCATGGCGATCTCGGCGCGACCCATCTCGAGGGAGAAGAACGCGGCGGTCTCGTTGTGCTTGATGGCGGCGGCGCGGCAGAGGTCGAGCGCGAGGGTCGACTTCCCGAGCGCGGGTCGGGCGGCGATGATGATGAGCTGCCCGGGGTGGAAGCCGTTCGTCAGGCCGTCCAACTGCGCAAACCCGGTCGGCACGCCGGTCATCTGCCCGTCGCGGCCCTTCGCGGCCTCGATCTCGTCGAGGGCGGCGGAGATGGCGTCGGTGAGGGGGACGTAGTCCTCGGTCTGGACGCCGCCGGCGACGTTGTAGACCTCGGCCTGGGCGCTGTTGACGAGGTCGGTGACCTCACCCTCGGACGCGTAGCCCATCTGCACGATGCGCGTGCCGGCGTCGACGAGGCGACGCAGCACCGCCTTCTCGGCGACGATCGCGGCGTAGTAGCCGGCGTTCGCCGCGGTGGGCACCATGCTCGTGACGCTGTGCAGGTACTCGGCGCCGCCGGCCCGGGACAGCAGGCCGGTCTTGGTCAGCTCGTCGGTGACGGCGATGACGTCGGTGGGTTCACCGTGGGAGTACAGCGAGAGGATCGCGTCGAAGATGACCTCGTGCTTCGGGATGTAGAAGTCCACGCCCCGGGCGGTCTCGATGACGTCGGCGACGGCGTCCTTCGACAGCAGCATGCCGCCGATCGTCGACTGCTCGGCGAGCATGTCGTGCGGCGGCGTGCGCTCCATGCCACCGCGCTCCGCGTACTCCTGCGGTGCGGGCTCGAGATGCGCGATCGACACACTTGCTCCTCTTGTCGGACGGCCGTCCACGATCGGAACAGCCGAGCCAGTTCTACCCCGGGCGACCGACATCGCCGAGTCACTGGGCCAAGCTACGGGGACAGAGTTATCCCCAGCAAACGGGCCTGTGGATAACTCTGTGGAGAGCCTGCGGAACACGCCGGGGTGCTGTGTGGAGAACTGTGGACGAGGGTGTGGACAACTCTTGTAGGGAACACACTTTCGACGACGTGACCTGGGCTTTTGTGTTCCACACCATGTGTGGAGAAGTGGGATTCAAGTAGGCGTTGAAGGTTGCCGATTTGGTCGTTTCGCCTGTGTAAAAACAGTTGACAAACAGAAACCTGAGGAGAACTTTCCCAAGCTGCTCCCAGCAAGCGCAACCCCGTCTGAGAAGTAACCGGTCAGCGCGGGACGACCCGCGCCTCCAGGAATTCTGGCGTGCCACCGGACGGTCGGTGAGACACCGAACGCGACCCCGGACGGTCCCGACGCACCGTGCGAGGGGCCGCGCACTGTGCGAGCCAGATCGCGTCGCACACTGCCCGGAACCTCGCACACTGCGCCAGCGCGCCCCGCCCGACGCACCCCGCCCGACGCACCACCGCACCCCGAACACGACGACGGGCGGGCCTCCCGAAGGAGACCCGCCCGTCGTGAGCGGAGACCGCAGCCAGTGTTACTTGGCGGCGACGACCTTGAGCGAGATCACGGCAGTGATGTCCTCGCGCAGACGCACGGTGGCCTCGTGGTCACCGACGGTCTTGATGGTCGCGGGGACCTCGACCTTGCGCTTGTCGAGCGAGCCGACGCCCTGCGCCTGGACGGCGTCAGCGACGTCCGTCGGACGCACGGAGCCGAACAGACGACCGTCCTTGCCGGCCTTGACCGACAGCTGGATGGTCGCGTTCTCGAGCTTCATCTTGAGGTCCTGTGCCTCTTCGATGGTGGCGAGCTCGCGAGCGGCACGTGCCGCACGGATCGACTCGACCTGCTTCTCGCCGCCCTTGGACCACGCGACAGCGAAGCCCTGGGGGATCAGGTAGTTGCGGGCGTAGCCGTTCTTGACGTCGACGACGTCACCGGCGGAACCGAGGCCGGAGACCTCGTGGGTGAGGATGAGCTTCGACATGTGTCGACCTCCGATCAGCGGCCGGAGCCGGCGTAGGGGAGGAGCGCCATCTCACGGGCGTTCTTCACGGCACGGGCGATGAGGCGCTGCTCCTGGACGGAGACGCCGGTGATGCGGCGGGCGCGGATCTTTCCACGCTCGGAGATGAACTTGCGAAGGGTCGCGACGTCCTTGTAGTCGATGACGCCGACCTTGATCGACTTCGCGGGAGCGGCGTTCTTGCCGCCCTTACCGCGAGGCTTCCGGCGATCGCCGGTGCTCTTTCCAGCCATTGTTTGTCCTTAAGAAGAAGAAGTTGTGTCCGTTGAACCGGAGAGGATCAGAACGGGGTCTCGTCGTCGAACGTGCCGCCCGGGGTGCTCCACACGTCGTTCGACTGTGCGTTGCCGCCCTGCTGGCCACCCTGGGGGGACCAGGGTGCGTCCGACTGACCGCCGCCGTTGTTCCAGTTGCCGCCGTTGCCGCCGGCCTGCTGGCCACCGGCGTTGCCGCCGCCGACCTGGCCACGACCGCCGCCGTTGCCACCCGCAGCACGGGTGATCTGCGCGGTCGCGTAGCGGAGCGAGGGGCCGATCTCGTCGACCTCGAGCTCGATGCTCGTGCGCTGCTGGCCCTCACGGTCCTGGTAGGAGCGCTGACGGAGGCGACCCTGCGCGATGACGCGCGAGCCCTTCGTCAGCGAGCCCGCCACGTGCTCGGCGAACTCGCGCCACACGCTCGCACGGAGGAACAGCGCGTCGCCGTCCTTCCACTCGTTCGCCTGACGGTCGAACGTGCGAGGAGTGGACGCGATGGTGAAGTTCGCCACGGCGAGCCCGTTCTGCGTGTAGCGCAGCTCCGGGTCCGCGGTGAGGTTGCCCACCACCGTGATGACGGTTTCGCCGGCCACGGGTTACTCGGCGCTCGCGGTCGCGGTTGCGTTGGCGGCCTTGCGGGCCGCGCGGGCCTCGTCGCGCTGCTTCTGGGCGGCGACCTGCGCGATGCCCTCTTCGGCGCGGAGGACCTTCGTGCGGAGCACGGCCTCGGAGAGACCGAGCTGACGGTCCAGCTCCTTGGCGGCCTCGGGGGAGGACGTGAAGTCCACGACGGCGTAGATGCCCTCGGACTTCTTCGCGATCTCGTAGGCGAGACGACGACGGCCCCAGACGTCCACGTTGTCGACGGTGCCACCGTCGTTGCGGATGACAGCGAGGAACTTGTCCAGGCTGGGAGCGACGGTGCGCTCATCGATCTCGGGGTCGAGGATCGCCATCAGTTCGTACTGGTGCATGCGGAACCCACCTCCTCTGGTCTCAGCGGCCCCGAGCAGTTCCCGGGGCAGGAGGGTTGATGCATGTGTCCGGCCACGCAGAATGCGCGCGGACAACCCGGCAAGCTTAGCGGACGGCCTGGAGGCGCGCCACCGGCTGTGCAGAACCGGTCGCGTCCGTCAGGCGGTTGCGTCGCGGGCGGCCCACCAGCTGCGCAGGCGGGCCTCGGCGTCCTCGGGGCCGAGCGGCCCCTCGTCCATGCGGACCTCGAGCAGGTGCCGGTAGGCCTCGCCCACGGCACGCCCCGGCGGGATGTCGAGGATGCGCATGATGTCGTCGCCTGACAGGTCGGGACGGATCGCGTCGAGTTCCTCCTGCTTCGACAGGGCGTCGATGCGGTCCTCGAGGTCGTCGTACGCGAACGCCAGGCGATCGGCCTTGCGGCGGTTCCGGGTGGTCACGTCGGAGCGGGTGAGCTCGTGCAGGCGCTCGAGCTGCGGACCGGCGTCGCGGACGTAGCGGCGTACGGCGGAGTCGGTCCAGGCGCCCTCGGTGTACCCGAAGAAGCGGAGGTGCAGTTCGATGAGCCGGCTCACCGCGGCGATGGTGTCGTTGTCGAACCGCAGGGCACGCAGCCGCTTCTTCGCGAGCTTCGAGCCGACGAGGTCGTGGTGGTGGAAGCTCACGGCGCCACCGGGCTCGAGCTTGCGGGTCGCCGGCTTGCCGATGTCGTGCAGCAGGGCGGCGAGCCGCAGGACCGTGTCCGGGGCCTCGCCGGCGTGGCGCTCGGCCTCGTACCCGATCGCCTGGGTCAGGACGGTGAGAGAGTGCTCGTAGACGTCCTTGTGGTGGTGGTGCTCGTCGATCTCGAGCCGCATCGCCGGCAGCTCGGGCAGGAAGCGCTCGGCGAGTCCGGTGTCGACCAGCAACCGGATGCCCTCGACGGGCTCCGCGGTGTTCAACAGCTTCACCAGCTCGTCCCGCACACGCTCGGCGGAGACGATGTCGATGGACTCGGCGAGGTCCGTCATGGCCTCGCGCACCTCGTCGGAGACGGTGAACCCGAGCTGCGAGGTGAACCGTGCCGCACGCATCATCCGGAGCGGGTCGTCGCGGAAGGAGACCCGTGCGGCCTGCGGGGTGTGCAGGCGCCGGGCGAGCAGGTCCTCCACGCCGCCGTGCACGTCGACGAGTTCGCGGTCCGGTAGACGGAGCGCCATCGCGTTCACGGTGAAGTCCCGACGGAGCAGGTCATCCTCGATGGTGTCGCCGAACGCCACCTCGGGCTTCCGGGTCTCGCCGTCGTAGACGTCGCTCCGGTACGTGGTGATCTCGACCTGTTCGCCGGCGACGCGTGCGGCGATGGTGCCGAACTGGCGCCCGACGTCCCAGGTGGCGCTCGCGATCGGCTCGACGATCCGGAGCACGTCGTCGGGGCGGGCGTCGGTCGTGAAGTCGAGGTCGGTCACCGGACGGCCGAGGAAGGCGTCGCGCACCGGCCCGCCGACGAGCGCGAGTTCGTGTCCGGCGTCGGCGAAGGCCCGAGCGAGGAGGTCGACGGGCTCGGTGGCGGCGAGTGCGTCGAGTCGCTCGACGGCCTGGGCAACGGACTGCATGACGGTCCTCATCTTCCCAGATCGCGTCCGCGAGTTCTCCCCGGGTCCCGCGCGCACGGGAGCATCCATGCTCGCGCCTCATACACTCGTGGACGGCCCGAACCGATCCCGTGGCCCTCCTCTGTATGCAGATCCTCCGCTCCACGCTCGCCGCCGCCGCGACGGCCCTCGTCGCGCTCGGCCTCGTCGTCGCGCCCGCCGCTGCCGACGGAGCGCTCGCCACGACGGCGTCCACGACCACGACCCGCGTGGCGCACCCCACCGCGAGCGAGGAGGGCCGGACGACGATCTCGATCGCTCCGGCGAACCGGGGCATCGTGCAGCGCGACGACGACCTCGAGCTCTCGGTCACGGTGACGAACGACACCGACTCGGACGTCCCCGCGGGCTCCGCCGAGTTCGACATCTTCCGTGCGGTGAGCACGCGGGACGTCCTCTCGGACTGGCTCAGTGACACCAGCACGACGGGTTACTTCGGCGCCCCGATGGACTCCGTGGACGTCCCGGCCGTCCCCGCGCACCGATCGGTGACGCTCGACTCGGTGAAGATCGTCTCCGGAAACGTCGCCCTGGGCGGGTACTCCTCGTTCGGTGCGCGGCGCATCGCAGCGGACTACACCGCCGGCGACACCCGCGCCGTGGCACGGTCGGCGATCACCTGGTACCCCGAGACCGACCAGACCCCGGTGAGCGTCTCGGTGGCGATGCCGATCACCGTCCCGGCGACCGCGGACGGCGTCCTCGGCGCCGGTACCCTGGCCGCCGCGACCGCGGTCGACGGCACGCTCACGCAGCAGCTCGACGCGGCGGAGGACCACAACGTCGCGCTGGCGATCGACCCGCGGATCATCGCGTCGATCCGGCTGCTCGGTGAGAACGCCCCCTCCACCGCGGTGACCTGGCTGGCCCGCCTCGAGGGGCTGAAGAACGAGACGTTCGCGCTGCCGTACGCCGACGCCGACGTCACCGGACTGCGCCAGGCCGGCGCGAACGGCGTGCTGTCCCCGATCTCCCTCGACCAGGAGGTCGACCCCGACGACTTCCCCGGTGCCTCCACGCCGACGCCCACCCCGACGTCGGACCCCTCGACGCCCGCCGCGACGGACCGCGCCACCGCGACCCCGACCGACGGCGCCACCGCGGACGCCGGGGACGGCTCCACGACCGAGGACGAGACCCCGACGACCCTGCCCACCACGGCGTCCCTCCTCGACTTCCCCTACTCGCTCGACTCCATCGCCTGGCCCGCCGACGGCACCCTGACGGCAGCGGACCTGCCCGTCCTCGCCAAGGCCGGGACGAAGGACACGATCGTGGCGAGCGGCAACACCTCCGCCGGCGCCGACACCACGATCGCCGCGTCCGAGCAGATCAGCGGCCAGCACGTCCTGGTGTCCGACCAGTCGATGTCCGCGCTCCTCCGCACCGCCGCGTCCACGTCGAACCAGCAGGACTGGGAGACGGCGATGTCCGAGCTCACCGCGACGCTCGCGACCTCGGCACGCGCCGGCACCGCCGACGGGCCGATCCTGCTGACGCTCGGACGCTCGTGGCCGACGAACTCCGACCGGCTCGGTGCCGCGCTCGACGCGCTCGAGAGCACCCCGTGGGTGGCACCGGCAGACCTGTCGTCGGCGTCGTCGGCGACCGCCGGGTCGCTCACGCTGACGGCCGGGTCCAACGGCGACGCGCGCATCGACCAGCTCGAGCGCCTCGTGCAGGGCGAGCGGGACCTCACCGGCTTCGCCTCGGCGATGGACACCCCGGGCGAGCTCACCGCCCCGGCGCGACTCGACCTGCTCGCGCTGTCGTCGAACGCGTGGCGCTCCGACACCACCGGGTTCGCGAGCGCGGTCGACAGCCAGGTCTCGGCCTGGGCGAAGGCCCGGTCCAAGGTCGCCATCGTCGACTCGAGCAGCCTCACGCTGCTCGGCGACCGGTCCTCGCTGCCCGTCTCGATCCGGAACGAGTCGGTCTACCCGGTCACGGTGCGGCTCTCCGTCCAACCGTCGAACTCGGCGCTCCGCATCGTGCGCAACGACATCGAGGTGAAGGTCCAACCGGAGTCCTCCACCCGCACCACCGTGCCGGTGCAGTCCGTGGCGAACGGCAAGGTCAACCTGGCCCTGTCCCTCAGCAGCCCCACCGGCATCAAGATCAGTGACACGGCGACCGTGGAACTGAACGTGCAGGCGCAGTGGGAGACGGTCATCACGGCCGCCGCCGCCGTGGCCCTCGTCGCGATCTTCGGCTTCGGCATCTTCCGCAGCATCCGCAAGCGGATCCGCCGCCGGAACGGCGAGCTCGACGACGAGGACGACGACGACCCGAACCGTCCGCTCGAGGTCCAGCCGGTCGTCGGCGGCGACCCCCTGCCGGGCGCGACCGGGCACGACGGACCCGCACCGCGCCTCCAGGCCGCAGCAGCGACCACGACCACCAGCCGCGACGAGCCGTCGACCGCACCGGAGGAACCCCTCATCAGCACCACCCAGCCCCAGCCCGTCGTCGACGCGGAGCCGGCGGCCGAGCGCAGTCTCGGCCGGGCGAGCGCGATGCTGGCGGCGGGCACGATGGTGTCGCGCATCCTCGGTTTCGCGAAGACGTTCGTGCTCGCCTTCGCCATCGGCAACACGGGATCCGACGCGGCCAACGCGTTCGCCATCTCGAACCAGCTGCCGAACAACATCTACGCACTCATCGCCGGTGGCCTGCTGTCCGCGGTCCTCATCCCGCAGATCGTCCGCTCGATGAAGCAGCACACCGACGGCGGCACCGCGTACGTGAACAAGATCGTCACGCTCGGCGGGTCCGCGTTCCTGGTCATCACCGTCGTCGCGACCCTGCTCGCGCCCGTGCTGGTCCGCGTGTACAGCCAGAGCGCGGGGGACGGCGGCAAGGGCTTCAGCGCGGCGACGACCGACCTCGCGGTGGCGTTCGCGTTCTGGTGCCTGCCGCAGATCCTCTTCTACGCGATGTACTCCCTGCTCGGCGAGGTCCTCAACGCGAAGCAGGTCTTCGGGCCGTTCACCTGGGCACCGCTGATCAACAACGTCATCGCGATCGCCGGCCTCATCGTCTTCATCGCCCTCTTCGGCGGCCGCGGCGTCAACGCCTCCACCGACGACTGGACGCCGCTGAAGATCGCCGTGCTCGCGGGCAGTGCCTCGGTCGGTGTGCTCGCCCAGGCAGCCTTCCTGCCGCTGTTCTGGCGACGTGCCGGGCTGACGTTCCGCCCCGACTTCCGGTGGCGCGGCGTCGGCCTGAAGTCCACCGGCACCGCGGCGGGCTGGCTCTTCGCGATGATCCTCGTCACGCAGCTCGCCGGCATCGTGCAGGCGCGTGTGGCGTCGCTCGCGACCGGCGCCGGCAACGCGACCCTCAGCACCACCTGGCTGCTCTTCATGCTGCCGCACTCGATCATCACGGTGTCGATCGCGACGGCGTACTTCACGCGGATGAGCCACGACGCCGAACGCGGCGACCTGGCCGCCGTCCGCCGCAACCTGTCGCTGTCCCTCCGGATCGTGGGCCTGTTCACCGTGTTCGCGTCCGTTGCGCTGATCGTCACCGCCATGCCGTTCGCCCGGATCTGGGAGAACGAGTTCGGGCACACGCAGTCGATGGCACTCGTCCTCGTCGCCTACATGCCCGGTCTGGTGCTGTTCAGCATGCTCTTCATCATCCAGCGGGTGTTCTGGGCGATGCACGACCACCGCACGCCGTTCCTCATGCAGCTCGTGCAGTCCGGGCTCTTCGTGATCGGTGCCCTCTCGGTGGCCATGCTGCCGGGTTCGGTCATCGGCGTCGGGATCGCGATCTGCACCACGGTCGCCGGCTCGGCCCAGACCATCGTCGCCCTGGTGCTCGTCCGGAAGCGCCTCGGCGGGATCGAGGGCGCCGTCGTCACCCGCTCGCACGCACAGTTCGTCATCGCCGCGCTGATCGCGGGCGTCGCCGGCCTGGTCGTCGCGAACTTCTTCGGCGCGTTCTCCTCCGACGGCTTCGCGATGGCCGACGTCACCGGCGCACTCATCACCCTCGCCCTCACCGGAGCCGTGATGGTCCTGGTGTACTTCGGGGCCCTGGTCGTGGCGAAGAACGGTGAGATCTCGAACGCGGTGTCGCTCCTCCGCAGTCGACTCGGACGCTGACCCCTCGCCGGGTGCGGCGGAATGCCGCGCCGGTACGATGTGTTGACCCGGTCAGCGATCACAACGGAAGGGCTCCCAGGCATGCGCCAGCTCATCATCATCGGTTCCGGCCCGGCCGGGTTCACCGCCGGCATCTACGCCGCCCGCGCGGAACTCGAGCCCCTCATCGTCGCGTCCAGCGTCGAGACCGGCGGCGAGCTCACGAAGACGACCGAGGTCGAGAACTTCCCGGGCTTCCCCGAGGGCATCCAGGGCCCCGACCTCATGATCAAGATGCAGGAACAGGCCGAGAAGTTCGGTGCCGAGGTCCTGTACGACGACGCCGTGTCCGTCGACCTCACCGGCGACGTGAAGCGGGTCACCGTCGGCTCCGGCGAGACGTACGAGGCCCTCGCGGTCATCTACGCGACCGGCTCCGCCTACCGCCACCTCGGTCTCGCCGACGAGGAGCGTCTGTCCGGCCACGGCGTCAGCTGGTGCGCCACCTGCGACGGCTTCTTCTTCCGCCAGAAGAACATCGCCGTCGTCGGCGGTGGTGACTCCGCGATGGAGGAAGCGACCTTCCTCACGCGCTTCGCCGACAAGGTCACCGTGATCCACCGCAAGGACACCCTCCGCGCGTCCAAGATCATGCAGGACCGAGCGTTCAACGACCCGAAGATCGAGTTCGCGTGGAACAAGGAGGTCACCGGCATCACGGGCGACTCCGCCGTGACGGGTGTCACCCTGCGCGACACGGTCGACGGGTCCGAGAGCGAACTCGCGCTCGACGGCCTGTTCATCGCGATCGGCAACGACCCGCGCACGCACCTCATCCACGGCCAGATCGACATCGCGCCGGAGGGCACCATCGCCGTCCAGGGCCGCACGTCGAAGACGAACCTGCCGGGCGTGTTCGCCGCCGGTGACGTCATCGACCCGACCTACCGTCAGGCGATCACGGCCGCGGGTTCGGGCACGGTCGCCGCGCTCGACGCCGAGAAGTACCTCGCCGACCTCGGCGACGACCTCACCGCCGGCGCCACGGGGGAGACCCCGGTCGAGCCCGTCACCGCATCCGCCTAGCGTCCGGCACCGTTCCCCGCCCGGGGATCGCGCCGGTTCGCCCCCGGGGGAATGCACCGGCGGCACCCGCCGTTGCACTCACTGATCGACTTCTCGAAGGAGCACACATGTCCAACGCCAAGGCAGTCACCGACGCCACCTTCTCGGACGAGGTCCTCAAGTCCGACAAGACGATCCTCGTCGACTTCTGGGCCGAGTGGTGCGGCCCGTGTCGCGCGGTCTCGCCGATCCTCGACCAGATCGCGTCGGAGCACGCCGACAAGATCGAGATCGTGAAGCTCAACGTCGACGACAACCCGCAGTCGGCGATGAACTACCAGATCACCTCGATCCCGGCGATGAAGGTCTTCAAGGGTGGCGAGGTCGTCAAGACCGTCATCGGTGCGAAGCCGAAGCCGGCGCTCGAGGCCGACCTCGCAGAGTTCCTCGCGTAGGACCCCACGGAACGGCCCCGCTCTCCTCGGAGAGCGGGGCCGTTCGTCGTTCCCCGGGAGTTCGCACTCGGCCCACACCGTTCCGGTCCACCGGTTCAGGATCGGCCACGCCACGGACCCCGGGTTTCCGGGATCGATGTCGTAGTGTGGCGGGAATGTGAGTGGCGGGCGCGTCCCGCTGGAACGGAGCACTGATGACGAACGGCAACAGCCTCGACCCCTGGTACGACTCCTACGCCCAGCGCACCGCCGGGCTGAGCGCCTCCGAGGTCCGAGCCCTGTTCGCCGTCGCCTCGCGCCCCGAAGTGGTCTCGCTCGCCGGCGGCATGCCGTACGTCTCTGCGCTGCCGAGGGAGCTCGTCACGGGCTCCCTGGACCGCGTCATGGCCGAGGACGCCGCGATGGCCCTGCAGTACGGCGGTGGCCAGGGTCTGCGGTCCCTGCGCGAGCACATCGTCGACATCATGAGCCTCGAGGGCATCCGCGCCAGCGCGGAGGACGTCGTCGTCACCACCGGCTCGCAGCACGCGCTCGACCTCGTCACGCGGCTCTTCATCGACCCGGGCGACGTCGTCCTCGCCGAGTCCCCGTCGTACGTCGGTGCGATCGGCGTCTTCCGCTCGTACCAGGCGGAGACGGTGCACGTCACGACCGATGAGAACGGCCTGGTGCCCGAGGCCCTGCGCGAGGCGATCGCCACCCTCCGCACGCAGGGGAAGCGGATCAAGTTCCTCTACACGATCCCGAACTTCCACAACCCGGCCGGCGTCACCATGAGCCGCGAGCGCCGCATCGAGGTGCTCGACATCTGCCGCTCGAACAACATCCTCGTCCTCGAGGACAACCCGTACGGGCTCCTCTGGTTCGACGAGCCGGCACCGCAGGCGATCCGTTCCATCGACGAGGAGGGCGTGGTCTACCTCGGCTCGTTCTCGAAGACCCTCGCACCGGGCTTCCGCGTCGGCTGGGCACTCGCACCGCACGCCATCCGCGAGAAGCTCGTCCTCGCGAACGAGTCGGCCGTCCTCGCGCCGAACTCGTTCGGGCAGTACGTGGTGAACGCCTACCTCGACGCTGCCGACTGGAAGGGGCAGGTCGACACCTTCCGCGGGCTGTACGCGGAGCGTCGTGACGCGATGCTCTCGGCCCTGGGGGAGTTCCTGCCCGACCTCTCCTGGACGAAGCCGAACGGCGGGTTCTTCGTCTGGCTGACCCTGCCGGAGTCGCTCGACTCGAAGGGCATGCTGCCCCGTGCCGTGAAGGAACTCGTGGCGTACACCCCCGGGACCGCGTTCTACGCCGACGGTCGTGGTGGCGGCAACATCCGTCTCTCCTTCTGCTACCCGACCCCGGAACAGATCCGGGTGGGTGTGAAGCGTCTCGCCACCGTCGTGAACGACGAACTCGAGCTCTTGGAGACCTTCGGGCCGGCGACCCGACCGAACACCGTGGTCCGCTCGACCTCCTCGGTCAGCGCGCCGCCACCGAACGTCTCCTGACCAGCACTTTCATCGTTCCACCTGCAGTACCGGAGGTCCCCTCGCATGGCCGAGCTCACTCGCCGTCACGTCGTCGTCGTCGCCGGCGGGATCTCGCACGAGCGTGACGTCTCGCTGCGGTCCGGCCGCCGGGTCGCCGATTCGCTGACCGGGTACGGCTGGCAGGTCGACCTCCGCGATGCTGACGCATCGCTCCTCCCGACCCTCCGGGAGACCCGTCCGGATGTCGTGTGGCCGGCGCTGCACGGTGCCTCCGGTGAGGACGGCGCCCTGCGGGGCATCCTGGAGGCACTCGACATCCCGTTCGTCGGCTCGCGTTCGACGTCGGCCCGGTTGGCATGGGACAAGCCCACCGCGTCCGCGCTGGTCGCGCGCGAGGGCGTGCGGACCCCGCGGTCCGTCACCCTGTCCCACGACGTCTTCCGGGAGCTCGGCGCCGTCGGGGTCCTCGAGAGCATCGCCGCTGAACACCCGGTCCCGCTCGCCGTGAAGCCTGCCCGGGGCGGGAGTGCACAGGGCGTCACGCTCGTCGACGACGTGAACGACCTGCCGCGAGCCATGGTCACCGCCTACACCTACTGCGACGACGTCGTGGTGGAGCAGCTCATCCGTGGGACCGAGGTCGCGGTGGGCATCATCGACACCGGTGACGGCCCCGTGGCACTCTCCGCCGTCGAGATCGTGCCCCGCAACGGGATCTACGGCTTCGAGGCCCGTTACAACGCCGGCGAGACGACGTTCTACACGCCAGCGCGGCTGTCGGAGGAGTACGCCGCTGCGGCGTCCAGCGCCGCGACCGCAGCCCACGCGGCGCTCGGACTCCGCCACATCTCTCGTGTCGACCTGATCATCGATGCCGCGGGGACACCGTGGTTCCTCGAGGCGAACGTCCTCCCGGGTCTCACCGAGACCTCCCTCGTGCCCCAGGCGCTGTCCGCATCCGGGTTCGACCTCGGTTGGACCTACGCCGAGCTTGCCGAACAGGCCATCCGCGACCACCGGGTCTGACCGATGTCGCGGGTCCATGTTCCACGTGGAACACTCCGCGCGTTGATCGCGGTCGGTGTCGGGCTCGCTTCCGCCTTGACCTTGGGCGAATGGATCCACGCGCGCGCGGCCCATCGCGCCGCCGGACTGCGTGTTCCCACTGCAGGGTCGACGGGGTCTGTGGTCGTCCTCGGGTTCGCCAATCACGGGACTCGTCCGAACGTCGTCAATCGCTGGCGTGCGCGCATCGCGGTGCGGACGGCTCGACGGGCCGAACGATTCGGCGCCACCGTGACCATCATCTGCAGCGGGGGAGCCGTACACGGGGCCGTCCCGGAGGCAGAGCTGCTTCGCCGTCACATCATCGGGTCGTTTGGATGGCACGGACGACTGCTCGTCGAGACCGAGAGTACGTCGACGTGGGAGAACGTTCGGAACGTGGTCCCGCTGATCGAAGACGCCGACTGGGTCGCCTTCGCGTCGAACGGACTGCACGCTGAGAAGGCCAGGATCTATCTTGCGCGGCAGCGTCCAGATCTCGCGGACAAGCTCGTTGCCGCAGAAGACTACCGGGTGGGTGAGGCGGTCTTGCTCAAGCCAGTGTTCGCTGTTGTCGGGCTCGCGAAACTGCGCGCGGTGTTCCACGTGAAACACTGAGTCCGGGCCCTACCGCAGCGGGTTGTCGTCCTCGATCACGAGCCGAAACCGAACCCGGAAAGTGCCTGCGGTGGTGATCGGCTCGCCCCGCGGACGCTCGTCCTCGCTCGAGGGGGCGGGCGGGTGCCTGCTCAGGGGACTCTCGAGCCTGACGAGCTGCTCCTGCGGGCGACCCCGATGGAGTCACCCAACGAGCACGATGAATCCCGGCCCCCTCGACTGGCAGAGCAGTCGCCGGACCATCGGACCACCACAGCAGAGCCCAGCGGTGCGAGGGACACGCTCGCCCGCTCACCGCGGTAGCCCGGGTGACCCTCCGATCAGGATCCCATCACGCGCCTGAGGCGGACCGTGAGCGCAGACATCCGAGTCGATCCAGGACCACTCCGTCACACTGGTAGCCAGCCTCGGGGGAGTTGGCGGCAACGCCCTCGGCTACTTCACGGGCGGTCCGCCTGTTCAACCCAGATCGCAACCGATTCCGACGCCGACGAACGGTGGCCGGTTCCGCGGTATCCGACTCGGGCCGGCGTGCTCCACTACAGCCGAGCCCGCGGATCAGACGCAAATGATCGCAGTCTCCCGAGGCCGGCGTTCTCGGAGTGGAGGACTAACTGGCCCTCCCGCCCGACGCACCGTACGACGATCGGTCCCTGCACGTAGGTACCCCGTGCGATCCAAAGCCAAGACAGTGCCTCCGTGCCGGTATTGCCGGGTACGGCGATAGCCATCCCGCACCGGGCGCTCTGCAACCGGATTCCTCGCCGCGGCCGGGCTGGGTGCAACTTGCGCACGCTCACACCGGCCAGTGGAGACGTTCCACGTGGAACACTGCTCGTCGTCACCTCGGCTAACAGGCAGTGCACGATCATCGCGCGCCGCCAAGCCAGCCAGGCAGGTGCCGAAATCTCAGTTGCCGAGGTTCTCTTGGGGGACTCCCGGCCAGCATCAGGTCGCTACGGGCCCAGGCACGGCGATGTTCCACGTGGAACGCCGCGATTCACGCGGGACGAATCGCCTCAGCGGCCGACAGAGCGCCGTTCGGACCCTTTCCTCGACCCACGGACGCAGCTGACACAAACACCCCGCAGCGGGGGCCCTGCGGCCGCTCAGACCGATCAGTTGGCGACGTCCTGGATGCCGAGCTCGCCGAGGATGCGATTGAGATCGTCGCCGTTCGCGAAGTCGATCGTGACCGAGCTCTTGCGAGCCCCCACGGCGATCTTCACTCGGGTGTTCAGTCGATCGCCGAGCCGCTCGGCCAGATCGTTGAAGTGCACCTGCCGCTTGGACGGTTCCGCCTTCGCCTTGACGGGCGTCTTCGTCGCGAGCTGCTGGGCGATGGCCTCGGTGGCGCGGACGGACAAGTCCTCGTTGACGATCTTCTCGGCGAGGTACTCCATCGCCTCGGCATCCGGTGCAGCCAGGATGGCCCGAGCGTGTCCGGCGGACAGCACGCCTGCGGCGACGCGACGCTGCACGGGGGAGGGGAGACGCAGCAACCGGATCGTGTTGGTGATCTGCGGCCGCGACCGACCGATGCGCTGCGCGAGCTGCTCCTGCGTGATCCCGAAGTCTGCGAGCAACTGCTGGTAGGCCGAGGCCTCTTCCAGCGGGTTGAGGTTCGCCCGGTGCAGGTTCTCGAGCAGGGCGTCGCGCAGCATCGCGTCGTCCGGCGTGTCCTTGATGATTGCCGGGATCGTGCTGAGCCCGAGCTCCTTCGTGGCGCGGAGACGACGCTCGCCCATGATGAGCTCGTACTGCGGGTCCGTCCCGGTCGCACCGGCGATCGGGCGGACGACGATGGGCTGGAGCACGCCGATCTCACGGATGGAGTGCACGAGTTCCTGGAGTTCCTCTTCCCGGAACTCCGTTCGGGGCTGCTGCGCGTTCGGGACGACATCGAGCGGGTTCAGGTTCGCCAGCCGCGCACCGGGCACCGCGACGAGCTCCTCCGCGGTCGGCGCCGACGCGGGGGACGCCGCTGAACCGCCGGTGGGGAAGAACACGTCCACCGGGCGGTCCTGCTGCTCCGTCGCTGTCGGGATGAGCGCGCCGATGCCTCGGCCGAGTCCGGTTCGCTTCGGTGCCATCAGTCCTGTGCTCCTCGTGCTGCGATCTCGGCGGCCGCTTCCAGGTAGGAGAGCGATCCGGTGGAGTTGACGTCGTAGGCGACCACGCTCTGGCCGTAGCTCGGTGCCTCACTGACACGGACCGAGCGTGGGATGACGGCCTCCAGGACCTGGCCCCCGAAGTGCTCCCGGACGTCCGCTGCGACCTGGTTCGACAGGTTCGTCCGGCTGTCGTACATGGTGAGCAGGATCGTCGAGACGCGCAGGTGCGGGTTCAGGTGGCGCTCGATGAGTTCGATGTTCCGCAGCAGCTGGCTCAGTCCCTCGAGTGCGTAGTACTCGCACTGGATCGGGATGAGGACCTCCTGCGCGGCGACGAACGCGTTGATCGTCAGCAGCCCGAGCGACGGCGGGCAGTCGATGAAGACGTAGTGGTACGGCTCGTCGAGGGATCCGAGGTACTCGTCGAGGGCCGTCCGCAAACGCTGCTCACGAGCAACGAGGGAGACCAACTCGATCTCCGCGCCGGCCAGGTGGATCGTCGCCGGCACGCACCACAGGGTGTCCGACTCGGGGGAGCGCTGGACGGTGTCCGCGATCGGAGCCTCGTCGACGATGACGTCGTAGATGCTCGCGACCTCGGCCTGGTGGTTCACACCGAGCGCCGTCGACGCGTTGCCCTGGGGATCCAGGTCGATCACCAGCACGCGAGCTCCACCGTGCGCGAGAGCCGCTGCCAGGTTCACCGTGGTGGTGGTCTTCCCGACCCCACCCTTCTGGTTCGAGACCGTGAACACCCGCGTCTTCGCGGGCAGCGGGAACTGCTGGGTCGCGATCGCTCGGCGCCGCCGGTTCAGATCGGCGATCTCGCGGGCGAGCGGTGTCGACGCGTCGTAGTCGGTCGATGAACTCAACGAGTGCCTCTTCCCCGGTTCGGTGTTTCACGTGGAACGCGGAGCCACTGGCGGCCGGTGGAACCGGCCCGAGCCGCAGCGTCAGTCAACTGTAGCCCGGAAGACCCGCGTGGTCTCCTCGACCACACCGACTCCGAGCTCGAGCACCTCGACGTCCGAGAGGCGCTTCCGGAGGATCACCTTGCGAGCCTTCTCGATCTCGTCCTCGACGCGCGCACCCTTCATCAGGATGAGCTGCCCACCGGAGCGGACGAGCGGCACCGTCAACGGGATGAGCTTCGACAAGGCGCTCACGGCGCGCGCGGTGACCTGGTCCACGACGATGTCGTCCGCGACGTCCTCGGCGCGGGCACGCACCACCGTCACGTTGTCGAGCTCGAGCCGCTCGGCCTCCGAGGTCAGCCAGTCGACGCGACGCTCCATCGGCTCGATGAGGGTGAGGTGCACGTCCGGACGCGCGATCGCGAGGACCAGGCCGGGCAACCCGGCTCCGGAACCGACGTCGGCAACGCGCCCCCGCGCCTCCAGGAGGGGTGCGACAACGGCGGAGTTGAGGATGTGTCGAGTCCAGAGTCGAGGCAACTCGAGCGGGCCGATCAGCCCGAGCTCCTCGCCGCGGCGAGCGAGCTCGTGGGTGAACGAGCGCGCGACCTCGACCCGATCGCCGAACAGGGTGACGGCGGCGGCCGGTTCCGTCTCGAGGACGGGAACGGTCTCCGTCATCGGGTGACGACCGTGTGGCGGTCCCGACCCTCACCCTCGGACTCCGAGTGGAAGCCCTTCTCGGCGACCAGGTCGTGCACCAGCTTGCGCTCGTACGAGGACATCGGGGGGAGTGCCGCCGACGTCGAGCCGGCTTCGATGCGCTCCACGGCGGTGTCGACCAGGCGCTGCAGCTCCGAGGCGCGAGCGTCGCGCGAACCGCCGACGTCGAGGATGAGCCGGCTGAACTCGCCGGTCTCCGCCTGCACGGCGATCCGGGTCAGCTCCTGCAGCGCGGACACGGTGTCCGGCTTCGAGAGGACGCGCAGCGCATCGCCCTCGTCGGTGACCGAGAGGTACACGCGCCCGGCGCGCTCCTCGATCTCGATGTCGCCGTCGAGGTCGCAGATGTCGAGGAGCTCCTCGATGTAGTCAGCGGCGATGTCGGCCTCGTCACGGGTGTCGTCGTCGACGGCCTCGGTTGCGACGGGCGCTGCGATGTCCTGCTCGGTCACTTACTTCTTCCCGTTCTTCTTGGCACGGTTCTTGCCGACCGGCTGCTGACGCTGCGTCGTGACGCGCACGGCCTCGATCTCGGCGGCACCGGCACCGGCACCTGCCTCCGCGAGGACCGGGGTCGCAGCACCGCGACGCTGGGCCTTCTTGGCGAGACGGGCTTCACGGGCCAGCGCGGCCTCGGAGCCGGGCGTGGGCATGCTGCGGATGACGAAGTACTGCTGCGCCATCGTCCAGATGTTGGAGGCGAGCCAGTAGAACATGACGCCGAGGGGGAAGGACAGACCCGAGATCACGAAGACCAGCGGGAGGATGTACAGCATCATCTTCTGCTGCCGGTACATCGGGGACGCCTTGGTCTCCGGGGACATGTTCTTCGCGACGAGCTGCAGCTGCGTGATGAACTGCGAGGCGGTCATCACGACGATCATGAAGCCGGCGATGACGCGGACTTCCCAGCCAGAGGCGTTGGTGAACGTCTCGTGCAGGGGAGCACCGAACAGCGAGGCGTTGCCGAACGACGCGGCGAGGTCGTTCGTCAGCAGGCCGATGCCCGACTTGTTGATCTGCGCTTCGTGCAGCACCGAGTACAGCGAGAAGAAGATCGGCATCTGGATGAGCAGCGGCAGGCAGGAGCTCAGCGGGTTCGTCCCGGTCTCCTTGTAGAGCGCCATGGTCTCGCGGCTCATGGCCTCACGCGAGAACTGGTCCTTCTTGCCCTTGTACTTGTCCTGGATCTTCTTGAGCTGCGGGGCCACCTCGAGCATGCGGCGCTGCGACTTGATCTGCCGCACGAAGATCGGGATGAGCGCGGCGCGGACCACGAACGTCAGGAAGATGATGGAGAGGACCCAGGTGATGCCCGCGCCGGGGTCCATGCCGAGGTTCTCGAAGACCCAGTGGAAGCCGACGAGGATGGCCGAGACCACCCATTTGAGCGGCCAGAGGATCGTACCGATGATGTCCATGGGGACGGTCACGCCTTTCGAGTGCGCTGGGGGAGCAGGACCGGGTGGGAGGACCCGACCGCGGGCTGCGGCTGCTGCTGGTTCGGCGCGAGCACGAACCCGAACCGGTTGACGTCGTAGGGGCGACGCCGTGCACGGACGTCGTCGATGCCCCCGGCTGCCCAGGGGTTGCACCGTGCGATCCGCCACGCGCCCATCGCCGACCCGCGGACGACGCCGTACTGCTGGATCGCTTCGAGGGCGTACCGGGAGCACGAGGGGTGGTACCGGCAGACGTTGCCGTACAGCGGGGAGATCACGGCACGGTACGCGCGCAGCACGACGACACACGCGTTGCGCGGGAGCAACGCGACGGCCCAGGCGAGCCGGGTCCACGGATTGCGGTTCATGCTGCCTTCTCCACACCACGCGCACAGGAGCGCGAGACGTCTTCGAGCAGGGTAGGCCATCCGGCCTGCGCAGCGGCTGGCAGTGCGCGGACCACCACGTCGTACCCGACGGGGATCTCGACGAGCAGCCCCTGCGCGATCGCCTTGAGGCGCCGGCGGACCAGGTTGCGGGTCACGGCGTTGCCGACCGTCTTCGCGACGATGAAGCCGAAGCGCGTCGGTCCGGCGCCCACCGACGGATCGTCCGTGGGACGACGGACCACCGATACGACGGCGTGCGCCGTGGCGCTCCTGCGACCACGACGCACGACGGACCGGTAGTCGTCACCACGGACGATGCGGTTGGCGCGGGCCAACACGATCGTTACCAGGTGCCGAACTGCGAGCGGACCAGGACGGACCCGATCAGGCGCTGCTGGATCAGGCGCTGAGCTCGGTGCGGCCCTTGGCGCGACGGGCGGCCAGGATGGCGCGGCCGGCACGGGTGCGCATGCGGGCGCGGAAGCCGTGCTTCTTGGCACGACGACGGTTGTTCGGCTGGAAGGTGCGCTTGCTCATGATGATCTCCACACGGCTTCGCTGGGGGAACCTCAGCGCGAGCCGTCACGTATGTGTCGCCGTCCGGTGCCGAACGACGCAGATGGGCGCGACCGAACGGCCGCAGTCAACTGGTTAACGGTACGTGACAGCGACGGGCAGGTCAAACGCGGCCTGCTCCGACCGAGCTCCGACGGGCAGCGCACGTTCATTATCCACATTGGGGAAAACGTGCGTTCGGTGCGACGCGCCCCGGTCCTTTACAGTGGGGTGATCGATCCGCCGGTGGCCCGGCAGGACGGGGGAGTCTTCCCGTCGTGCACCCCGCGGCGGTCGTGGACAACACTGTGGACAACCCTGTGGACCACCACGCGGGACGACACGCGGTCCGGGCCGTCGAAGAAGCCACCCGGACGCACGACGACCCGCCAGCACCATCGGGCGGGCGACGCTGCGCCGGCACACGTCCGAGCAGGTCTGGCCTCCACGCGGATCCACCGAACACCACACCGAGCACGACACGAGACCAGGAGACGAGCGCGACATGACGATGCCGGCCGACCCCGTCGAGGACCTCTGGTCATCCGTCCTCGGACTCCTCTCCGAGGACGACCGCATCACCCCGCAGCTGCACGGCTTCCTCAACCTCGTCGAACCGAAGGGCGTGCTCGCCGGCACCCTCTACCTCGAGGTCCCGAACGACCTCACCCGCGGCATGCTCGAACAGCGCATCCGCATCCCGATCACCGAGGCGGTCTCGCGCATCGGAGACGACACCGTCGCGAACTTCGCCATCACGGTGAACCCCGACATGGCCTCCGAGCCGCGGGTCGACACCACGGTCTCCAGTCACGTGCCCGAGTACGCGGAGCCGGTGCAGGAAGCGGTGGAGCAGAGCGCCGCGCCGCGGCAGTACATCGAGGCCCCGTTCGTCCCGAGCCAGATCGACGCCCCGGGGACCAGCGGCCGGCCGGAGTCCCGGCTCAACCCGAAGTACAACTTCGACAACTTCGTCATCGGCTCGTCCAACCGGTTCGCCCACGCTGCGGCGGTCGCGGTCGCGGAAGCCCCCGCGAAGGCCTACAACCCGCTGTTCATCTACGGCGACTCCGGCCTGGGCAAGACGCACCTCCTGCACGCCATCGGCCACTACGCCGAGAGCCTCTACCCGGGCATCCGGGTGCGCTACGTGTCCAGCGAGGAGTTCACGAACGACTTCATCAACTCGATCGCGAACAACCGCTCGAACCAGTTCCAGCAGCGCTACCGCGACATCGACATCCTGCTGATCGACGACATCCAGTTCCTCCAGGGCAAGGACTCGACGCAGGAAGCGTTCTTCCACACGTTCAACACGCTGCACGACCACAACAAGCAGGTCGTCATCACGTCCGACGTCGCGCCGAAGCACCTGACCGGCTTCGAGGACCGGATGCGTTCCCGCTTCGAGTGGGGGCTCATCACCGACGTGCAGGCCCCGGAGCTCGAGACCCGCATCGCGATCCTCCGCAAGAAGGCGCAGTCCGACCACCTGCAGGTGCCGGACGACATCCTCGAGTTCATGGCCTCGAAGGTGTCGAGCAACATCCGGGAGCTCGAGGGGACCCTGATCCGGGTCACCGCGTTCGCGAGCCTCAACCGGACGGCCGTCGACATGGCCCTGGTGCAGACGGTGCTGAAGGACCTCATCACGCTCGACGACGACAACGTCGTGGCGCCGACGGACATCATCAACCACACCGCGGAGTACTTCAAGCTCTCGGTCGACGACCTCTACGGCTCGTCCCGGTCGCAGGCGATCGCCACCGCTCGACAGATCGCCATGTACCTGTGCCGTGAGCTGACGAGCCTCTCCCTGCCGAAGATCGGGCAGCTGTTCGGCAACCGTGACCACACCACGGTCATGTACGCGAACAAGAAGATCACAGAGCTCATGAAGGAGCGTCGGTCGATCTACAACCAGGTCACCGAACTCACCAGCCGGATCAAGCAGGACCGCCGCTACCGCTGACCCACGCCGATCACGGGACCGCCGAGCCGGACGGCTCGCGTCCACGGATCACCGCGACGACTGCCGGGAGGCACGTCCCGCGACCGTCAGATCGGCCTGCCTCTGCGCGCATCCACCATCTGAGACGGTTCCATGCGCCGGACTTCACACAGTGTGGAAAGCCTGTGGATAACTGTGGAGGACACGCCGGTCGGTTGTTCACAGACGAGGGGTCGCCTGTGGAGACTGGGGATGGAAGTGGATAGATGAGATTTCGTCATCCAGAGGTCGCCCACACACCGCTCACAAGTCACACGGTTGTAGTTCCCTGTCACCGAGCGGCATCCCCAGGGTTATCCACAGTGTGCACAGGCGTTAACACCATTACTCCTGGTTAACGATTGATCTCAGCGGGCCAACCTTGTGGACGGCGGGATGACAAGAAATCCGGGCCCGGTCGGGCTGTGCCACAATGGGGCGGCCGGACAGTCCAACCGATCGACAGGGGTTCCAGCTGTGAAGTTCGAGGTCAACCGGGACGTCTTCTCCGAAGCCGTCTCCTTCGCGGTGAAGCTCCTCCCACAGCGCACGACCCTCCCGATCCTCTCGGGCGTCCTCATCCACGCCGAGGGCGACCGACTGACGCTCTCCTCGTTCGACTACGAGGTCTCGGCGCAGACGTCCATCGCCGCGCAGATCGACGACGCGGGCACGGTCCTCGTCTCGGGCCGGCTGCTGAACGACATCGCGAGCCGCCTGCCGAACGCCCCGGTCACCTTCACCACCGAGGACTCGAAGATCTCGGTCACCTGCGGTTCGGCGCACTTCACGCTGCTGTCGATGCCGGTCGAGGAGTACCCGACCCTGCCGGAGATCGGCGCGCAGACCGGTGTCATCCCGGGCGACGCCTTCTCGGAGGCCGTGTCCCAGGTCGCCGTCGCCGCCAGCCGTGACGACGTCACCCCGGTCATCACCGGCGTGCAGCTCGAGGTCGGCGACAACGACCTCTCGCTGATCGCCACCGACCGCTACCGCGTCGCCGTCCGCACCATCGCGTGGGACTCCGGCCGCGTCGGCTCGGAGCCGCTGCACGCACTCGTCCCGGCCCGCACCCTGCAGGAGGTCGGCCGCACGTTCGGTTCGGCGTCCACGGTGTCCGTCTCGATCAGCGGCTCGTCGGACCGCGAGCTCATCGCGTTCCACGCCGACGACAAGACCGTCACGTCGCTGCTCATCAAGGGCAACTACCCGCCGGTCCGCCGGCTCTTCCCCGAGACCGTCGAGGACCACGCGGTGATCAACACCGCGGAGCTCGTCGAAGCGGTCCGACGGGTCTCCCTCGTCCTGGAGCGCGAAGCAGCGCTCCGGTTCTCCTTCACGGTCGACGGGCTCACGCTCGAGGCGATCGGTTCCGAACAAGCGCAGGCGTCAGAGTCGATCAGTGCGTTGCTGACCGGTGGGGAAACGGTGGTCTCGTTGAAGCCCGCCTTCCTCCTGGACGGGTTGAACGCGGTGCACTCCGAGTTCGTCCGGATCTCCTTCACCAAGACGGAGAACCCCAACAAGCCGGGCCCGGTGCTCATCACCGGCCAGACCTCGCAAGAGGCCCCGGCGACGGACGGATACCGGTACCTGCTGCAGCCCAATCTCCTGCTGCGGTAAGCGCAACAGCCGAACACTGCGCTGACGCGCCATCCCTGCATCAGCGCGACGACGAACAGAAGAGGAAATCATGCACATCGGTCTTGTCGGCCTCGGTCGCATGGGCAACAACATGCGTGCCCGTCTCCGCAACGCAGGCATCGAGGTCACCGGCTACGACGCGAACCCCGCCGTCTCGGACGTCGCCGACCTCGGCGCACTCGCCGCGGCACTGCCCGAGGGCAAGAAGCTCGTGTGGGTCATGGTCCCGCACGGCAAGATCACCGACGACGTGATCACCGACCTGTCGAACGTCCTGAGCGAGGGCGACCTCGTGATCGACGGCGGCAACTCGAAGTGGCTCGACGACGAGGTGCACGCCAAGCAGCTCGACGCGAAGGGCATCCGCTACATGGACGCCGGTGTCTCCGGTGGCGTCTGGGGCAAGGAGAACGGCTACGGCCTCATGGTGGGCGGCGCCCCCGAGGACGTCGAGTTCGCGATGCCGGTCTTCGACGCGCTCCGTCCCGAGGGCCCCCGCGAAGAGGGCTTCTCGCACGCCGGCGGCGTCGGCGCGGGCCACTACGCGAAGATGGTCCACAACGGCATCGAGTACGCGATCATGCAGGCGTACGGCGAGGGCTACGAGCTCCTCGAGGCGAAGGACATCGTCCACGACGTCCCGGCGGTCTTCGCCGGTTGGCAGCGTGGCACGGTCGTGCGCTCCTGGCTGCTCGACCTGCTCGTCCTCGCGATCAACGAGGACCCGAAGCTCGACGAGCTCGAGGGCTACGTCGACGACTCCGGCGAGGGCCGTTGGACCCTCGAGGAAGCGATCGAGCTCGCGGTCCCGATGCCCGCACTCTCCGCGGCGATGTTCGCCCGCTTCGTCTCGCGTCAGGGCAGCGAGTCCCCGACGATGAAGGCCGTCGCGGCGCTCCGCAACCAGTTCGGCGGCCACGCCGTCAAGAAGGCGTAGCTCAGGTAACCACCTGAGCTCGTCTCGGCCCGCGTGCACGTCGACCACCTGCAACTCACCGACTTCCGGAACTACCGGGAGGCGGACGTCGACCTCGCACGCGGGCCGAACCTGTTCGTCGGCCGCAACGGCCAGGGCAAGACCAACCTCGTCGAGGCCATCGGCTACCTGTCCACCCTCGGGTCGCACCGGGTGCCGACCGATGCCGCGCTCGTCCGGCAGGGCTGCGACGCCGCGATCGTCCGTGCCCGACTCGCGCACGAGGACCGCAGCATCCTCGCCGAGGTGCAGATCAACCGCACGGGCTCCAACCGGGCGCAGGTGAACCGGGCGGCGATCAAGCCGCGCGAGCTCCCGCGCTACTGCACGAGCGTGTTGTTCGCACCGGAGGACCTCGCGCTCGTCCGTGGCGAACCGGGTGGGCGACGCCGGATGCTCGACGAGCTCCTCGGCCAGATCGCCCCGCGCATGCAGGGCGTCCTCGCCGACTACGACCGGACGCTCCGGCAGCGCAACACCCTGCTCAAGTCGGCCCGTGCGACCGGCGCGAAGGCGGGGTCGCTCGCCACGCTCGACGTCTGGGACGAGCGACTCGTGGCCTTCGGCGCCGAGATCGTCGCCGCGCGTGACCACCTCACCCGACGGCTCGCCCCCTTCGTCGCCGAGGCCTACGCGACGGTCGCGGGCGAACGGCACGAGGCGTCGATCGCCGGCGTGCTGAGCATCCGCGGCGGCGACCCGGAGGACGCCTCCGCCACCGACCCCGTCCTCGGGACACCGGACGAGCCGGTCACCGTGGCCGCCGCCGCCGAGGCGTTCCGGGCCGCGCTCGACCGGCGTCGTCGGGACGAACTGGACCGGGGTCTGACCCTCGTCGGCCCGCACCGCGACGATGTTCTGTTCCAGCTGAACGGGTTACCTGCCCGCGGGTACGCCAGTCA